>NZ_JAHWBI010000007.1:0-229967 GCF_025697425.1 Stenotrophomonas sp. Ps181
GGCGGATCAAGGGAGATTCCGGCGTGGGCGCCAAGCTACATGGCGATCGTCGAGATCCAGGCTTACACGGCGGCCCACGCCGGCTCTCGACACCTACGCTGCCAGATTCCGATCAGATAAGGCTTGGTCGCCGCATCCATGCGGCTCACACCCCGCCAACCCACGGAATGTGGGCCTCTGCTCTTGATGTTGCCGGCCAGCGGCCGGCAGTACCGCGGGTGCAGGGCGCAGCCCTGCCGATACCCCTCCCCCCGGCCGGGCTGGCAGAATAGACGTCTCTGCCGTTATCCGAAGCCGACGATGCGCCTCTCCCAGTTCCACCTGCACACCACCAAGGAAACCCCCAGCGACGCCGAGCTGACCAGCCATCGGCTGATGCTGCGCGCGGGCATGATCCGCAAGCTTGCGTCGGGCCTGTACACCTGGTCGCCGCTGGGCCTGCGCGTGCTGCGCAAGGTCGAGCGCATCGTTCGCGAGGAAATGGACCGGGCCGGCGCGGTGGAATTCCAGATCCCGACCATCCAGCCGAAGGAACTGTGGGAGCAGACCGGCCGCTGGCAGAAGTTCGGCCCGCAGCTGCTGAAGATCAAGGACCGCAAGGACCAGGTGTTCTGCTACAGCCCGACCGCCGAAGAAGCCGCCTGCGACTTCGCACGCAGCGAGCTGTCCAGCTACAAGCAGCTGCCGGTGAACTTCTACCAGATTCAGACCAAGTTCCGCGACGAGATCCGCCCGCGCTTCGGCGTGATGCGCGCGCGCGAGTTCCTGATGAAGGACGCCTATTCGTTCCACCTGCACGATGAGTGCCTGGTGCGCGAGTACGAGAACATGAAGTCGGCCTACAGCCGCATCTTCACCCGCCTCGGCCTGGACTTCCGCATGGTGCAGGCAGACTCCGGCGCGATCGGTGGCGATGCCTCGCAGGAGTTCCACGTGATCGCCGACTCCGGCGAAGACGCACTGGTGTTCTCCACCGGTTCGGACTACGCGGCCAACATGGAGGCGGCGATCGCCGCCGATCCGGCACCGCGTGCGGCCGCCACCGAAACGATGCGCAAGGTGGATACCCCCACCCAGAAGACCTGCGAGGACGTCGCGGCCCTGCTCGGCATCGATCTGCAGCGCACGGTGAAGTCGGTGGCACTGATCGCCGGCGAAGGCGAGGCACAGCAGTTCGTGCTGGTGCTGGTGCGTGGCGACCATGAGGTCAACGAGATCAAGCTGGCCAAGGTGGCCGGGCTGGACGAGCAGCGCTTCGCCAGCGAGGCGGAAATCGCCGAGTACCTGGGCAGCGTGCCGGGCTTCCTCGGCCCGGTCGCCCCGGCCAAGGCCATCCGCGTGGTCGCCGATCGCGAAGTGGCGGCAATGGCCGACTTCGTCGTCGGCGCCAACGAGGCCGGTTTCCACCTGGCCGGCGTCAACTGGGGCCGCGACCTGCCGGAACCGGAAGTGGCCGACATCCGCAACGTGCGTGCCGGTGATCGTGCCGTGGACGGCGGTGAACTGAAGATCGCCCGTGGCATCGAAGTCGGCCACGTGTTCCAGCTGGGCCGCAAGTACGCCGAAACGCTGGATGCCACCGTGCTGGATGAAAACGGCAAGGCGGCGGTGATGGCGATGGGCTGCTACGGCATCGGCATCTCGCGCGTGGTGGCTGCCGCGATCGAACAGAACCATGACGAGGCCGGCATCATCTGGCCAGACGCGATGGCGCCGTGGCAGGTCGTGGTGTGCGTGATCAACCCGAAGGGCGATGCCGCCGTGGCCGATGCCGCAGCCAGCCTGCTGCAGGAGCTGCGCGACGCGGGCCTGGACGCCGCGCTCGACGATCGCGGCCTGCGCCCGGGCGCGATGTTCGCCGACATGGAACTGATCGGCATCCCGCACCGCGTGGTGGTCAGCGAACGCGGCCTGGCCGCCGGTACCTACGAGTACCGCGCGCGCCGCGCCAGCGAGGCGGAGAGCCTGGACAAGGCCACCCTGCTGCAGCGACTGCAGGGCTGATCAGCAAAAACGACCGGGGCCTGCCCCGGTCTTTTTTTTTGCCGCGGCCTTCCCCGATATTGCAGCGGACATAATCCGGTCAAAATCACCGCGACGGCGCCTGCATGCCGCCACGCCATGACCCGCCTGCATTTGTGCTGTGATTAATTCATCTCTATTCTGTCCGCCGACGCCATGGACTGGCTTGTCCCGTCCACACATTAGTTTCCGGAGTAACCGTAAATGAGCATTGACCTGACCGGCCTGTCAGCACGCGAGCTGGGCGCCCTGATCCGTACCGCGAAGAAGCAGCAGACCATCGTCGCCAAGCGCCGGCCGATCACCAAGGTCCGGGCCCAGCTGACCAAGCTGGCCAAGACCGAGGGTTACACCATCGAAGAACTGTTCGGCAGCGCCCCGGCCACGCGTGCCCGCAAGGCCGCCCCGGCCGCCAAGGCGCCGTCGAAGACCGCCGGCCGCAAGCTGGGCAAGGTTGCCCCGAAGTACCGCAACCCGGCCAACCCCAAGGAAACCTGGACCGGCCGTGGCAAGCAGCCGCGCTGGATGGCTGAACTGACCGCCAAGGGCAACAAGAAGCCGGAAGATTTCCTGATCAAGAAGGCCTGAGGCCGGATCGGGGAGCAATGAAAAACGCCGGCGATAGCCGGCGTTTTTTGTTTGTAGAGCCGAGCCCACGCTCGGCTATCCATATCCGAAGCCGAGCGTGGGCTCGGCTCTACAGGGTCTTGCGCGCCGGCATCAGCAGGTTGCCGAACAGCAGGCCCGCCACCAGCGCCATCACCACATTCAGAACGGTGAGGAACACGCTCTGGCCGGCGCCCACGTCCTGCTGCTGGACCAGGGTCAGCACGCCACGCAGGCTGGTGCTGCCGGGCACCATCATGATGATGCCCGGCAGGCGGATGATCGCGCCCGGACGCCCGACCAGGCGTCCGAACAGGTTGCCGCCGGCGGTCAGCAGCATTGCCGACAGGAAGATACCGGCCGGTGCACCCCAGGCGTGGCCGCCGAACTTGGAGATCGCATAACCGGCCACCGAGGCGGCAATCACCCACGGATAATCGCGGCGATTGGCCTTGAACAGCATCGCGAAGGCAAACGCGGCGGTCAGCAGCGAGCCCCACTCCACCCACGGCCCCTGCGGCCGCGCGGCCCGGATCACCGGATCCAGGCCGAGCACATCGGCCAGGGTCACCGCGATCATCGCGCCGACGCTGAGCTTCATGATGGTGGTCAGCGCGCCGGCAAAGCGCGCGGTACCCGATACCCAGTGCTGGCTGGCCAGCTCATTGACCGCATTGGTCAGCGACATGCCGGGCAGCAGCACCACCAGCGAGGCGATGATCACCGTATTGAGGTTGAGCGCGCCGATGAAGGACGCCACCAGGGTGGCAACCATGCCGGCCAGCAGCGCGGCCAGTGCCTCGGCGGCTTCGCGGGTGGCCGGGCGGCGATCGGTGACCATGCCGAGCAGGCCGATCATCAGGCCGATGACACCGGCGGTGGCGATGTCCAGCCACGGCAGCTTCCACATGCCGGCCACGCCCGCCGCGCCGAGGGTGAACGACAGGATGGTGCGCAGCTTGCCGCGCCGGCCCGGATCCTTGTCCAGCTGGCGCAGCGCAGTGTGGCCCTGGGCGATGCTCATCCGCCCGTTGGACACCTCTTCGGCGATGTGGTCGGCAACGCTGAGCTTGTGCAGGTCGTTCTCACCCGGTGCCAGGCGGATCACGCGGGTGATGTCGCTGGAGCCGATCGCCTGGGCCGGATCGCTGAAGCTGAGAATGATACCGGTGGGATTCGACCACGGTTCACAATCCAGATCGAGCTGGCGGGCCAGTGCAACCACCGCCGTTTCCAGGCGCTGGGCCGTGGTGCCATAGCTGTGCAGGCGTCCGGCGATCTCGGAAACGAAGGCCACGCGCTGTGCGTAGGTGGCCTGGGGCGTGGGGATCGTGTGAGCATCTGCGGACATGCGCCGTAGTATTACCTACGCTGGGGCCCACCGGAGAAATTCATCCAAGTTCGACGCGAAGCCCGATACAGACCGGTTATGCTGCGACCCGAATGGCCCACGTCACCCCGAACCTCGCCCCCCAGCTCGAACAGGATGCCCACGACCCGGGCCTGATCCGCCTGTCCGGCACCTGGACCTTGAAGACCGCGCTGGCCGCGGCCGAAGTCCTGCGCGGCGTTCCCGACGCGCTGACCGGCATCGATGCCACCGGCATCGAGCAGCTCGATTCGGCCGGCGTGCTGCAGGTGCTGCGCGTGGCCCATCGCGCCGATCTCCACGAAGACGCGCTGCAGTTCCGCCCGGACCACCAGGCGCTGGTGTGCACCATCGAGGAAGTGGCCGATGACCGGCCCAAGGCCAAGCGCGATTTCGGCGTGCTGGCCGCGCTGGAGCGGCTGGGCGTCAGCGTCCACGCCACCGGCCACAACATCAAGGCCCTGTGCAGTTTCCTCGGCGAGAACCTGGTCAAGGCGGCGCGGCTGATCAAGGAACCCCGCCGCTTCCGGCTGACCGCCACCGTGCATCAGATGGAGCAGGTCGGGCTGGATGCGGTGCCGCTGGTGGCGTTGCTGTCCTACCTGGTGGGCGCGGTGATCGCGTTCCTCGGCTCGACCATCCTGCGCGACTTCGGCGCCGAGATCTACGTGGTCGAGCTGGTCAACATCGCCTTCCTGCGCGAGTTCGCCGTGCTGCTGACCGCGATCGTGCTGGCCGGCCGTACCGCCAGCGCGTTCACCGCGCAGATCGGTGCGATGAAGGCACGCGAGGAGATCGATGCGATGCGTACGCTGGGCCTGGACCCGGTCGACCTGCTGGTGCTGCCACGCTTGCTGGCGCTGCTGGTCACCCTGCCCTTGCTGACCTTCATTGCGATGATCGCCGGCCTGGCCGGCGGCATCACCGTCGGTGCGTTCGACCTCGACATCCCGCCGCAGATGTACATCGCGCGCATGCACGAGACGATGGAAGTGCGGCACCTGCTGGTGGGCCTGTCGAAGGCGCCGGTATTCGCCCTGGTGATCGGCCTGATCGGCTGCCTGGAGGGCCTGAAGGTCGAGGGCACCGCGCAGTCGGTCGGCGAGCGCACCACCTCCAGCGTGGTGCAGACGATCTCGCTGGTGATCATCATCGACGCCTTCGCGGCGTTGTGGTTCATGCACATGGACTGGTGACATGAGCACATCCGCCCTCCCCGAATCCATCGACATGCGCGACCTCCAGGGCCACGAACTGGCCATCCGCGTGCGCGGCCTGGTCAACCGCTTCGGCAGCCAGACCGTGCACGAAGACCTGGACCTGGACGTACGCCGCGGCGAGATCCTGGGCGTGGTCGGCGGCTCCGGCACCGGCAAGTCGGTGCTGATGCGCTCGATCCTCGGCCTGCGTGTGCCGGATGCTGGGCAGATCGAAGTCCTCGGCCGCGATGCGCGTGCCGACGACGCCGAGAGCCGCCTGCACATCGAACGCAACACCGGCGTGCTGTTCCAGGACGGCGCCCTGTTCTCCTCGCTGACCGTGGGCGAGAACGTGCAGGTGCCGTTGAAGGAACACCACCGCGAACTGCCCGAGCGCTGGCACTACGAACTGGCGCTGCTGAAAGTGAAACTGGCCGGCCTGCCCGCCGACGCGATCAACAAGCTGCCCTCGCAGCTGTCCGGCGGCATGCGCAAGCGCGCCGGCCTGGCCCGGGCGCTGGCGCTGGATCCGCCGTTGCTGTTCCTGGACGAACCCACCGCCGGCCTCGACCCGATCGGCGCGGCCGCCTTCGACCGCCTGATCAAGACGCTGCAGGAAGCGCTGGGGCTGACCGTGTTCCTGATCACCCACGACCTGGACACGCTGTATGCGATCTGCGACCGGGTAGCGGTGATCGCCGACCGCAGGGTGGTGGCCAACGCCGCCTTGCCCGACATCGAGAAACTGGATCATCCGTGGATCCAGGAATACTTCCACGGACCCCGCGCGCGCGCCGCGCGTGGCGAACAGATCGAGAGTGCCTGAGCCATGGAAACCAAAGCCAACTACGTGCTGATCGGCGCGTTCACCCTGATCACCGGCCTGGCCCTGCTGGCCTTCGGCCTGTGGGCGGCCAAGTACTCCTCCGACCGCACCTGGCAGGAGTACCGCGTGGTGTTCCGCGAAGCGGTGACCGGCCTGTCGGTGGGCAGCCCGGTGCAGTACAACGGCATCGCGGTGGGCTCGATCACCGAACTGAACCTGGTGCCGGACGACCCGCGCCAGGTGGTTGCGCGCATCCGCCTGAACTCAAACACGCCGGTCAAGACCGATACCCGCGCCAAGCTGGCGATCACCAGCCTGACCGGCCCGTCGATCATCCAGCTCAGCGGCGGCACGCCCCAGTCGCCGGCGCTGACCACGGTCAACAAGGACCCGGCACCGATCATCCCGACCACGCCCTCTGCGCTGCAGAACATCACCGACGTCGCCAACCGCATCGTCGAGCGCATGGACCAGATCCTCAGCGACCGCAACGTGGCGTCGATCAACGCGACGCTGGCCAACCTGGAGACGATCAGCGGCGGCCTGGCCGACCGTGACCAGGGCACGCAGGCGCTGCTGCTCAGCGCGCGCGATGCCGCCCGCAGCCTGGACACCACGCTGAAGACCACCAACGGCACCATCGAGCGCCTGGACAAGAATCTTGTGCAGCAGCTGCCCGGCATCATCGACAAGCTCGACGCGACCCTGGCCAAGCTCGATTCGGCCGCCGGCAACGCCGATTCGATCCTTGGCGAGAACCGCGCCGCGATCAACAGCTTCGCCAACGATGGCCTCGGCCAGTTGGGCCCGACGCTGACCGAACTGCGTGGCCTGATCCGCGACCTGCGCCGGGTCAGCGACCGCCTCGAGAACAACCCCGCGCGCTACCTGCTGGGCCGCGACGCACCGAAGGAGTTCGAACCCAAATGAGCCCGACCACCCTTCCGCGCCTGCTGCTGGCCGCTTCGATGGTCACCCTGCTGGGTGGCTGCTCCATCCTCGGCAGCAGCGAGAAAACCGCGGTGACGCTGTACTCGCCGTCCGTGCAGGTCAAGGCGGACCCGGCGTGGCCGCAGGCCAGCTGGCAGCTGGTGCTGGCCAAGCCCAGCGCCGCGCGCATGGTCGACAGCCCGCGCATCAATGTGCGCCCGACACCATCCCAGCTTGAGATCTACAAGGGGGCCAGCTGGGCGCAGCCGGCCACCGACATGATCGAGGACACTTTGCTGCGTGGCTTCGAGGATTCCGGCCGCATCCGCGGCGTGGCCCGCAGCACTGCCGGCATCCGCGCCGACTACAAGCTGTCCACCGACGTGCGCCGCTTCGAATCGGATTACCAGGGGCAGGCCACGCCGACCGTGGTGATCGAGGTCAACGCCAAGCTGATCCACGTCGCCGACCAGCGCGTGGTGGCCGACCGCACCTTCCGCCAGGCGCAGCCGGTCGGCAGCACCGATGTGCCGGCGGTGACCGCGGCGTTCGAGCGCGGCCTGCAGCAGCTGGCGCAGGATGTGGTGGGCTGGACGTTGCAGAGCGGACAGGCCGATCAGCCAACTGTTGCGCACTGATGGCAGCCTCGCCAGGCACGCCCGGCGAGGCCCCAGTGGGTACGTGCGATAATGACGAATCACGGTCTCTTGCCACACTGATGCCCGCATCCGTCTCCATCGCCGTCTGCACGTACAACGGTGAGCGCTTCCTGCAGGAGCAGCTCGACAGTCTGCTGGCACAGACACGCCGCCCCAACCAGATCGTGATCCGGGACGATCTATCAACTGATGGCACCTTGGCGTTGCTGCAGGCCTTCGTGCCACGTGCCGAAGCTGCGGGCATTACCGTGGACCTGCAGGTGAACCCACAGAACGTCGGCTATCGACGGAACTTCGATGGTGCGCTGCGTGCCTGCACTGGCGAGATCATCTTCCTGTGCGACCAGGATGATGTATGGCATGCCAACAAGATAGCGCGCTTCTGCACCGAGTTCGGTGCGCGGCCTGGCTTGCTTGCCCTGCACTGCAATGCTCAGTTGATCGATGAGGCCGGGCAGCCGCTGCAGCAGACATTGTTCGATGCGCTGCGTTACCTGCCCGAGGATCTGGCGCGCATGCATGCCGGCGGCGGCTTCCGTCTGATGCTCAAGCGAAACCTGATGACGGGCGCGGCGATGGCGTTCCGTCATTCGGTGCTGGCCGATGCTCTGCCACTACCGGACAAGGACTGGGTGCACGATGCCTGGATCGGCACGCTGGCAGCCATGCGTGGGGACATCGACAGCCTTCCCGAGGCACTCATCGGCTATCGCCTGCACAGCGGCAACCAGTTGGGCCTGGGCGGCAATGACACGGCGCCACGCGCGGTGCGACGCAAGCGGCAACTGGAGACCGAGTGTGCGCAATCGGGCTTGTTGCTGGCGCGCGGACGCGAACTGAGCCTGCCCCAGCCATTGCTGGCGTGGGTGGAGCGCAAGCAGCATCACGTTTCGGTACGAGCGACGCTGCCCACCTCCCGCATACGGCGTTTGCCGGTCGTGATGGGGCAATTGCTCTCCGGAAACTACAGCAATTTCGGTCGCGGCCTGCTGTCAGCCTGCATCGATCTGGTACGCGCGTGATTTCTTTCAGCTGGGCTGGATCCAGCGGAACGTCAGGTTGATCCGCTCGCCCTGCACCCGCGCCATCTTCGGCAGCGCGTGCTGGTAGAAGCGCTGGGTCTGCCCGGCCATCAGCAGCAGGTCACCGTGGCCCAGCACGAATTCGGCCTTGCGCGCCGTATCGTCGCGTCGGCGCAGCAGGAAACGGCGCGCGGCGCCCAGGCTCAGCGACGCGATCACCGGGGCCGGTCCCAGCTCCGGCTCGTCATCGCTGTGCCAGCCCATGGAGTCACCCCCGCTGCGATAGCGGTTCAGCAGCACGCTGTTGAAGCGGCCGTGGCCTTCGGCCTGCAGGCGCTCGCGCACGGCCTGCAACACGGGCGGCCACGGATGCGGCACGAACTCGGCACCGGAATAGCGGTAGCGGGCCTGCGGATCGCCGATCCAGCAGCTCAGTCGCGGCGAATCCACCCAGTTGCCGAACATCCGGATGCGGTGGACCTCCCACGGCACGTCGGCCTGCAGCGCCCCCATGAGCCGGTCAGCGTCGGCAGCGGCCAGCCAGCCCGGCAGGTGCTGGACGTCGGCGTCGGGCAGGTCGTGGGGGAACAGCATGGCGGCACCTCAAGAAACAGGGCGGCACGCTTGGCCGCCCTTGCAGCCTCAGCCGCGCTGGAACGCGACGCCGGTCTTTTCCTCCAGCTCTTGATCGCTGACACCCGGCGCGGCCTCCACCAGCAGCAGGCCCTTGTCAGTCACGTCGAACACGGCCAGATCGGTGATGATCCGGTCGACCACGCCCACGCCAGTCAACGGCAGCGTGCATTCGGCCAGGATCTTGTGCTCGCCGTTCTTGGCGGTGTGCTCCATCAGTACCACCACGCGCTGCACGCCGGCGACCAGGTCCATCGCGCCGCCCATGCCCTTGACCATCTTCCCGGGCACCATCCAGTTGGCCAGATCGCCCTTGTCGGTGACCTGCATGGCGCCGAGGATGGCCAGGTTGACGTGGCCACCGCGGATCATCGCGAAGCTGTCGTGGCTGCCGAAGTAGCTGGCGCCCGCACGTGCGGTGACGGTCTGTTTGCCGGCGTTGATCAGGTCGGCGTCGACCTCGGCGTCGGTCGGGAACGGGCCAATGCCGAGCAGGCCGTTCTCCGACTGCAGCCACACATCCACGCCGTCGGGAATGTGGTTGGCGACCAGGGTCGGCAGGCCGATGCCAAGGTTCACGTAGGCGCCATCGGTCAGTTCCTGGGCGGCACGGGCCGCCATTTCATCGCGGGTCCACGCCATGTCAGTTGCCCTCCGCGCGGATGGTGCGCTGTTCGATACGCTTCTCGGGATGCGGGTTGTGCACGATGCGGTGCACGTAGATGCCCGGCAGGTGCACCTGATCCGGGTCGATGGCGCCGACCGGCACTACCTCTTCAACCTCCACGATGCAGACCTTGCCGGCCATCGCACAGGCAGGGTTGAAGTTGCGTGCGGTCTTGCGGAACACCAAGTTGCCGGCCTCGTCGGCCTTCCAGGCCTTGACCAGCGCCACGTCGGCGCGCAGCGCGGTCTCCATCACGTAGTGCTTGCCGTCGAACTCGCGGGTTTCCTTGCCCTCGGCCACCACCGTGCCGTAGCCGGTGGCGGTGAAGAACGCCGGAATACCCGCGCCACCGGCACGCAAGCGCTCGGCCAGCGTGCCCTGCGGGTTGAACTCCAGTTCCAGCTCGCCGGCCAGGAACTGCCGCTCGAATTCCTTGTTCTCGCCCACGTAGGACGAAATCATCTTCTTGATCTGCCGCGTTTCCAGCAGCTGGCCCAGCCCGAAGCCATCGACGCCGGCATTGTTGGAGATCACGGTCAGGCCCTTGACGCCACTGTCGCGCAGCGCAGCGATCAGCGCCTCGGGGATGCCGCACAGGCCAAAGCCGCCCACGGCCAGGGTCTGCCCATCGGCGACCACCCCCTGCAGGGCCTCCGCCGCACTGGCGAAGCGCTTGCCGCGCTTTCCGCCGGTCGTTGCCGGATTGCTCATCTACGCCCTCACCTCGTTGATGTAATCACACCATTCTAGGCCAGCGCAGCAGGCGGTCACGTGGCATTGCGGCATGGAAACGCTTCCCATACAGGACTGGGACTACAATCGCGTGCTGAGCCACCCAAGGATCCCGATCAATGCCCCTGCCCGCCTTCAAGGCCTATGACATCCGCGGCCGCGTGCCGGAAGAACTGAACGAAGATCTGGCCCGCCGCATCGGCGTGGCGCTGGCGGCGCAGCTTGCGCCGGGCCCGGTGGTACTGGGCCATGACGTGCGCCTGACCAGCCCCGCGCTGCAGGATGCACTGGCCGCAGGCCTGCGCGGTACCGGGCGCGAGGTGATCGACATCGGCCTGTGTGGCACGGAAGAAGTCTATTTCCAGACCGACCACCTGGGCGCGGCCGGCGGCGTGATGGTCACCGCCAGCCACAACCCGATGGACTACAACGGCATGAAGCTGGTCAAGGAGAACGCACGCCCGATCAGCTCCGATACTGGCCTGTTCGCGATTTCCGATGCGGCTGCCGCCGATACGTCCGCGGCGCAACCGCCGCGTGCCGCGCAGAGCGTCCAGCACGACAAGAGCGCGTACATCCAGCACCTGCTGAGCTATGTCGACACCGGCAAGCTGCGAGCGCTGAAGCTGGTGGTCAACGCCGGCAACGGCGGCGCCGGTGCCATCGTCGATCTGCTGGCACCACACCTGCCGTTCGAGTTCATCCGCATCTGCCACGAGCCGGACGGCAGTTTCCCCAACGGCATTCCCAACCCGCTGCTACCGGAGAACCGCGCCGCCACCGCCGACGCCGTGCGCGAACACGGTGCCGATTTCGGCATTGCCTGGGACGGTGACTTCGACCGCTGCTTCTTCTTCGATCACACCGGCCGCTTCATCGAGGGCTACTACCTGGTCGGCCTGCTGGCCAAGGCAATCCTGGCGCGCAACCCCGGCGGCAAGGTCGTGCACGACCCGCGCCTGGTCTGGAACACCGTGGACATGGTCGAACAGGCCGGCGGCGTACCGGTGCAGTGCAAGAGCGGCCACGCCTTCATCAAGGAAAAGATGCGCGCCGAAGACGCGGTGTACGGTGGCGAGATGAGCGCCCACCACTATTTCCGCGAGTTCGCCTATGCCGACTCCGGCATGATCCCGTGGCTGCTGATCGCCCAACTGGTCTCTGAAAGCGGGCGCTCGCTGGCCGACTGGGTCGAAGACCGCATGGCTGCCTACCCGTGCAGCGGCGAGATCAATTTCAAGGTCAGCGATGCCAAGGCCGCCGTCGCACGCGTGATGGAGCACTTCGCGGCGCAGTCGCCCACGCTGGACCACACCGATGGCATCAGTGCCGACTTCGGCGACTGGCGATTCAACCTGCGCAGCTCCAACACCGAGCCACTGCTGCGCCTGAATGTCGAAGCCCGGGGTGATGCCGCGCTGATGCAGGCGCGCACCGACGACATCTCCCGCCTCATCCAGCAGTAACCGAGGAACGCATGAGCAGCATCCAGCCCGTCATCCTGTCCGGTGGATCCGGTACCCGCCTGTGGCCGCTGTCGCGCGAGGCGTACCCGAAGCAGTTCCTGCCGTTGGCGGGCGAACTGACGATGCTGCAGGCCACCTGGAAGCGCGTCGCGCCGATCGCCGCGCGGGGGCCGCTGGTGATCGCCAACGAAGAGCACCGTTTCGTCGCCGCCGAGCAGCTGCAGCAGGTTGGCGCCGAGCCGGCCGCGATCATCCTTGAACCGGTCGGCCGCAACACCGCCCCGGCCATCGCCGTTGCCGCGCTGGAAGCCACCCGCGACGGTGGCGACGCACTGCTGCTGGTGCTGCCGTCTGATCACGTGATCACCAACGAGGCCGCCTTCCGCAGTGCGGTGCAGGCCGCAGCCGGTGCCGCCGAGGCCGGCAAGCTGGTGACCTTCGGTATCGTGCCGACCGGACCGGAAACCGGCTATGGCTACATCAAGGCCGCCGAGGGCCAGGGCCTGCGCGCCGTCGAGCGCTTCGTCGAGAAGCCCGACCTGGACACCGCGACCGGCTACGTCAGCAGTGGCCAGTATTACTGGAACAGTGGCATGTTCCTGTTCAAGGCCTCGCGCTACCTGCAGGAACTGGAACGCTTCCAGCCCGCGATGCTGGCTGGCAGCCGCCAGGCTTGGCAGCAGGCGCGCCGCGATGCCGACTTCACCCGCCTGGATAAGGACGCCTTCACTGCCGTTCCGTCCGATTCGATCGACTACGCAGTGATGGAGAAGACCGCTGATGCGGTGGTGATTCCACTGGATGCGGGCTGGAACGATGTCGGTTCGTGGACTGCGCTGCGCGACGTCTCGCAGCAGGACGGCGATGGCAACGCGCACCAGGGCGACGTGATCGCCATCGACTGCCGCAATACCTATGCCTACGGCCAGCGCCTGGTGGCCATGGTCGGCCTCGATGACGTGATCGTGGTCGAGACCGACGATGCGGTGCTGGTGGGCAAGGCCGACCGCATGCAGGAGGTCAAGACCGTGGTGGCACAGCTGAAGGCCGAAGGCCGCAGCGAGGCCACCTGGCATCGCAAGGTCTATCGCCCGTGGGGCGCCTACGATTCGATCGACAACGGCGAGCGCTTCCAGGTCAAGCGGATCACGGTCAAGCCCGGTGGCACGCTGAGCCTGCAGATGCACCACCATCGCGCCGAGCACTGGATCGTGGTCAGCGGCACCGCCGAAGTGACCCGTGGCGATGAAGTGATCCTGCTCAGCGAGAACCAGAGCACCTACATTCCGCTGGGCGTGACCCACCGCCTGCGCAATCCGGGCAAGCTGCCGCTGGAACTGATCGAAGTGCAGTCCGGCAGCTACCTGGGCGAGGATGACATCGTTCGGTTCGAGGATACCTACGGGCGCAGCTGATGTCCCTGTTGCCTGACTAGCGCCCGGCATCCACATCTACCGGATTTGAGCGGAATCCAGTGCCACTGCGGCTCTGGATTCCACCTCATCTCACTCCACCGTCACGCTTTTGGCCAGGTTGCGCGGCTTGTCCACGTCGGTGCCGCGTGCCAGCGCGGTGTGGTAGGCCAGCAGCTGCACCGGGATGGTGTGCACGATCGGGCTGAGCACGCCGGCGTGGCGCGGGGTGCGAATCACGTGCACGCCTTCGGACGCGTTGAAGTTGCTGTCCTGGTCGGCGAACACGAACAGCTCGCCGCCACGCGCGCGCACTTCCTGCATGTTCGACTTCACCTTTTCCAGCAGGCTGTCGTTGGGGGCGATCACCACCACCGGCATGTCCTCGTCCACCAGCGCCAGCGGGCCATGCTTCAGCTCACCGGCCGGGTAGGCCTCGGCGTGGATGTAGGAAATCTCCTTGAGCTTGAGCGCGCCTTCCAGCGCGATCGGGTAATGCAGGCCGCGGCCCAGGAACAATGCGCTGCTCTTGCGCGCGAAACGCTCGGCCCAGGCAGCGATCTGCGGCTCCATGTTCAGCGCGTGCTGCACGCTGCCCGGCAGGAAGCGCAGCTGCTCCAGGTAATCCGCTTCCTGCGCCGCGTCGATGCGGCCATGCAGCTTGCCCAGCACCACGGTCAGCTGGAACAGTGCCGCCAACTGGGTGGTGAAGGCCTTGGTCGAGGCCACGCCGATCTCGGCGCCGGCGCGGGTGTAGCAGACCAGTTCGCTGGCGCGTGGAATCGCACTTTCCGGCACGTTGCAGATCGACAGCGTGTGCTTGTGGCCCAGCGATTTGGCGTACTTCAGCGCTTCCATCGTATCCAGCGTTTCGCCGGACTGCGAGATGGTCACGATCAGATGCCTGGGGTTCGCGTAGGCCGCGCGGTAGCGGTACTCGCTGGCGATCTCCACGCTGCACGGCAGGCCGGCGATGGCTTCGATCCAGTAGCGCGCGGTCAGGCCCGAGTAGTAGCTGGTGCCGCAGGCGATGATCTGCACGCCCTCGATGCCAGACAGCACCGCTTCGGCGTTCTTGCCGAACAGCTCGGCCGGGAAACCACCGGCATCGATCGCCGCCTCGATGGTGTCGCCCAGCGCGCGCGGCTGCTCGTGGATTTCCTTCTGCATGAAGTGGCGGTACGGGCCCAGCTCCAGCGATGCCAGCGACACGTCGGACAGATGCACGTCGCGCTCGACCGGCTGGTCGTGCTCGTCGAAGATGCGCACGCCATCACGCCGGATCTCGGCGGTGTCGCCCTCTTCCAGGAAGATCACCTTGCGCGTGGCCGAGATCACGGCCGAGACGTCGGAGGCAACGAAGTTCTCGCCCTCGCCCAGGCCGACCAGCAGCGGGCAGCCCATGCGCGCGCAGACGAAGCGCTCCGGCTCGGCGCGGCTGACCACGGCCAGCGCGTAGGCACCGGTCAGCTCCTTCACCGTGTGCTGCAGCGCCACCAGCAGGTCGTCGCCGGCCTTCAGGTGATGGTGGATCAGGTGCGCGATGACTTCGGTATCGGTCTGCGATTCAAACGTGTAGCCCAGCGCGCGCAGCTTCTCGCGCTGCTCTTCGTGGTTCTCGATGATGCCGTTGTGCACCAGCGCCACACCGTGGCTGATGTGCGGGTGTGCATTGGCCTCGGTGACACCGCCGTGGGTGGCCCAGCGGGTGTGGCCGATGCCCAGCACCGCATTGAAGCCCTCGGCCTCGGCCGCCGTGGCCATTTCCGACACTCGACCGGTACGACGGACGCGACGGACGCGACGGACTTCGGGGCGCTCGGCGTGGTCGATCACCGCGATGCCCGAGGAGTCGTAACCACGGTACTCGAGCCGCTTCAGGCCTTCGATCAGTACCGGCACCACATCGCGATCAGCGATTGCACCCACGATTCCACACATGTCACGCGATTCCTTGGAGACGATCCGCGCATTCTAGCCCGCCTGCCCGGCTTCCCCCTCCTGTCCGCTTAATGAAAGTGTCCGGAAAGGTGTCTGCAGGGGGGAACTAGTCTAGTTCGTCCTGGAGGCCCTGTCCCCAGCTGGTCTATCCACCAAGCGTTTGACCTCATTCATCACAATGGTCAGCCCCTCATGCCAATCCGGGAGAGGAATGCCCAAATCCTGCTGCAGCTTGCGGTTGTCAAGTACCGACCAGGCCGGACGCTTGGCCGGGGTCGGATACTCGGAGCTGGGAATCGCCTCGACCGTCGGCACCTTGGCCAACACGCCGGTGGCCAACGCTTCGGCGAAGATCGCTTCGGCGAACCCATGCCAGCTGGTCTGGCCGCTGGCGGTCAGGTGCCAGGTACCCGACAACTGCCCCGGATGCTGCAGCGCCTGCAAGGTGACATCAGCGATCAGCGCGGCCGGCGTCGGCGTGCCGACCTGGTCGGCCACCACCCGCAACGCATCGCGCTCGGCGCCCACGCGCAGCATGGTGCGCAGGAAGTTCGCGCCGTGCGAGGCATACACCCACGCCGTGCGGAAAATCAGATGGCGGCCACCGGCCGCACGCACCGCGTCCTCGCCATCGCGCTTGCTGGTGCCATACACGCCCAGCGGTGCGGTCGGCTCGTCCTCGCGGTAGGGCGCACTGCCCTGGCCATCGAACACGTAGTCGGTCGAATAGTGTACGAACGGCACGCCGTGGGCCGCGCACCAGCGCGCGATCATGCCCGGCGCCTGCGCGTTGGCAGCGAAGGCCGCATCAGCGTCCTGCTCTGCGCGGTCAACGGCGGTGTAAGCGGCCGCATTGACCACCAGCGACGGCTGCACGCGGTCCAGCAATGCAGGCAGGCCGTCGGGCTGGCCGAAATCGGCCGTTTCACAGGCACTGCCGTCCGGCAGCTTGCCGCTGCGGGTGGTCGCGACCACCTTGCCCAGCGGTGCCAGCGCGCGCAGCAGCTCCTGGCCAACCTGGCCGTTGCCACCAAACACCAGCACGGTCATGGCACGTAGACCGGCAGGCGGTCTTCAGCGATGTCCTTCAGGAACGGCGCGTTCTCGTCCTTGGCCGACAACGTCGGGACACTGACCGGCCAGTCCACGGCGATGTCCGCATCGTTCCAGCGCACGCCGGCATCGAAGTCCTTGAGGTACACCTCCGTGCACAGATAGCTGAACACCGCTCGCTCGGACAGCACGGCGAAACCGTGGGCGAAGCCCTCTGGAATCCAGAACTGCTTCTTGTTCTCCGCGCTCAGCACCACCGCTTCCCACTGGCCGAAGGTCGGCGAGCCGCGACGGATGTCCACGGCCACGTCATAGACCTCGCCTTCCAGCACGCTGACCAGCTTGCCCTGCGGCCGCGGCCACTGGTAATGCAGGCCGCGCAGCACGCCCTGCGCAGAGGTGGAGACGTTGCTCTGCACGAAACGGTCCGGCAGGCCCAGCGCGGCGAAGCGCTCGGCGTTCCAGGTTTCGAAGAAATAACCGCGGGCATCGCCGAACACCGCCGGCTCGATCACCACGCAGCCGGGCAACCGGGTTTCAATCACTTTCATGGAACGACTCCACGCACGGCGAGCTTATGCAGGTATTCACCGTAGCTGTTCTTGATCAACGGCGCGGCCAGCGCTTCCAATTGTCCAGCGTTGATCCAACCCTTGCCGAACGCGATTTCCTCGGGGCAGCAGACCTGCAGGCCCTGACGGGTCTGGATCGTCTCGATGAAGTTGGATGCTTCCAGCAGCGACTGATGCGTACCGGTATCCAGCCACGCATAGCCACGGCCGAGCGCCTCCAGGTGCAGGTCGCCTTCGGCCAGGTAACGCTTGTTGAGATCGGTGATCTCCAGTTCGCCACGCGGTGACGGCTTCAATTCGGCCGCGTAATCGCAGGCCTTGCCGTCATAGAAGTACAGGCCGGTCACCGCATAGTTGGAGCGCGGCTTTTCCGGCTTCTCCACCAGATCGATCACCTTGCCGCTCTGGTCGAACTCGGCCACGCCATAGCGCTCCGGGTCATTGACCCAGTAACCGAACACCGTTGAGCCTTCCACGCGCTCATCGGCGCGCTTGAGCACGTCGCGCAGGCCGTGGCCGTGGAAGATGTTGTCGCCCAGCACGAGGCAGCTCGGCTTGCCGGCGACGAAATCACGGCCGATCAGGTAGGCCTGGGCCAGGCCGTCCGGACTCGGCTGCACCGCGTACTGGATGTCCATGCCCCACTGCGAGCCGTCGCCCAGCAGCTGCTGGAACAGCGCCTGCTCGTGCGGAGTGTTGATGATCAGAACTTCGCGGATGCCCGCCAGCATCAGCACGCTGAGCGGGTAGTAGATCATCGGCTTGTCGTACACCGGCAGCAGCTGCTTGCTGACGCCCTTGGTGATCGGATACAGCCGGGTGCCGGAGCCACCAGCCAGAATGATGCCTTTACGCTGCGTCATGTCGTCTCCAGGATTCAGGCCGCAGTGCCGATGCGCTGCAGACGGTAGCTGCCGTCCAGCACGCCGTTGACCCAGTCCTGGTTGTCCAGGTACCAGTCGACGGTGAAGGCGATGCCCTGCTCGAAGGTGTAGGCCGGTTCCCAGCCCAGATCGTTCTTCAGCTTGGACGCATCGATCGCATAGCGACGGTCGTGGCCGGGGCGATCAGTGACATAGGTGATCTGGCTGCTGCGCGGCTGGCCATCCGCACGCGGGCGGCGCTGGTCCAGCAGTGCGCAGATGGCCTGCACCACTTCGATGTTCTGCTTTTCCGAATTGCCGCCGACGTTGTAGGTCTCGCCGACCTGGCCCTTGGCCAGCACGGTGCGGATCGCTTCGCAGTGATCGGACACGAACAGCCAGTCGCGCACCTGCTTGCCATCGCCGTACACCGGCAGCGGTTCGCCAGCCAGCGCCTTGGCAATCACCAGCGGGATCAGCTTCTCGGGGAAGTGATACGGGCCGTAGTTGTTGGAGCAGTTGGTGGTCAGCACCGGCAACCCGTAGGTGTGGTGGAACGCACGCACCAGGTGGTCCGAAGCGGCCTTCGACGCCGAATACGGGGAATTCGGGGCGTACGGCGTGGTTTCGCTGAACCTGCCGGTCTCGCCCAAGGTGCCGTACACCTCGTCGGTCGACACGTGCAGGAAGCGGAAGGCCGCGCCCTGCTCGGCCGGCAGCGCCTTCCAGTAATCACGCACGGCTTCCAGCAGGCCCAGGGTGCCCACCACATTGGTCTGGATGAACGCCCCCGGGCCATCGATGGAACGGTCGACGTGGCTCTCAGCAGCGAAGTTGAGCACCGCGTCCGGCTGGTGTTCGGCCAGCAGGCTGGTCACCAGGGCACTGTCGCCGATGTCGCCCTGCACGAACACGTGGTTCGGGTTGCCGTCCAGGCTGGACAGCGTCTTCAGGTTGCCGGCATAGGTCAGAGCATCGAGATTGACGACCTTGATGCCACGGGCGACCGCTTCGAGAACGAAGTTGCCGCCGATGAATCCGGCACCGCCGGTGACAAGCCATGTGGGCACTACCTGATCTCCTGTTGATCAATCATGTGGGTCGCAGCAGCAACCTGATTCAGCTCGACAGGATACATCGGGGCCACTTTCACGACTGCCTTCACGCTGTGAACGAATCACAGCACTCCGAAAGTTCTTGCGGCACTGCAACACAACCATACGCATTCGCATGGTCCCCTCAAGCCAGCTAGAATCAGGATCCCACCCCCGAACCGGTTGCTGTTGCAGGACCGGACGTTCTCTCCGTTATTGAAGGACCCCGTACCAGATGAAAATCCTCGTCGCGTACAAGCGCGTGGTGGACTACAACGTCCGCATTCAGGTCAAGCCGGACGGTTCCGGCGTGGTCACCGACGGCGTCAAGCTGTCCCCCAATCCCTTCGATGAAATCGCCCTGGAAGAAGCCCTGCGCCTGCGCGACAAGGGCATCGCCAGCGAGGTCGTGGTCGCCACCATTGCTCCGGCCGACGCCCAGGCGCACCTGCGCAACGGCCTGGCCATGGGTGCAAACCGTGCCATCCACGTCATCACCGACCAGGCCATCCAGCCGCTGACCGCCGCACGCACCCTGCTCAAGCTGATCGAGAAGGAACAGCCGGACCTGGTGATCCTGGGCAAGCAGGCCATCGACGACGACGCGAACCAGACCGGCCAGATGCTGGCCACGCTGTGGGGCCGTCCGCAGGCGACCTTCGCCAGCAAGCTGGACATTGCCGACGGCAAGGCCACGGTGACCCGCGAAGTCGACGCCGGCCTGGAAACGCTGGAAGTGGACCTGCCGGCCGTGGTCACCACCGACCTGCGCCTGAACGAGCCGCGCTTCATCAAGCTGCCGGACATCATGAAGGCCAAGGCCAAGCCGCTGGAGACCCTGCAGCTGGCCGACCTCGGCGTTGAAGCCGCCGATACCTTCAAGACCACCCAATACGCCGCACCGTCCAAGCGCAGCAAGGGTGTGATGGTCAAGGACGCGGCCGAACTGGTGGCCGCACTCAAGCAGAAGGGGCTGCTGTAATGAGCAAGATTCTCGTCATCGCCGAACACCACGACGGCAAGCTCAACGCCGCCACCGCCAAGACCGTCAGCGCGGCTGCCGCCATCAGCGGTGCCAGCATCGACGTGCTGGTGCTGGCCGCCGACCCGGCCGCCGTTGCCGCCGAGGCCGCGAAGATCACCGGCGTCGCCAAGGTCCTGACCGTGGCCAACGCTGCCAACGCGCAGGCCATCGCCCAGGTGCTGGCGCCGCAGATCGCGCAGCTGGCCAAGGGCTACACCCACGTGTTCGGCCCGTCGACCACCTTCGGCAAGGACCTGATGCCGTGCGTGGCCGCGCTACTGGGCGTCAACCAGGTCTCCGACCTGATGACCGTTGAAGGCAACCATACCTTCAAGCGCCCGATCTACGCCGGCAACGCGATCATCACCGTGGAAGTTCCGGCCGACCAGATCGTGGTCGCCACCGTGCGTGCCGCCTCGTGGCCGGAAGCGGCCCAGGGCGGCAGCGCCGCCATCGAAGCAGCCAGCGTCGATGCTGTCCTGCCGACCCACACCCGCTTCGTCGGCCTCGCCGCAGGTGCCAGCGACCGCCCGGACCTGCAGAGCGCCAAGCGCGTGGTCTCCGGTGGCCGCGGCGTCGGTTCTGAAGAGAACTTCAAGGTGATCTTCCAGCTGGCCGACAAGCTCGGTGCCGCCGTCGGTGCCTCGCGCGCTGCGGTCGATGCCGGCTACGTGCCCAGCGACCTGCAGGTGGGCCAGACAGGCAAGATCATCGCCCCTGAGCTGTATGTGGCGGTGGGCATCAGCGGTGCGATCCAGCATCTGACCGGCATCAAGGACGCCGGCACGATCGTCGCGATCAACAAGGACGGCGATGCGCCGATCTTCGAGATTGCCGATATCGGCCTGGTGGGGGATCTGTTTACGATCCTGCCGGAGCTGGAAAAGGCGCTGTAAGCCTCACTTCCGGCAAGTACGCTATTAACTGCCGGGAGACCAGACCACCCAATGGCAGCCCGGTGCGTAACCGGGTTGCCGGGGCACCTGTCTGGATCAGATACTCCGTTCCTGCACAGCCGACCGGCGGACCCTCCGCTCCTCCTGGCGCAGGATCACGGATAACTGCCTATCGTTCAAACGGATGAGCCCGACGACTGGGCTGAACGCCCCCCGTAAAGCACATGAGCGGCAGCCGGCGTACCGCGAGCCTCGCGCCTGAATCTCGATAGCGATTACCGAGGTTGCCATCATCTATCATTCGCCTCGTCACCGGTAACCATGAAAGGCATGAAAATGCGACAAAACAATGCGGCTACGAACCGGGGCTTTCCTCTGTGACGGCTTCCAATCGACCGCTATGCGTGGATCTTGATGGAACCCTACTGCGTTCTGACATCCTCTACGAGTCCTTGTTGGCGCTGTTGGCGCACAATCCACTGTATGTCTTCCTGATTCCCTTCTGGCTGTTGAAAGGCAAGGCGTATGTGAAGCGACAACTGGCCTCGCGCGTACAATTGCCCGCAACAATTTTGCCTTATGACGAGCGGGTCCTGGAAATTCTACGCACCACCACGCAACGGCCGCGCGTACTGTGTACGGCGTCGGACCGGCTGCTGGTCCAACCCATTGCCGACCATCTGGACCTGTTCGAAGAGGTCATGGCCAGCGATGGGTTCACCAACCTGTCCGGCACCAACAAAGGGCAGGCATTGGCGGAGCGCTTCGGTGAACGCGGCTTCGACTATATGGGTAACGGCCAGGTCGACCTGAAGGTCTGGGCACACGCCGGAGGAGCCCTTGTTGTCAACAATGGCAATGGGCTGGTCCGCGCGGCAAGCAGGCGGACGGAAGTCCTGGCCCACCTGCCATCTCAGAACGGCGGCCTGCTCACCTGGATCAAGGCCCTTCGCGTCTATCAGTGGCTGAAGAACCTGCTGGTGCTGGTGCCCTTGCTGACCGCCCATCGCTTCTTCGACATCGGCTCGGTCGTCGATGCCGGGGTAGCCTTCTTGGCATTCGGCCTGTGCGCGTCAGGCGTCTACCTGCTCAACGACCTTCTGGACTTAACTCCCGATCGTATGCATCCGCGCAAGCGCCGGAGGCCATTTGCCGCCGGGACGCTCCCATTGCTGCACGGGCTGCTGGCAGCCCCGCTGATCACGCTGGCCGGATTCGCACTCGCCCTAGCCTGTAGCCCAGCCTTCGCCGGCGTGTTGCTGTGCTATTACGTAATGACACTGAGCTACTCCCTCAGGCTCAAGCGCATTGTGATGATTGACGTCGTAATGCTGGCGGCGCTGTACACGGTGCGTATCATCGGCGGCGCGGTGGCGATCAGCTCTGAACTCTCGTTCTGGCTGTTGGCTTTCTCGATGTTCGTGTTCCTCAGCCTGGCCATGCTCAAGCGCTATACGGAACTGGCTTCGGCGCTGGCCAGTGGCAAGGAAGTGGCCATCGGCCGTGGCTACTCCGTGGCCGACCTGCCGCTGGTGCAATCATTGGGAGCCGCCGCGGGTTACATAGGCGTGTTGGTATTCGCGCTGTACATCAACAGCCCCGAAAGCCTTGAGCTATACACCAGCCCGAAGCTGCTATGGCTCCTTTGTCCGATCCTGTTGTACTGGATCAGCCGCATGTGGATCGTCTCTCACCGTGGCGACATGCATGACGATCCCATCGTATTCGCTGCGACAGACCGTAGTAGTCAAATCGTGATCGGCTCGTGCCTCCTCATTGTCCTGATCGCAATATGAGTGCACCTGCCGGCCAATCCTGGGGGCGCTATCCGCGAGTCAATCAGCGGATAGTGCCGGTTTTCGACCGCGACGTTCCGCTGCCATTGCCTGTCGACGGGGGCTCGGTGCTGCCTCACGGCAATGGCCGCAGTTATGGCGACAGCTGCCTGAACCCGGATGCCACGCTGCTCACCAGCCACGGGCTGGACCGATTCATCGATTTTGATCCCGCTACCGGCATCGTGCGCTGCGAATCCGGCGTAACCTTGGCCTCCATACTGGATATTGCACTGCCACGTGGCTGGTTCCTGCCCGTGACACCGGGCACACGCTACGCCACCGTTGGCGGCGCCATTGGCAATGACGTGCACGGCAAGAACCACCATCGCGCCGGGACCTTCTGCCATCATGTGCTGCGCTTGGAGCTGCTACGCAGCGATGGTTCGCGCCAGCAACTCACGGCAGCTGACAGTAGTAGACTATTCGCGGCCACCGCAGGGGGATTGGGCCTGACCGGATTCATTACCTGGGCCGAACTGCAGCTTCGCCGGGTACCCGGCCCATGGATCGAAACCGAGTCGATCCGATTCGGCAATCTTGATGAATTCTTCGAGCTTTCCCGGGATTCTGCAGCAGGCTATGAGTACACGGTGGCCTGGATCGACTGCCTTGCCAAAGGGCGCAACGTCGGCCGTGGCCATTTTCTTCGCGGCGACCACGCACCAGGTGACGCTCAAGCGGCCACGCCCAGTTCAGCCCCACGACGCAGCATGCCGTTGGTCCCCCCGGTCTCGTTGGTCAACGGACTTACTCTGCGTCCATTCAACACGCTGTACTACTGGCGGCAGCCCGCGCATCGGGCACGCCATGTGTCGCATTACCAGAGCTATTTTTATCCATTGGACGGCATCAACCACTGGAACCGCATGTACGGACCGCGAGGCTTCCTGCAGCACCAGTGCGTTTTGCCGCCTGCGCACGCTCGCGATGCGACAGCAGCCTTGCTGGCTGAAATCGCCCGCAGCGGTCGCGGCTCGTTCTTGGCTGTTCTCAAGGAGTTTGGCGACATCCCGTCGCCGGGGATGCTTTCCTTCCCGCGTCCAGGCACAACCCTGGCCCTCGATTTCCCCAATGACGGCCCGGGCCTGCTTACGATGCTGGAGCGCCTCGATCGCATCGTCAGCGACGCCGGTGGCGCGGTGTATCCGGCCAAGGACGCACGCATGTCCGGCGCGCTGTTCCGCCAGGCCTATCCGGCCTGGGAGCAGTTCTCCCATTTCATCGACCCTCGATTCTCATCCGGCTTCTGGCGTCGGGTGATGGAGTAACCATGCAGAAGATCCTGATCATCGGCGCGACATCGGCCATCGCCGAGGCGGTAGCACGCCAATACTCCGGACGTGCCGCGGCGCTCTATCTGGTCGGCCGTAGCGCCGGGAAGCTTGCTGCCATTGCCGCCGACTTACGCGTGCGCGGCGCCCAGCGTGTGGAGACCGGGGTTCTGGACGTGAACGATGTAGCCGCACACGGTGGACTGCTGGACAACGCATGGGCAGCGTTGGGGGGCATCGATACCGTTCTAATCGCCCACGGCACTCTGCCGGACCAGGCCGCCTGCGATGCCTCTGTGGACCTATCACTACAAGAGTTCGCCACGAATGCCACCGCGACGATCGCTCTTGCCGCTGCACTTGCACAGCGTCTACGGCATGGCGCTACTCTGGCCGTGATCTCCTCGGTGGCGGGCGATCGCGGTCGCGCCAGCAATTACCTATACGGCAGTGCAAAAGCCGCCGTTACTACCTATCTAAGCGGGCTTGGCCAGCGCCTGCACGCGAGCGGCGTCAATGTACTGGTCATCAAGCCTGGATTCGTCGATACACCAATGACAGCCGCGTTCAAGAAGGGAGCACTCTGGGCGACACCAGAGCAGGTGGCCAACGGGATTCTCAAGGCAATTGGAAAGCGCAGATCCGTCGCTTACCTGCCTCGCTTCTGGTGGGCGGTAATGATGATCATCAAGAATATCCCAGAGTTCATTTTCCGCAGGATCAAGCTTTGAGCAGTTCACGTTTGATCTTTGCCTACTCGAGCTTTGCGGCCGCCTCCATTCTGGTCAACATCGGCACCCAGGCCTTGGCTATTCTTTTGTATCAGGGACCATATTCGGTGCCGGCGTCTGTCGTGCTTGGAACTGCAACAGGCCTGTTGTGCAAGTACTTCCTCGACAAGCACTTCATCTTCGGCCATAGCTCAGAAAACGCCTACCAAGAAGCAAAGACATTCACCCTCTATGTAGTTATGGGACTGGCGACGACGCTGATTTTCTGGGGGACCGAAGCTGCTTTCCACTTCATGTTTGAAGGAGACGCCATGAGGTATGTCGGAGGAGTCATTGGCCTGAGCACCGGCTACGCGTTGAAGTACAGGCTTGATTCGCACTTTGTCTTCAAGAAGACGGCGGTGCCAGGCCCCCGTCATGACTGAGAGCGCCGGACACCGGCTGACACGTTGCCGGCGATGCAGCACGCCGCACGGGAGGAATATCCCACCCACGAGGCACAGTGGACCGGAGAATAGCTGGAGCGCCAAGCCTGCCGTTGTCCTGCGCGATCATTGATCATGCATCTGCCCTTCCCCCTACCGCTCGCGACTAGCCCCGTCATGCTTGAAGGGACGCCCCAGCGGAGGCAGTGGCAAGGACGTCGATCCCTGCGCCGACAGACGACCTAGGTACAGCGATCAACTAGTGTGCCCATCGAGCAGATCGTCGTCTCTGTAGGCGCAGCGGACGCTCTGCCTCCGCTGCCCTGCTGCCGTCGGACGCCAACCGGGGGCAGGTATCCGCTACTTGTTGCGGCTACGGTAGAGGACGAGGAATGAATACTCTCCGAAGTAACCGGGAGCGGGCGTTCCGTAGTGCTCCACGGCCTCATAGTTGGAATCAAACCAGAGCCGATCCGCATCATTCGAGAAGAGAGGCGCGTTCGGGCAACTGCGCGGAGGCGTCAGCATCACGTTCCGGTCCATCTCGAACTGCCTCTTGATGACGAATTGTGGCTGCAACTCCTTGAGCGCAGAAACGAAATACGCGCAACCGTACTTCTGTGCCAGCGGCTGTGTTTCACCATCCACCAGCCCAACTTCGTCGAAGATGCGCGCATTGTTGAAATAACCCTGCCAGCCAGCAGCCTCCATCCAGACCGAGCGAGCATGCCAACGCTCGTTCAGTTCCTTGGACAAGTGACCACGAAAACCCGCATCCTGGGTAATCCAACCGACGATCTCCGTGCGCTGGGTTGCGAGTCGGTGCCCCATCAACCAACTCGTAGACAACAGCACAATTGTGACGCCCAGCACGACTGTGCCTACATTGCCACGCAGTGCTGAGAAGCAGCAACTGATTCCCCGACTGATGAGAACGCCATACTGGACCAGCGCGAAGGAAAGCCAGAAAGTTACATACCATTCCCACAGAGAAGGAATGAACAGGACGAAACACGAATATCCTGCGACGAACGCGGGGTACACGCCTCGAACCCACGGCATCTGCTTGCGATCACCTTGCAGGAAATCGAGGATGCCGATGATTGCAGAAACGAAAATGCCCACCAGCAGAAGCACCGTCACCCCACCACCAAGACCGATGAACGAGTCCAGATAGGTGATCCGCTGTACGAAGAAATCAAGACTGTACGGTGGACTGGGATTGCCGAAGTATGCCTTCGCCTGCACTGTGCCCACGATGTAAGCGCCGGATACGAGCTTCAGCATCAACGGGAATGCCACTGCGCCTGCCAGATAGCCGACGGAGACTCGGATACGGCTCGACTTGTCCGACATCAGCAGTGCATAGAAGAGGACTGCAGGAATCAGAATGAGTGCAATTTCCGGCCGGTTCCATGACAGGAAGCCAACCAGTGTTGCGAGCAGACCGTCCCGCGCGCCCAGAGATCGGACAGCCAGCAGGCCAAGAACGCCAACACATACGAGCATGAACGGCCCTTCAAGCCCCAGATACAGGAAGCGCAGGGGCCAGAAGAACAGGACGCTCAGCAGCGCCGTGGAAGCAACCGACACAGTGCGAGTCCGCGAGGGCACGGCCATTGCAAAGGCGATAGCCGCTGCCAGCAGCGCAAACCCGCAGAAATAGTAGTGCGCCACCAGCACGTCGAGGGACGGACTTGCCAAGTAGAATGGCTTGATGGCAAGGAACGAGAAGATCCAGAAAAGCGGATTTGTCGCGCCGAGTGCCGATTCACCGCGGTTGTACACGAATCCGCTGCCCTCGAGCATGTTGCGCAGATGACGCAGTCCGATCATCGCGTCTTCCTGCATGCCAACGTGCAGCAACTCCCGCATCAGAAGCACGCCAGGCAGGAGCACCAGAACCAGGCCGACTCCCAGCAGGGCCAATCTGAGCAATGGCGCTGTGGGCGTCGCCATCAGCGCTCTGACTCGTTGCAAGCGTAGGGTTCTATTCACGGGGTCGCCTAAGGTAGATAAATTCAAGCTAACTGCGGATTTTGAGCCAGCAACAGGGGGCTAGTCAACGTGTCATCAGACCAGCGTGAGCCTGGCAGGCCATGTATGCAACAATGAAGCTTGCCGATTACAGGATCAGAAAATGCGCGTTTTGGTCACCGGTGGAGCAGGCTACCTAGGGAGCCACGTTTGTGCCGAGCTTCTGCTTGGGGGGCACGACGTCACCGTCGTCGATGACTTCAGCAATGCCCGGCCGGACGTGGGCGAACGACTCAACATGCTCACCGGCCGCGCAGTGAACATCATCACAGGCGACATCAGGGACCGCGCGATCCTTGACCGTGCCTTCCTCCAGCAGCGCCCCGAGGCGGTCATGCACTTCGCGGCTCTCAAGGCCGTGGGAGAAAGTGCAGTTGTGCCTCTGGCTTACTACGATGTCAATGTTGCTGGGACGATCAACCTGCTCCAATGCATGCAGCGTAATGCGTGTCACAAGCTCGTCTTCAGCTCATCGGCAACGGTTTATGGAAATTCTTCCCATTGCCCTATAAATGAAAGCGCCCCCACTTCAGCGACAAGCCCGTACGGTCGCACGAAGCTCTTCGTCGAGCAGATCATCAACGATGCAAAACTGGCCGACCCGTTGCTGCAGGCGATCAATCTCCGTTACTTCAATCCGGTGGGCGCACATGACTCCGGGCTACTGGGGGAAGAACCCAGTGGCACTCCCAACAATCTGATGCCCTATATCGCCCAGGTTGCAGCCGGGCTTCGCTCGCATGTTTCGGTATACGGTGCGGATTATGCGACGACTGATGGAACCGGCGTCCGGGACTACATCCACGTATGCGATCTGGCCACAGCACATATTCGAACACTGGAGGCACTACATGATCTTTCCGGTTTGAATGCATTGAATCTGGGAACCGGAATACCCCACTCGGTACTCGATGTCATCAGGGCTTTCAGCGAAGCATCGGGACGACCGGTACCCTACGAGATCGTTGGCCGGAGACCAGGCGATATCGGTGAATGCTGGGCTGATCCATCACTTGCAGAATGCCGGCTGGGCTGGAGCGCGAAATTGGATCTGGCCAAGATGTGTCGGGATACTTGGAGATGGCAACAGATTCTGATGAGCAGATCGCAGTAGCTTCTGCCGGGTGAGCCACTGAGATGCGATGGTATTGCCACGCATCTCAACGACGTAGCCGCCGCAACAGCGCCGCCAATCTGTATCCCAGCCCGACGATGCGACTACGGCGCAATGCCTGCATCTCGTCGAGCGCTTCGACAACGCCACCTAGCAACAGCCCCGATGAGCTCCCATCGATTCGCGGGGGAGCGGCCAGCGCCCCCAGCAGGTTCGGTGAAACCACCGGCCCCTGTCCAACCAACGTCGCCCCGCCCACCATCTCCGCATAAAGCAGGCTGTGGCGAGCGCGCATGGCCGGATCGTGAATCATTGAATCCGGGCGCTGCCGGTAGAAAAAATGTACGTCATTGGTGACAACGAAACGACTGCCTTGCTGCAGCGCGCGACGGTAAAGCTGCCAGTCTTCATAGGAACGCAGGCTTTCGTCATAGCCGAGTGCACGAAGTACCGAAGTCCGCGCCAGGCTGGTCGCCGTTGAGAAACGATTGCCCAGCGCACCGGAATCAAATGCCGCACCAACCATTGGCAAGCCCTGACCGAGCCGCAACTCGTTCACATCAAGCGCAGAATCGTCACCGAAGAAATAGGCGCAGCGGGGAACAACGAAGTCGTGCGCAGGCTGTCGCTGCAGTGCTCGTACAGCAATCGAAACAAACTCTGGCGACACCAGATCATCCGCGTCCAGGCACAGGGTGAACTCACCCTGCGCTGCGGCAACGCCGGCATTCCTGGCAGCAGACAATCCCTGGTTGAACTCAAGACGGACCACGCGCAGGCCAGCGGTGGGGCTTGCTTCCAGCTCTTCGATGAGCTGCACCGTGCCGGGATCCGTCGATCCATCGTCAACAACGATGACCTCCAGATCGTTCCATGAAAACTGCTGTATGTTGCGCAAGGTCTGCGGCAGCCAGCGGCCCATGTTGTAGCAGGGCACGACCACGGAGACCTTGGCTGGGCCCTGCGTACCAACGTCAAGCTTGGGCAGCGGCGGGGAAGGCCCCATCCGCAGGTGACGGGTGGGCACCCACTGCTGCGAAGCCCGCAGCGCTTCGAACAGCCCACGGGCATCCGTGTAGCCAAGATGGGTCCGCCCCTGTTCCCACCCCTGTGCGGCAGCCAGCGCCGGGTTGGCGACATCCACAATCAGGCTATGGCCATGAGCAAGCAGCTCCCGCGCCAGAGCCGAGCCTGCAGACCAGCGATCAGGCATGACCACACGCATGGGCGAAGCGCGCAGGCAATCTGCAGGCGCTTCCTGGAAACGATGGCGTAGGGCAGCAGGCACCACATGCAGCACTTCGGATAGAAGCGCAGGCTGGCAGACGACCGAGACCTGCAGCAGACCATCATTGCTCTGCTGCAGGTAACCGGAAATCGCCCGCAGGCACTGCCTGAGAGCAGGCGCTTCGGTTGCGACGCAAGCCAGTGCTGAACCCACTGCATGCTGCTCCGACACGAGTCCGGCTGAATCCAGCAGCGTCGCCTGCAGGTGAAGCGGCCTCTGGCTGCCTGGAAGGAAGCGCTGCAAGGATTCCGCGATCGCCTGACTATCGACCAGAACCTGGTCGCATTGCTCCAGGCACATCCGCTCCATGTCCATCAACATCAGCGCAGTCATCTCGACATTGCGTCCCTGCCTCAGGACTTCGATGGCCTGGATGCCGTCAAACCGCAACATCACGCGCGTAGTGTCAAACACCTCTGACAGAGCTCGCTCCTGGAGAAGTGCATAGGCCAGCGCACCACACGATGGAATCTCCACACAGTCCAGGTGCACATCCTGCTGCAGCGCCCGAAGCGCCGCCATCACCGCCAATGACCAACCGAGCTGCTCCGCGTCACCACTGCGGCGGACATCAGGCAACCGTCGGCCCTGCATCGCATGCAAAGGCGAATTCACACACAGCGTGCGTCTCTCTGCACACTCCTCGAGCAGGTCGGCGGGCGGCGCTCCCTCACCAACGATCAGCACCGAAGCAGCGGGCATCGCGCGCAGGCGGGCACGCGCCAATGCAGCCCGCTCTCCGCCAACACGCCAACACGCCAGCTGGATGACGATCACATGCATCGATGCTGCCCCGGAACGCTCACCGCAATCGGCGATAGATCGGCGCCAGTCGCTGCACCGACCATTTACCCAAGCGCAGTACCCATGGCGCCCGCTTCTGCAGAAGCCTGGCAAGTGCCAGGGTGTAGCGCACGGACTCGCTTTCCATCAGTGCCTGCAGCCGATAGGCCATTTCCGCGTTGGAGGCATCCCCCATGAACCCGCTCGGCGATACATGCGCACCGAAGATGAAGTACGCAGGCACCTCCAGTGAGCCGACACGCACGCGCTTGCGCTGCAGGCGCCGGCGCATCGCGATCTGGATCTGCTCCAAGTGCCGTTCATCTGGTTGCCCCTGATGCCGTGCAAGCACGTTCACGGCGGAAGTCACCATGAAGCGCGCACCCGACTGGCAGGCGCGCAGCATCATTTCCCATACTTCAAGTGCAGGAATGACGGGATCGAATGCGAAGCGCCTGGCAACCTCGGTCCGGATCACGTAGCTTTCCGGTGCCAGGCGGTTCTCGTAGAGTCCTGCGAGGCGTCCTTCACCATAGAAAATGCGGAATCCATCCGGGGCGACATTGCCGGCGATTACATCATCGGGATCCACGGTCACGCCCACCTGCCCCACGACCACATCAAAATCCGGGTGCGACGCCAATGCGCTCACCGCGACCTTGAGGAAGCCCGGCAGCAACTGGTCACCACCACGCACGAATCCAGCAAACGGCGTCTCAACCAGCGCAAGGCCCATGTTGCGCGCTACAGCGTCACCAACGGGCACCGCAAGCCGATGCACGGACAAACGCGGATCATTGCTACCCAGCTGGTCCAGCGCAGCGATATCGCGTGGGTCCCGCGAGGCATCGTCAATCACGATCAGCTTGTCAAGCGTCAGATTGGACGCGAGGATGCTATCCAGCGTATTCAATACGCGGCCCGCACTATCGCGGTTGACGACGACTACGGTCAATTGCCTGTCCAGGGGAATCGCAGCAGGTATTGCCACCGGATCAAGCCCCTTCCAAGGAAGCGGGTCCTTCGGCACCTCGACCGGCGACAGTCGGCCGGCGGTGCTTTCAAACAGGCCGCAAAGCGCGCGTGCCAGATCTTCGGCACTCCCATCAAACGTGCTGCAGTTGTATCCATCCCGCCACGGACTGCCCGGCCCGAAAGCCGGATTCTGCGCGTTGAGCACGCAGGCTGCGCCTGACAGCGATGCCTCGTACGCAGCAAGGCAGAAAGACTCCCACGGCGATGGGAATACGCATACCGCGCCAGAAATGCTCTTCTCGCGCGCCGCACCGGTTACGCCCCGGGCAAACACCACCCGGCTGCGCAGGTCCTCCGGCACCAGCGAGATGACATACTCCTGATAGCTCACATCAAAAGAATGCGCCAGGAAAACAATGTTGCCCTGATAACGCGGCCTGTCCCGCAGGAACTGGATGCAGCCACGGATGAAAGTATCCGGGCGCTTGATATCCTGCAGTTTCGAAGTGAACAACAGCGGCGTTGTATCATCGATCAAGGTGGTCTGCGTGACCGGCTGCATCGTATCCAGCAACACCGGCGGAGCATGCAGGCGCAGGCGTGGAGTCCACTCCTCCTCGCTGAAGCCGTAGAACACGCGGAACGCCTCGGCAACCGGCGCGATCTGACCGACGATAATATCGCAATCGGCCAGTGCCTTTCGCTCCAGGTCAAAGAGATTCAACCCGTGCACACTCTGCACGCGCGGCTCAAAATCGGCCAGGATGCTGTCTGTAGTGTGCAGGCGCACCGCCAGCGTGGCCGTCGTCAATGCGCTGCCAAGCAGCTTTTCCTGGGTTGCGGCGAACGCAGGTGCCCCCCAGTCCACGAACTCGACATACTCAAGCGGGCCTTTCAGGCGTTCCAGCTCGAGCAGCCCCTGCAGCACATGCACCGATTCCCAATGCAGCATGCTGTGGGTGAACGCCGACATTGGCGGGAAAATCTCCCCACGCTCGTCTACTTGTTGAAAGCGCGAATGCGGCCACGCGAGGAAGGTCACGCCCGGGTGGGCGACCGCGAACGCGTCCGCCTCGACGTTGTCGCCGACGTAAAGTACTGCCATCTCCGCGCGATCTTCTTCCGGCGCGGTCATCAGCATGTTCGCGATCACGCGTCCAATGCCACCGGCGGTAAAGGGGAAAAGTTCGCGGGTAACGAAAACCCTCAAGCCCATTTTTAGATTTCCATAAATTCTGAATATCGCTCGAAGGACAACGCCACCATCTGGCGCGAGTAGGACGACATCATGTCATCCATCTCCACTGCGGGAGCCGCCAATATCCGGCGCAGCGTCTGGCGCACATCGGCAACGCTGAGTGGATCGGCCACCTGGGTAATCTCGACATAGGGATGGTCTTCCAGCGCATCCATCCCCAGACGTCCCCGCAGCGCGGGAGTACCGGCAGCAAGTGCCTCCAACTCCACCATCGGATGGCAGTCGACGATGGAGGCATTCATCACTGCATCGGCTTGCGACATCGCCTCCATCATCTGCAACTGGCTGAGTTTTGGAAGACGCTTAACATTCTTGTCCACCCGGTACGGTAACGCGAAATCATCCGCCATCAGCCAAATGTTTGCCACTTCCGCGGTTGCAGCCGCGGCTGCGGCATTCGTGAAGATGTTCTTGTGAATCAGGTTCCAGGACGGAATGAATACGGTGGCTCCGGTCGCCCGCCGTGGAATGCGCTTGCCGGTATAGGCTGGCGGCATGTTATAGACTTGCCTCTGCCAGCCCGCTACATCTGCAAGCGCCGCATGGGAACCTGCGCGCATGACACTGACCCTGCGGATCAGACCAGTGCGGACCGCCTTGTAGGCCAACGCGAACAGGCGCCGTTCTTCAACATGGATCCACATCGAGGGCGCGCCATGCCAGACCATGTAGATCCGGTCGAATCCGACTGCAGCGAGGCCTTTCACCCACTGCAACATGCCATCGGAGAATCCATGAATAACCAGCCGATTCACCTTGTTGGCGGCAAGCAGACGGGCCACCTCCTCAACATCGCCGGCGCCGGGCGCTGAGGTACTGGTCACCGCAAGCTTGTGTCCCGGGAGCGAGCCGCAGGCCGCACGGATACCGAACCACTCCTGATGCATGATGTGGCAGACCCGCTCATGCCCAACCACAGCCTGTGCGAATCGCATGTCACGGCGGGCGTTGAATTCGTACACCGGAGGTGCCGGCTGACCGACCGAGGCACTGCCACCCACCGGCGCTTCGAGGTATGGCATGGCGCGCTCTTCCGTTCGGCTGCTCAGGACCTGGCGGACCTGCTCACGGAGGCCCTGTTGCCATTGCAGGTGCTGGTTGGCGCTTTGGGCAGCTTCCAACCGGGCCTGCACCTGCTCAAGCTCTCGCTCCTGCTGCGCCAGCGATTCGACAAGCGTCGCTTCACGCGCATGCAGCGCTTCAATCCGCTCCAAGGACTGGACCTGCTGCACGGAGGTCTCGCCAGCCAGCACGCCGATACGCATCGCCAATGCCGGAAGCGCATCAATGGCTGCGGTAAGATGGCCTATACCATCCAGCAGGCCCACGTCATCGCCTAGATGCTGTCGCGCGATGTCCAGATTCGTTCGCGCGCGTTCTTCGGCCTGACGATAGAGCTCCACCGCATCACGCATCTGCGCGATGTCGCCGCCAAGCGTGGCACTTTCCACTTCCATGCCACGCGCAACAGCCGTGGTAGCTTCCAGCGTCCGCAACAGGTAGTCACCGGCGGTGATCGGTTCAAACCCGCGGGCGCCCGGCACACGAAGCTGGCGTGGGATCCCGGCGGCGGATTCGTGCAGAATGTAGATGGCATGGTCCGAAAGGATTCCGTCTTCGACGTCCACATTCATGTCCGGCGCCAACGTGCCGGCAACATCATGACTCCAGCAACCTGCGTGCCACAGGTTGGCCAGCAGGCTGATCGACACCGGTCGGTTCTCGATGAAGCACAGCCGCCCTTCGGGCGCCAGCAACGCACGCATCTGTGCAAGTACGTCTGCCGCCTGTTCGCGGTCGTTGTGGATCAACACCGAGACGGTGAAGATCACATCAAACTGCTCGCCCTGCATGGCGTCGGCCAACGAAGATCCGACGCGGATGCGATGCCCGATGTCTGCGGCCAGTTCAACAGGCGGTTCACGCAGCAGTGGCTCCACCATAGCAGGGGAGATATCGAAACCGAAGTAGTCCACGAAGGCATGCTGCGGCAGCAACCGCGCAAGACGTCCGAAGCCCACCCCGAAGTCCAGAACCCGAACCGGCCGCCCCAGTTGTTCGGAACGCTCGGCGAGGAATCCCACCAGCCACGCTTCCTGCCGGGCGTAATTGCTGTTGCCCGCCTCACGCCGGATCTTCTGCTGGTCGGCATAGAGATCACCGCTCCTGTTGATCCAGTAGTCCCGGTTACGAGTATTCATCAGGCACGGGCCTCTATCGGCTGATCGCTGGTGATGCGCCCATGCTCAAGATGCATGATGCGATTGCAATTAGCGGCGATGATGTCCTGATTGTGGCTGGCCAGGACCAGAATGCTGGCCTTCTGTACGATTTCGGCGAGGCGTTGCTGAGCGCGGGCGTTGAAGTCCGCATCGCCGACACCCAACCATTCGTCCATCAGCAGAATCTCGGCATCGAAACTGGTGGCAATCGAGAACGCCAGACGCACCATCATGCCACTGGAGTACACGCGCACCGGCATGTTCACATACGGGCCAAGGCCCGAGAACTCGCAGATCTGCGGGATCTTGCTTTGGATCTCAGCACGGGAAAGCCCATGCAGCAGCCCCTTCAACCGGATGTTCTCGACACCGGTTGCTTCGAAATCCATGCCCATCGTCACGTCCAGCAGATTGGCAACGCGCCCCTGGCTGCGGATGTAGCCAGAAGTTGGCTCATAAACGCCCGCAAGTGTTTTCAGCAACGTGGTCTTGCCTGCTCCGTTATGGCCGACGAGACCCAGCTTGTCACCCTCACGCAGGTTGAAGGTGACGTTCTGGAGAGAATCCACCACGGTCACGTTGCGGCTGGTGGGAGCCACGCGCCCGCCGGTAACGGCGGACATGATGGCTCCCTTCATGGAGCGGTTGTTGGTGCCATAGATCGGCAGCTGGACGCTGCAGTCGACCACTTCAATGAAGGTCATGGTGTTACACCCACAGCGAGATCTTGTGGCGATTTGCCGCCAGGAAGGGAAGCGCGATCACAAACGCCGCGGCGATGAAGGCGAGTACGAAGTAGTACGAGTGCGCTTCTGGAACCTGTCCCATCAGCGGCATGCGCACGATCTGGATGAAGTGGTAGATTGGATTGATATCGGCAACCCAACGATGCGGGCCCAGCATGTCCGCCTTCCAGATGATCGGCGTCATGAAGAAGCCGAGCTGCATGAAGTTCGCGATCGCGGGTTGCAGGTCGCGGAAGCGAGCAGACAGCATGCCGAATATCGCCGTAATGGGAATGGTCGCCAGCACAATCAGGGCAACGCCCGGCAAAGCGAGCAACCAAACCAGCTCCGGCTCGATCTTGAGAAATACAACAAACGGCAGATAGGCGACTGCCCCATGCAGGAACACGATGAAGGTTCGTGTCACCAACCGCATCACATGAAGCGTCATTGGCAGCCGCATCGAACGGATCAGATTCTCCGAAGCAGTGAACGTGGTACATCCCTCCTGCACTGTGGTCGAGATGTAGATCCACACAATATCGCCAAGAGCGATGTAGGGCAGATAGTCCCGAAGGTTCATCCGGAACAACTGGCTGTAGAGCAGGCCAATACCGAGGATCAGCACAAACATGCTGATGGTAATCCAGAAGGGACCCAAGACTGATCGGCGATACTTGTGCTTGATGTCAAGTAGTGCCAACGCCGTCCAAGCACGCCAGGCTCCCATGCCTTCGGCAATGTCACGAATGAACGCCGGGAGAGCCTTCATCTGAGTATCGTGGCTGCTGATTCGGACCGGACGCCGATCAGCTTCCGCCTTCAAAATAGTTTCGGTGTTCAAGCCAATGCTCCTTCCAGATCCACCTGCAGATCCCCCAACTCTTCCACACCCACGCTGAGCCTTACCAGCGCATCGCTGATCCCCAGCTGCTCCCGGCGCGCGACCGGGATCGAGGCATGCGTCATCACCGCCGGATGGTTGACCAGGCTTTCCACGCCGCCCAGCGACTCGGCCAGGGTGAACAGTTCGGTCTTCTCGCAGAAGCGCTTGGCGGCTTCGAAACCGCCCTTGAGCACGATCGAGACGATGCCGCCGTAGCCCGCCATCTGCTTGCCGGCCAGCTCATGCTGCGGGTGCGAGGGCAGGCCCGGGTAGATCACTTTCTCCACCGCTGGATGCTTGTCCAGCCACTGCGCCAGCGCCATCGCATTGGCACAATGCGCCTTCATGCGCAGCGGCAGGGTCTTCAGGCCGCGCAGGGCCAGGAAGCTGTCGAACGGGCCCTGCACGCCACCCACCGAGTTCTGCAGGAACGCCATCTGCTCGGCCAGCGGCGCGTTGTCGCCGACCACGACCATGCCACCGACCATGTCCGAGTGGCCATTGAGGTACTTGGTGGCCGAGTGCAGCACAAGATCGGCGCCCAGCAGCAGCGGGCGCTGCAGCATCGGCGAGGCGAAGGTGTTGTCCACCACCACGATCAGGCCATGGCGCTTGGCGATGGCGGCCACCGCGGCGATGTCCACGATCTTCAGCATCGGGTTGGTCGGGGTTTCAATCCAGACCATCTTCGTCTTCGGGGTGATCGAGGCTTCAAAGGCCGCCAGATCGGTCAGGTCGACGAAGCTGAAGTCCAGCCCGGCGGTACGGCGGCGCACGCGCTCGAACAGGCGGAAGCTGCCGCCGTAGATGTCATCCATGGCCACTACGTGGCTGCCGGCGTCCAGCAGCTCGATCACGGTCGAGCTGGCCGCCATGCCCGAGGCGAAGGCGAAGCCGCGGGTACCGCCTTCCAGCGAGGCCACGCAGCGCTCATAGGCGAAGCGGGTCGGGTTGTGGGTACGCGAGTACTCGAAGCCCTGGTGCTCGCCCGGGCTGGACTGGGCATAGGTCGAGGTGGCGTAGATCGGCGGCATCACCGCACCGGTGCTGGGATCGGGCGACTGGCCACCGTGGATGGCCAGCGTGGCCAGGGCCAGCGCGCGGTCGGGCGAAGAGGAGTTGGACATGTCGTTTCCTGAATGGCGCCGACGTGCGGCGCCGTCAAAGGATCGGGAGTCTATCAGCGCAGCCTTAACGAGCTTTGACGCGAATAAACCGGAATTCAGCGGTGAACGGCAGCGATCAGCGGCTTACTGCACGCGACGGCGCAGATAGTTCAGCAGGTCGATGCGGGTGATCAGGCCGAGGAAGGCGTCACCGTCCATCACGATCGCCACCTGCCCGCGGTCGAACACCGGCAGCAGGGCCTCGATCGGCGACTTCACGTCCAACCGGTCCAGCTTGCTGACCATCGCAGTGGCGACGGTATCGCGGAAGCGCGCTTCGTCGCCGTAGACATGCAGCAGCACGTCACTTTCATCGACGATGCCGACCAGCTGGTCGCCGTCCATCACCGGCAGCTGCGACACGTCGTACAGCTTCATGCGCTGGTAGGCGGTGGTCAGCAGGTCGTTCGGGCCGATCACCACCGTGTCGCGCTGGCCGTACGGGCGCAGGATCAGGTCGCGCAGGTCGCCGTGCTGCGGGCGCTGCAGGAAGCCGTTGTCCAGCATCCAGTAGTCGTTGTACATCTTCGACAGGTACTTGTTGCCGGTATCGCAGACCAGCACCAGCACCTTCTTCGGCGTGGTCTGCTCCTTGCAGTACTTCAGTGCCGCGGCCAGCAGGGTGCCGGTGGACGAACCGCCGAGGATGCCTTCCTTGCCCAGCAGCTCGCGCGCGGTGTGGAAGCTCTCGGAATCGCTGATGGCGTAAGCCTTCTTGACACGGCTGAAGTCGGAGATCGAGGGCAGGAAGTCCTCGCCGATGCCTTCCACCAGCCAGCTGCCCGACTTGTCGTTGAGCACGCCGTCGTTGATGTACTCGGCCAGGATCGAGCCGACCGGATCGGCCAGCACCAGCTCGGTCTTCGGCGACAGCCTGGCGAACGCACGCGACAGGCCGGTCATGGTGCCGGAGCTGCCGCAGCCGAACACGATGGCGTCGAGGTCGCCGCCCATCTGCTCGAGGATCTCCGGGCCGGTGCCGAACTCATGCGCGGCCGGGTTGTCCGGGTTGCCGAACTGGTTGATGAAATAGGCGCCCGGGGTCTGCTCGGCGATGGTCTTGGCCAGGTCCTGGTAATACTCGGGATGGCCCTTGGCGACGTCCGAACGGGTCAGGCGCACTTCGGCGCCCATCGCCTTCAGGTTGAAGATCTTTTCGCGGCTCATCTTGTCGGGCACGACCAGGATGAGCTTGTAGCCCTTCTGCTGGGCCACCAGTGCCAGGCCCAGGCCGGTATTGCCAGCGGTACCCTCGACCAGGGTCGCCCCCGGCTTCAGGTCACCCCGCTGCTCCGCTGCCTCGATCATCGACAGGCCGATGCGATCCTTGATCGATCCGCCCGGGTTGGCGCTCTCGAGCTTCAGGTAAAGCTCGCAGACGCCGGTGTCCAGGCGCTGGGCCTTGACGATCGGGGTCTGGCCGATGAGTTCGAGGACGGAAGAATGGATGGGCATTCGGAGGACTTTCGATTCGCGCCACGCAGGGCCGGACCGATGATTATCCGACGGATGGCGCTGAATGTCAGGTCGGTGCGGGCAAGCCGCCCGCCGGCCCGTAGAGGGATGCGGGCGGCCCCGGATCGACGAGGAGACCGGTACCGCCCGCATCGGTGAGTGGTGCCTGCGGGCCAAGGCACCACTGCCTGTGGTGCCTTGGCGCGACCGCCTCATCGGCGGTGCCGCGATGCCGGGGCAGGAGCGCCCGGCGGGGCCATCGATGGCCGGGTCACGCCATTCCGGGCGTGACGACGTGCGTCAAAGCGTGGGGGACGTCGTTGGGAGCGGTGTTTCGTACATTCGCAGAAGACGTTGCTTGGCCAGCAGCTTCTCACGCTTCATGCGACCCAGGGTGACATCATCGATCGGGAGTACACCCAACTCCGCGTCCATGCACTTCTTGTTCAACTTGCGGTGCTGGTCATGGAGTGCCCTGAACTCCGGATCACGCGCGCGACGGGCGTCGATCTCGCTCTGGGGCTGATCTTCAAACATGATGGACCTCCTTCGACAGATACACGAACGCCCCGGCCGCAAGGCACGGGGCGTTGTTCATGGAGGAGTGCCGGTCGATGGCCACCTGGACGCCTGCAACGACCTGCGGCACTGGCCTGCGCACGTCGATCTGCTGCGGTTCGCGCCCTGCTCGCATCGGCCCGGCCCTCCCATCGTCCGGTCCGCGGCATTGCGTCCCGGACGATTGACCCTACGCCTGCTCAGGGCGGGGTACAAGACCCCTGCGACAAAAAGACCGAACCCCGCCGGGGCGGGGTTCAGGCTGAATGCTCATTGCAACGAAAAACAAACAATATCAATGCATTACGGCGCGATGATGACCTCGGCCGAGCGCGCCCGGGTGGACGCAGCCTTCTTGCCACTGACCTGGATCCGGTTGCTGGCGACACCACCCGCGACCAGGGCGTCGCGCAGCGCTTCGGCACGCTTCTGGCCCACGCCGTTGGCACTGTCGTAGGCCTCGATGCGCAGGCGCCCCTTCTTGCCGATGTTCAAGTACTCGGCGAGCGCTTTGGCCTGGTTGCGGGCGCCGCCAGACAGGCTGGACGCACCTGCAGCGAACGCGTCGCCCCCGAAGGTGAAGACCTCACCGCGCGCATCGAACCTCGAACCCGGCAGCTTCTGCCCAGACACCAGCTCGGCCTCCTCACGGCCCAGCCTGGCGGCGTTCTGCTGGGCAGCGCTCAGACGCTGCTGCTGCTTGCCGGCCACGCTGGTCAGGGCGTTCTCGGCGTCCTGGCGGGCAAGGGTCTCGGCCTCGGCGGCCTGGCGCAGGCGTTCGGCCTCCTCGGCCTGCATCTGCGCCTGCATGCGCAGCTGCTCGGCTTCCTGGCGGGCACGGGCGGCATCGCGGCGGCTGGCCTCGATCAGCAGGTCGCTGCGGGTACGCTCCAGGCGGTCGACCTCGCGCGCGGCCAGCGCGGTGCGCACGGCGGTCTCGGCAATCTCCACCCGGCGCTCGGCCAGGTACGTGGCCAGCTCCTGGTCGCGGCGCTTGGCCTTGTCCAGGGTGGCGATCGCCTGCTGCGCCTGCATGCGCTCGAAGGCGCCCAGCTCAGCGGTATCGGGGTTGGCCTGGATGGCCATCAGGCGCTGGCTCAGCTGCGCCACCATCGGGTTGTCGGCGGCAGTGGCCAGGGTCGGCAACGCCAGCAGCGCGGCCAGGGTTGCGGCGGTCATCGGCTTCACCGGCGGTCCTCCCCGGTCGACAGCTGGCGCTGCAGCTGGTTGACCTCGTTGCGGCGCAGCTGCAGCTGCGCGGTGACGGTGGCTTCCTCACTGCGGACGCGGGCCAGGTCGGCATCGGCGGCGGCGCGCAGGGCCATCGCCGGGGCGTTCTTGCGCTCGCGGCGGTCGCCGGCGGCGCGCTGGGCCTGCTCCAGCCCCTGCCGGGCCAGCCCGATCAGGTCCGGGGCGTACTGGTCGGCATCGGCCTGGGTGGCCTTGTCGACCGCCTGCCGGGCCTGCGCCAGTTCCAGGGCGGCGTCCTGCGCCCAGGCGGGGGCAGACAGTGCGAATGCAAACGCCATCACATACAGGCCATGGCGCATTCGTGCGAAGCTAAGTCGTTTCATTGGGGAGGCCGTACCGGTTGTCGGTTCACGGCCATTGTCGTCAAGCCGACACCGTGCTGGCAACGGGCGTCGGCCGTTTCGTTGGGGAAAATTCGCAATGGATATCGGCTACTTCCTGAAGCTGATGACCGAAAAGAACGCTTCGGACATGTTTCTGACCACCGGGGCACCGGTCTACATCAAGATCGAGGGGAAGCTCTATCCGCTGGGCAACACCGGCCTGCCGCCGGGCATGGTCAAGAAGATCGCCTACTCGCTGATGGATGAGGGCCAGGTGCCGCAGTTCGAGCGCGAGCTCGAGCTCAACATGGCCATCGCCCTGCCCGATGCCGGGCGCTTCCGCGTCAACGTGTTCAAGCAGCGGGGCGAGGTCGGCATGGTCATCCGCGCCATCCGCAGCCGCATCCCGAGCATCGAGGAGCTGAACCTGCCGCAGGTGCTGAAGGACGTCATCATGACCCCGCGCGGGCTGGTGCTGGTGGTGGGGTCCACCGGCTCCGGCAAGTCGACCTCGCTGGCGTCGATGATCGACCACCGCAACAGCACCACCACCGGTCACATCCTCACCATCGAGGATCCGATCGAGTACCTGCACAAGCACAAGATGTCGATCGTCAACCAGCGCGAGGTCGGCCTGGACACCCATGCCTTCCACAACGCGCTGAAGAACGCGATGCGTGAAGCGCCGGACGTGATCCTGATCGGCGAGATCCTGGATGCGGAGACGATGGAGGCGGCGATCGCCTTCGCCGAGACCGGCCACCTGTGCCTGGCGACCCTGCACTCCAACAACGCCGACCAGACCATCGAGCGCATCCTGAACTTCTTCCCGGAAAGCGCGCACAAGAACGTGCTGATGAACCTGGCGCTGAACCTGCGCGCGGTGATCAGCCAGCGCCTGGTGAAGAACAAGGAGGGCCGACGCCTGCCGGCCACCGAGGTGCTGATCAACACGCCGATGATCCGCGACCTGCTGCGCCGCGGCCAGGTGCACGAGATCAAGGCGGCGATGGAAGCCTCGCTGGAAGAAGGCATGGAGAGCTTCGACCAGTGCCTGTTCCGGCTGGCCAAGGCCGGCACCATCGAGCAGGAGGAAGCGCTGCGCGCAGCCGACTCGCGCGATGGCCTGGCCCTGAAGTTCCGCCTGTCCGAAGGCAGCAGCGGCGAGCACGACCCGTACGCCGATTTTTCGGCGGGCGCGCCCAGCATCACCCACGGCTTCTGATCCCACGAAAAAGGGGACGGAGGGGATTAAGTCGTTTGTGCACTTGCGACTTGATCCCCTCCAATCCCCATTTTCTGAAGAGTTCAGGGGCGGTCTCATCCAATGAGACCCCTCATCCGTAGGTTTCCTCAATGGAAACCATCCGCAAGCTGGCCATTCTGGCTGATGCCGCCAAGTACGATGCCTCCTGCGCCTCCAGCGGCTCGGGAAAGCGCGATTCGCGCGCCAGTGGCGGTATCGGCAGCACCGAGGGCATGGGCATCTGCCACAGCTACACGCCCGATGGCCGCTGTGTTTCGTTGCTGAAGATCCTGCTGACCAACTTCTGCGTCTACGACTGCGCCTACTGCGTGAACCGGGTTTCCAGCAACGTGCCCCGTGCACGTTTCAGCGTGGATGAGGTGGTCACCCTCACCCTGGACTTCTACAAGCGCAACTACATCGAGGGCCTGTTCCTGTCCAGCGGCATCATCCGCAATGCGGACTACACCATGGAACAGATGGTGGAAGTAGCCCGGCAACTGCGCGAAGAGCACCGCTACGCCGGCTACATCCACCTCAAGACCATTCCCGAGGCCTCGCCGGACCTGCTGGCCAGCGCCGGGCGCTATGCCGACCGTCTGTCCATCAACGTGGAACTGCCGACCGAAGCCGGCCTGAGCGCCTTGGCGCCGGAGAAGACGGTTCATTCCATCCGTGGCGCGATGGGGGAACTGCGCTGGCGCATCGAGGAAGCCAAGGAAGCTCGCAAGGCCCCCGCAGCGGTGGCACCGACGGCCAGCCGCAGCACGCGGGCGCGCCCTCCCCGTTTCGCACCGGCCGGGCAGAGCACCCAGATGATCGTCGGCGCGGACGGGGCAAACGACCAGCAGATCCTGGCCAGCGCCGACAGCCTGTACGGCAACTACCGCATGCGCCGGGTCTACTACTCCGCGTTCAGCCCGATTCCGGACGCCAGCCGGCAGCTGCCACTGCAGCCGCCACCGCTGCAGCGCGAACATCGCCTTTACCAGGCTGACTGGCTGCTGCGCTTCTACGGCTACGGCGTGGATGAGATTACCGATACCACCCAGGACGGCATGCTCGACCTGGATATCGACCCGAAGATGGCCTGGGCGATCCGCCACCCCGAGCGCTTTCCGGTCGATCTGAACCGGGCACCGAAGGAAATGCTGCTGCGCGTGCCCGGCCTTGGCGTGCGCAACGTCAAGCGCGTGCTGATGGCACGCCGCCACGGGCGGCTGCGCGTGGCCGACATCGCGCGCCTGAAGGCACCGATGAGCAAGCTGCTGCCGTTCGTGCTGCTGGCCGACCATCACCCGCGCAAAGCACTGGATGATCCGGCGGCGCTGCGCGCGCAGCTGGCCCCGCCGCCGCGCCAGGGTTCGCTTTTCGATGCCCCGTCTGCGTCCTGACGCGCAGCGCTGGTCGCTGCGGGTGGATCCGCCGTGGTCGCTGCAGGCCTGGCGCGATGCTGCGCGCGAAGCGTTGCTGCGCGGCGTTGCCCCGCCGCAGCTGGACTGGCTGGAAGGGAGTGACACGTCGCTGCTGGATGCGCCGGCCGTGCAGCAGGCGCCGATGCTTGCCGATGCCGGTGCACCCAACGTTCCACGTGACTTCCTGGAGCTGGCGGCCACCTGCCTGTGCCATCGCGATCCCCAGCGCCTGGCCTTGCTGTATCGCCTGCTGTGGCGCATCGCCCATGGCGAGCGATCAGTGCTGGGCAACCCCGCCGACGCCGATGTCCTGCGCGCGACAGCCCTCGCCCAGGCCGTCCGCCGTGACACGCACAAGATGAAGGCATTCGTGCGCTTCCGCGAGGTGCCTGGCCAGCCTGATGCGTTCATCGCCTGGTTCGAGCCACAGCACCACATCGTCGACCGGGTCGCGCCGTTCTTTGCGCGCCGCTTCACCGGCATGCGCTGGGCGATCCTGACCCCTTCGCGCAGCGTCGCCTGGGATGGGCAGGCGCTTGCGTTCGGCCCCGGTGCACGGCGCGAGGATGCCCCGGCCGAGGATGCACGCGAGTCGCTGTGGCAGACCTACTACGCCAGCATCTTCAATCCGGCCCGGCTCAACACGCGGATGATGATGCAGGAAATGCCGGCCAAGTACTGGCGCCACCTGCCTGAAGCACAGTTGCTGCCACGCCTGGTGCGCGATGCGGCCGACCGCGTGCAGGAGATGCATGACCGGCCGGCGCAGGCGCCGCAACGCAGGATTCGCCCACGTGCGAACGCTGCGGCGCCGGGAACCGATGCCAGCAGTCTGGACAATCTGCGCGGACAGGCCAGCGCCTGCCGCCAGTGCCCGTTGTGGGAGCACGCCACGCAGACCGTGTTCGGCCAGGGGCCGGCAGGGGCCGAGGTGATGCTGGTCGGAGAACAACCCGGCGACACCGAGGATCTGCGCGGGCAGCCGTTCGCAGGACCCGCCGGCCAGGTGCTGGACCGCGCACTGGCGGAGCTGGGAATCGATCGCGCCCAGCTGTACCTCACCAACGCGGTGAAGCACTTCCACCATGAGCGGCGCGGCAAGGTGCGGCTGCACAAGCGACCGGAAAGCCGCCACATCCAGGCCTGCCGCCCCTGGCTGATGGGCGAGATCGCGCGTGTGCGGCCCAGGGTGATCGTGTGCCTGGGCGCGACAGCGGCAGCCTCGGTGTTCGGTCGTGACTTCGACCTCTCGCGCGACCGCGGACGCTGGCACACCCTCGAAGACGGCACCCGCGGCTACGCCACGGTGCACCCGGCGTGGGTGCTGCGACAGACCGACGATGCCCGCCGCGAGGAGGCCTACCGGGTGTTCCGCGATGACCTGGCCCGATTGCGGCAGAAAGGGGACGGAGGGGATTAAGTCGTAAGTGCATATACGACTTAATCCCCTCCGTCCCCTTTTTTCAGGCGGCGTCGAGCTGGTGTTCCGGGCGGGCGCGGTCGAAGGCATCCAGTGCCTGGCAGGCCGCTTCGATGCGGCGCAGGGTCGGGTACGGTGCCAGGTCCAGGCCGAAGCGGTGGGCGTTGTACAGCTGCGGCAACAGGCAGATGTCGGCCAGGCCAGGACGGTCGCCGTGGCAGAAGGTGCCGGTGTCGCGGCTGTTGGCCAGTATCGCTTCCATCGCGTCAAAGCCTTCGGCGATCCAGTGCAGGGTCCACTGCGTGCGGGCGTCGGCAGGCAGCTGCAGGTCGCGTTCCAGGTACTGCATCACCCGCAGGTTGTTGATCGGGTGGATGTCGCAGGCTACCAGCTGGGCCAGCGCCCGCACCCGTGCGCGGCCGGCGGCGTCGGCCGGCAGCAGCGGCACCTGTGGGAAGCGCTCTTCCAGGTACTCGATGATCGCCAGCGACTGGGTCAGCGTGTGCCCATCATGCAGCAGGGTCGGCACCAGCTGCTGCGGATTGAGCGCGCGATAAGCCTCATGGTGCTGCTCGCCACCGTCGCGCACCAGATGCACCGGCCGCGCCTCCCAGGCCAGGCCCTTCAGCTCCAGCCCGATGCGCACGCGGTAGGCGGCGCTGGATCGCCAGTAGGTGTACAGCACGATGCCGTCGTCGACCGGAATCTCCATCGCCGCCTCCATGCTCAGGGCTTGGCCGCCTGTTCGATGCGCTGCTCGATCGCACCGAAGATGCTGTTGCCGGCAGCGTCGAGCATCTCGATGCGGACCACGTCGCCGAAGGACATGAACGGCGTGCTCGGCTTGCCGTCACGCAGGGTCTCGACCACGCGCTGCTCGGCGAAGCATGAGGCACCCTTGCTGGTGTCTTCGTTGGCGATGGTGCCCGAGCCGACGATGGTGCCGGCACCCAGCGGGCGGGTCTTGGCCGCATGCGAAACCAGCTGGGCGAAATTGAACTGCATGTCCACGCCCGCTTCCGGCGCGCCGAACCACTGGCCGTTGATGTGGGTCAGCAGCGGCAGGTGCACCTTGCTGTCCTGCCACGCAGCGCCCAGCTCGTCAGGGGTGACGAACACCGGCGACAGCGCCGAGCGCGGCTTGGACTGCAGGAAGCCGAAGCCCTTGGCCAGCTCGCCCGGGATCAGGTTGCGCAGCGAGACATCGTTGACCAGGCCGACCAGCTGGATGTGGCCGGCGGCCTGTTCCGGGGTGGCCGCCATCGGCACATCGTCGGTGATCACCACGATCTCCGCTTCCAGGTCGATGCCGTAGTCCTCGCTGACCACCCTGACCGCATCGCGCGGGCCGTAGAAACCGGCGCTGGTGGCCTGGTACATCAGCGGGTCGGTGTAGAAGCTCTCCGGCACCTCCGCACCACGGGCGCGGCGCACGCGCTCGACATGCGGCAGGTAGGCGCTGCCATCGACGAACTCATAGGCACGCGGCATCGGCGCTGCCAGTGCCTGCGGATCGAGATCGAACACGCCATCGGCGTCGCCGGCGTTGAGCGATTCGTACAGGGCGTTCAGGCGCGGTGCGATGTGGCTCCAGTCCTCCAGGGCCTGCTGCAGGGTGGCGGCAATGCCGGTGGCGCGCACGCCGTGGCGCAGGTCGCGCGAGACGACGATCAGGGTGCCGTCGCGGCCGCCTTCCTTCAAAGAACCAAGCTTCATGGGTGGGTGTCCGGAGTCGTGGGCAAACAAGTTTCAAGTGTAATCAAATCTGCGGCGGCGCCAAGCTGCAGCGCGGCATCGGCCCACCCTACCGTAGTGGGGGGTTCGGCAGGGCTTGCAGCCCTGCACCTGCTTCAAGCCAAGGCAACAGCCGACGCAACAGCAACAGCGGGCATTCCGTGGGATGGCGAGGCACTGTGGGTTTGCGGGGACGCCGTAAACCCATCCATGGGGGCTTGGTCGCGGCATCCATGCCGCTCACACCCCGCAAACCCACAGTACCCCGCCTTCGACAGTAGGCCGGTGGCCAGTAGATCCACGCCCTGCATGGATGAAATCTGTCAGATATCGAATGAAATTCCGGGGTCAGATCCGTTTTCCTGCGGAAAACGGATCTGACCCCATGCCATTCCGACAGATCGCAGGAAACTGTCGAAGGGGGGGTGGGTCCGGTGGCGGGAGTGTCCGCGGCATGGATGCCGCGGCCAAGCCCCCAGGGACGGGTTTACGGCGTCTCCCGCCACCGGACCCACCCCGCCATCCCACAGGAAATCAGCTTTTGCCGTTGCCATTGCCATTGCCCTGGCCTCTGCGGGTGCAGGGCGCAGCCCTGCAGAGAGAACCCCTACCTGAACAGGCCTTTTTGCGTGAAGTCTCAAACATCGTTTAGACTTGCGCGGTCTGCAGCGGCCGTCCGTTTCCCTTCGGGATCGCCGGCGACCAGGGTCCGCCCTCTTCGCCCGCCCCCACTCCGACGCCGTTCGTCACGCATTCCAGCCTGCGCTTCGTGCCGGCTGCACCCAATTCTCGCAGCGCGGTTCACGGGAACGCTCCGAGTCAGCCGATCACTTTGATCTGCCCCCGTCTGTCCGTTCGGACAGGCGTTTCTTGTACCTGGAGCAATCTCAATGTCTTTTGAATCGCTGGGCCTGGCGCCCTTCCTGCTGCGTGCGCTTGCCGAGCAGGGCTACGAAAACCCGACCCCGATCCAGCAGCAGGCGATCCCGCTGGCGCTGGCCGGTCGCGACCTGCTGGCCGGCGCACAGACCGGTACCGGCAAGACCGCCGCGTTCGGCCTGCCGCTGCTGCAGCACCTGGGCACCGCCTCGCAGGAAGTGCGTGCCGGCCCGCGCAAGCCGCGTGCGCTGATCCTGGCCCCGACCCGCGAACTGGCCACCCAGGTGCATGACAGCCTGCGCGGCTACAGCAAGTACCTGCGCATTCCCAGCGCCTGCATCTACGGCGGCGTCGGCATGGGCAACCAGCTGGACATCCTGCGCCGTGGCGTCGACCTGCTGGTGGCCTGCCCGGGCCGCCTGATCGACCACCTGGAGCGTCGCAGCGTCGACCTGTCCGGCATTGAACTGCTGGTGCTGGACGAAGCCGACCGCATGCTCGACATGGGCTTCCTGCCGTCGATCAAGCGCATCCTGGCCAAGCTGCCGAAGCAGAACCGCCAGACCCTGCTGTTCTCGGCAACCTTCGAGGACAACATCCGCCAGCTGGCGCTGGAGTTCATGCGCAACCCGGAACAGATCCAGGTGACGCCGAAGAACACCGTGGCCGAAACCATCACCCATCGCGTGCATCCGGTCGATGCCGGCCGCAAGCGCGACCTGCTGCTGCACCTGCTGGCGCAGGACAGCCGCGAGCAGACCCTGGTGTTCGCCCGTACCAAGCATGGCAGCGACAAGCTGGCCACGTTCCTGGAAAAGTCGGGCATCAAGACTGCGGCGATCCATGGCAACAAGAGCCAGGGCCAGCGCCTGCGTGCGCTGGGCGACTTCAAGGCCGGACGCGTGACCGTGCTGGTGGCCACCGACATCGCCGCGCGCGGCATCGACATCAACGAGCTGCCGAAGGTGATCAACTTCGACCTGCCGATGGTGGCCGAGGACTACGTGCACCGCATCGGCCGTACCGGCCGCAACGGCGCGACCGGCCAGGCGATTTCGCTGGTGGCGCAGGATGAAGTGAAGCTGCTGCGCGCGATCGTGCGCCTGCTGGGCCGCGACATGGACATCCGCGATGTGCCGGGCTTCGAACTGCAGACGCCGATCCGCTGGGGCAACAGTGCGCCGGGCAAGGCCGAGCACGATACCGGCGAGCGCGCACCGCGCAAGAGCCACGCACGCCGTCCGCACGGTGATGCGCCGCGCCATGCGCATGCCGGCCCGAAGAAGGCCGGTGGCGGCCGCCGCGAGGGTGGTGGCAACGGCCAGCAGCGTGCGGGTGCAGGCGCCGGTCAGGGCCAGCGTCGTGGCGGTGGCGGTAATGGTGGCGGCCGTGGCCGCGGCCAGGGAGGCAACGGCGGCGGTCGCGCCGGCTGATCACAGCTGACAGCTGTTGTGCTTCCCGTTGCGCGGGAGGCTATCGAGGGACGGCGCTGACGCGCCGTCCTTTTTTGTTGCTGGCTACCGGGTGATGAAGCACGCGGTGGCGGTACCGAGGGCGGATGGGCATGGGGCAGCGCAGAACACGCTGTAAATACGTCCATGTAAGCCGAAGTCGCGATTCCTGGCTGTGCTTTTGCTTTTGCCCTTGCTCCCGTCTTGGGGTCTGATGCGTCCGCGCCCGCAGGAAACCGTCGAGGGGCGGCCGGGCGGGCTGCGCAGGACCGTTGGCGCCATGGATGGCGCCATCGAGCCCCCAAGGACGGGTTTACGGCGTGTCCTGCGCAGCCCGCCCGGCCGCCCCCACACGCATCAGTCAAGGCGCCAAACGCCTCAACCCCGCGCTTTACTCGGATTCACCAGATTCCCGAAGAAGATCGCGTTGATCAGCAGCCGATCCGTCCCGTGCCAGTACTTGCGGTGCGCCGGGTCATCGGCAAACAGCACCACGTTGCCCTGCCCCTGCGCCGACACCAGCACCCACGCGCTGCCCGCCACCCGCGCACGGTTGCGCTCGGAAAGATAGCCATTCACCCGCGGCGGTGTGTCGATGCGTACCACCGTCGAGAACGGATTCGTGCTCGGCTGCAGCGTCACCGTGCTCTCCTTGTTGATCGCCAGTTGCCGGCGCGGCACGCCAAACGCCAGCGGATGACTGGTGTCCACATCGGCGCTCAGGATGTTGCCGCTGACCCGCTCGATCGCGGCGATGTCGCGCTGGTCACCGAATGCACGGCGGCTCTCGTCGGCAGTCTCTTCTTCCTTGCCGAGCTTCTCGCCGTCGGCCAACTTCTGCTCGATCGCCCACTTCGAGGCACTGCCGTAGGTAACCAGCGAGCCACCCGCCTGCACCCAGCGCTTCAGCGCAGCCACCGCCGTGGTATCGACGCCGGTGTAGCTCCCCCCGGACAGCACGATCGTGGTGTAGCGGTCCAGGGACACTTTGCCCAGCTGCTGCGGGTCCAGCTTGCTGGCAGGCAAATGCAACTGCTGGTCGAGCAGGAACCAGGCCGAGCCGATCTCGGTGGCGGCCACGCCCTCACCCATCACCAGCGCAACCGCGGGTTTGCGCAGCGCCTTGACGCCGTCACTGCCCAGATCGATGCCTTCGCGGCTGCGGCCACTGGACAGCGCGTGCACCTGCACACCTGCCTCGCGCGCGGCCGATGTCACTGTCTCAAGCAGCGCCGCGCCCTGCAGCGTTTGCCCGGCAACCGGAATCACCAGGCTGCCGGCGGCGAAGCTGACGTCGCCCTGCGCGGTCGCCGTGGTGAACGGCTGGAATGCCGCACGTGCGCTCACACCCTTGCCCTGCAGCGCGGCCAGCGCGCGCCCGGCGTTGTAGTCGCGCCAGTCGATCGCGTAGGCGAACCCGGCCTGACCACCCAGCACCGCGCCCTGCTGCGCCGGCAACGCAGTCACGCGTGCGCCGCCCTCGATACGGCTACGGCTGCCGGCGAAAGCCACGCCGTAGGCCGGTGCGATCGCATAGCTGGTGCTGCCGTAGAACACATCCCCCTTGATCGGCGGTGTCTCGGCAAAGATCGAATGCACCAGGCGGAACTGCGCCTGCTGCACCTGCACCACGTAGGCGCTGCCGGCATCGAAGCGCTGCCCATCGACGGTGACTGCACGCTCCAGCGCACGTACCTCGATGCGATGCAGCAGCAACAGTTCCAGCAGGCGACGGGTCAGTGCCGGATCGTGCGCGTCGCCGAACACGAAGCTCTTCACCGGCTGCTGTGCGGCCTGCTTCAACGCGCTCTGGAAGAACTGCTTCTGCAGGTCGAACAGGCCACTGCGCTCGGCCACTGCACCACGCACCGTGCCCAGCCCGGTGGCGACCTGGTTGCGGATGGTGAACGGGAAGGTCAGCAGGCCATTCACCGATTCCTGCACGCGGCCACGTGAACTGGCCTGCTCGACGGTGACGCCGACCGCGCCGTGGAAGTCCGGATAGGTCGAGCCGTACACCGGCGAGAAGTTGTCGAAATTCTCGCCGGTGTAGTACAGCGAACCCAAGGCATCCAGCGCCTGCGCGTGGTACTTGGCCAGGGTGTTGTTGAACTCGTACGACGGCGCCGGAATCAACGGGCTGTGCATGCTCTTCGGCGAAGGCTCGAAGTAGTACGTGCTGTCCTTGCCCATTTCGTGGAAGTCGATCTGCACGTTCGGGTACCACTGGTGGAACACCTCCACCTTCGGCCGCGAGTCCTGCTGGGTCAGGGCCAGCCAGTCGCGGTTGAGATCGGTGAAGTAGTGGTTGGTGCGGCCCTGCGGGAACGGCTCGACGTGCTCCTTGTCAGCCGGGTCGGCCGAGGCCGGATCGGAGGCCCACGCGTTGTGCCAGTTGGCGGCGCGATCGCGACCGTCCGGATTCTGCGCCGGGTCGAACAGCACCACCGCCTGCTGCAGCCATTGCTGGGTCTCGGCACTGCGGTTGGCCACCAGGTAGTAGGCGGTCAGCATCGCCGCCTCGGCGCTGGAGGTCTCGTTGCCATGCACGCTGTAACCCAGCCACACCACCACCGGGCTGTCGCCCGCCGCACTGCGCGGCTGCGCCGGATCGACCAGGGTCGCGTGCTGCTGGCGGATCTGTTCCAACCGCGCGTGGTTGCCGGCAGCGGTTACCGTGGCGATCAGCAACGGGCGGCCCTCGTAACTGCGGCCGATCTCGCGCACGCTGATCTTGTCCGAGCGTTTCGCCAGTTCCTGGAAGTACGCCACCAGCTGGTCGTGCCGGGTGTAACGGCTGCCGATCGGGTAGCCGAGGAACTGCTCGGGTGTGGGAATGGACGTATCGAACGCGGCCGCGTCGACGGCCTGCGGGAAGAAGTACGCACTCTGTGCCTGCGCTGGCTGCGGGCAGGACAGTGCGGTGGCGGCGGCGATCAGCAACGGAAGAACGGCACGACGATGCAAGGACACGGTGACTCCCCAGGACACAACGGCAGACGGTCGCGCGGCCGGCTCCCTGAAGAAACCGGCCGCAGCGGATGGATCAGAAGCGGTAATCGAAGCCCAGCGTGAAGTAGCGGCCGCGCAGGTCGTACTGGCTGAAGTCGTATGGCGCGCGGATGCCCGGGAACGAAGCGTCGTACGGCGGCGTCTTGTCAGCGAGGTTCTGCACCTTGGCATACAGCGTCAGCTTGTCGATGCCGGTGTAGCCCAGGTACAGGTCGTACTGGCTATAGCTGCCGACGCGCTGCTGCACGGCCTTGGCTGCGGTGCTGGCTTCCTGGCGGTAGCTGCTGGTGTAGTACCAGGTTACTGCGGCGTTGAAATCACCGTACTTCCAGTCCAGCGTGGTGGTGGCCTTGTCCTTGGGCAGGGTCGCGCCCAGGTTGCTGCCGGCGTAGTCGACCAGCGGGCCACCGACCACGGTCGGGCGACGGTAGTCGCGCACGTGGGTATAGGCCGAGGACACGGTGAAGTCACCCAGCGCCGCGGTCGGGATGCGCTGGCGCAGTTCGACGTCGATACCCGAGGTCTTCAGCTCGCTCAGGTTCTGGTAGCGGTTGTAGACCGCCTGCAGCTTGCCGCGCTCATCGCGCTGCACCGCGCCAGCCACGTTGTCGTTGACCAGGGTCTGGGTATTGTTGGTGCCCACCAGGTTGTCCAGCTGGATGCGGTAATAGTCCACGCTCAGGTTGGTGTTGGCCCACGGTGACAGCACCACGCCGAAGTTCACGCTCTTGGTTCGCTCCGGCTTCAGTGCGTTGTTACCGACGGTGAAGAAGGTCGGGTTCTGGCGCGAGCCCGGCACGTCCGGATCACGCGGATCAACCACGCTGCCGTAGGCGATGCTGGTGCTGTTGGAGTTTTCCGACAGCGACGGTGCGCGGAAGCCCTTGGAAGCGGACGCACGCACCAGCAGGACATCCAGGGGCTGCCAGCGCAGGCCGATCTTCGGCGAGAATGCATCGCCGAAATCGTCGTAGTGGTCGGCGCGCGCGGCGGCGGACAGCTCCAGCGTCGAGGCCAGCGGCACGTTCACTTCGGCGTAGGCCGCACTGACCTGGCGCTTGCCGTGTACTTCGGCAATGGCCGGGCGCACCTGCAGGCCGGCATCGATCTGCCACGGGTTGTTGGAGTCGAGCTTTTCGCGGCGCCACTCGGCACCGGCCGCGAAGCCGATCTCACCCGCCCAGGTATGGCCCAGGCTGCCGGAAATCTTCGCATCGATACCCTGCAGCTTGGATTCGGCCGGACGCAGCGTGGCGATGTTGATCGAATCGCGCACCGACTGCGGCGTGGCCGCCGGGTTGAGCAGGTTGTAGCTGCCGGTGGCCAGCGCGTCGGCCAGCGCCCAGCGATTGGCGAAGCCGCCGGACACGCTCTCGCGCTCGCTGCTGCGTGCGCCGAACGCGGCCACTTCCCAATCCCACGACGCGGTGGTGCCACGCAGGCCGAACACGCCGCGGTAGGCGGTGGAACGGTTGGTCTTGATCGTGCCGCCGAGGTCGAAGAAGGTGTACTCGATCGGGATCGCGCGGCCGTACGGGTTGTACGGATTGTTGGCCGGCAGCAGCGACGACACCGGCTCGGCCAGGCCGCTGTTGGCGTTCAACGCGAAGCGGCCGCTTTCCAGGGTAAAGAACGGGCTGCTGCCGAACCAGGCGGCGCTCTTGATCTGGCTGTACAGCACTTCGCCGAAGGCCTCGACGTTGTCGTTCAGGCGGAAGGTGCCGTTGGCATAGGCCTGGTAACGCTTGGTCGAGGGGATCAGCGTGGTGAACGGCGCCTGGTTGAAGCCGCAGGTGTCACCGGACCGGCCATCGATCGGCGCGCTGGCAACGCGGGTGCTGCCGGCCGGGCAGTTGCCGTTGGCGTCGAGCATCGGCACCGACACGCCGTTGATGAGGTAGCGCGCGCCCTTGGCCGACCAGCCGTTCCAGCGGCCACCGGGCTTGTCGGTGTAGATGCCACTGCGGGTCAGGTTGCGCTCGTCCTGGTCCAGGCGCTCGCGGTTGTAACCCTGCAGGCTGAAGAGGATGTTGTAGCCGTCGGTGTCGAGATCACCGAGGCCGCCGACGAACTTCAGGTTCTGCTCGTGCAGGCCGCCCTGGTCGGCACCGCCGAAGCTGCCGCCGATCTCGGCGCCTTCGAAGTTCTGCCGGGTGATGATGTTGACCACGCCGGCCACGGCGTCGGAGCCGTACACCGCCGAGGCGCCGTCCTTGAGCACTTCGATGCGCTCGACCGCGACCAGCGGCAACGCGTTGAGATCGACGAAGGTGTCGGACAGGCCACCGGCCGGGAAGCCGTAGTTGGCCAGGCGGCGGCCGTTGAGCAGCACCAGCGTGTTCTTCTGCGACAGGCCGCGCAGGCCGATGCCGGCCGAGCCGGAGGCCCAGCCGTTGTTGGTGGTTTCGTTGGCGGCGTTGCCGGTGTTGGCCGAGATCGAACGCAGCACGTCGGCCACGGTGGCCTTGCCGGTCTGTTCCAGCTGCTGGCGACCGATCACCTGCACCGGGTTGGAGGCCTCGGTATCGGTGCGCTTGATGTTGGAACCGGTGACGCGCACGGCGGCCAGGGTATTGGCGTCGCCAACGGCGTCGGTGGAGGTTTCGGCGGCGGCGGACAAAGGCGCGGCCAGAGCGACGGCCAGGGCCGCCACGAGCAGGGTGTGCTTGGGCATGACGATGTGGGGGAGGTGGTGAGGACGACGAAGTTCCGCAGTAGTCCATGCCTGGCCGGCGCCCGGCCAATAACATCTCTTCATACGGATATAAGAGAAACTATCATCTCTTCATCCGGATGGAAAGAGTAACTTCACGGAAGACCAACGTCCGCTCAGGCTGCCGGGCCGCCTGCGGCGTACAATTGCGCCATGGAAATCTTCAAAGTCTTCATGCTCGAGGCGGCGCACCGCCTTCCCAACGTGCCGCCGGGGCACAAGTGCGCGCGCCTGCACGGCCACTCGTTCCGGGTGGAACTGAAGGTCGAGGGCGAGCCCGGCGCGCAGACTGGCTGGATCATGGACTTCGGCGACGTGAAGGCGGCTTTCCAGCCGATCTATGACCGCCTGGACCATCACTACCTCAACGACATCCCCGGCCTGGAGAACCCGACCAGCGAGAACCTGGCGGTGTGGATCTGGAATGAACTCAAGCCCAGCCTGCCGGCGCTGAGCGAGATCACCGTGCACGAAACCTGCACCTCCGGCTGCCGCTACCGCGGTCCGACGTCCTGATCAACCCATTGATCTTAAAGCTTTTTCAAAGGCGCCCTGAGCGCCTTTGTTATTTTTGTTGCATTGCCGCATCAAGGGCGTATGCTGCATTGCATCAAGCCACTCCCTGATGCCCCCATGGCCGCCGCCTTCAGCGATCGCTTCAGTGATGCCACCCGCCAGCTCGCCGCCGCGGCAACGCGTGCGAACCGGTTGGCGTTGGAGAACGCGGAAAGCATGTTCGGCGTGCAGTTGAAGGCGATGGAGCGCAACCTGACCGCGACCGGCGGCTGGCTGGGTGAACTGGCCCGCAGCGACGACGCGGCCGGGATGCTCAACAAGGGCGCACAGCTGTGGCAGGACAACCTGCAGCGGCTGGGCCGGGCCCAGCAGGATGTGGTCGGTCTTGGCCTGCAGGCCAGCAAAGCGTGGTCCGAACTGGTGCAGGGCTACAACGAATCAACGGCGGACGCGAGCAACCACTGACGCGACGCAACGCTCATTGCGTGGGTCCCTCCCCCCACGCAATCCGGACCCGGCAGATCCCTCCCTCTGCCGGGTCTTTTTTTGCCTGGCGTTTGGGTATCGAAGTGAGTCTTCGCCCGACGTCTCGGCCGGCTGAAGGGCCCCGACGAGGCTCGGTGTGCGGTGAGGAGAGCGCAGCACGCGCGGCCGCCATTCAAGGAAGCGCCGACGAACTCCGAACGCAGGGCGGAGGCCCTTGCGTACGAAGTAAAGGGGGAGGTGACGGCCAACGGCCGGCGCCGGAGGACATTCGTACGCAAGGGCATCCGCCCTGCGCCGCGCTGAATGAATCCGCGACACGCGTGTCTTCATCCGACGTCTCTGCGGCTGAAGGGCCCCGACGAGGCTCGGCGTGCGGTGAGGAGAGCGCAGCACGCGCGGCCGCCTTTCAAGGAAGCGCCGACGAACTCCGAACGCCGGGCGGATGCCCTTGCGTACGAAGTAAAGGGGGAGGTGACGGCCAACGGCCGGCGCCGGAGGACATTCGTACGCAAGGGCATCCGCCCGGCGCCGCGCTGAATGAATCCGCGACACGCGTGTCTTCATCCGACGTCTCTGCGGCTGAAGGGCCCCGACGAGGCTCGGCGTGCGGTGAGGAGAGCGCAGCACGCGCAGCCGCCTTTCAAGGAAGCGCCGACGAACTCCGAACGCAGGGCGGAGGGCCTTGCGTACGAAGTAAAGGGGGAGGTGACGGCCAACGGCCGGCGCCGGAGGACATTCGTACGCAAGGGCCTCCGCCCGGCGCCGCGCTGAATGAATCCGCGACACGCGTGTCTTCATCCGACGTCTCTGCGGCTGAAGGGCCCCGACGAGGCTCGGTGTGCGGTGAGGAGAGCGCAGCACGCGCAGCCGCCTTTCAAGGAAGCGCCGACGAACTCCGAACGCAGGGCGGAGGCCCTTGCGTACGAAGTAAAGGGGGAGGTGACGGCCAACGGCCGGCGCCGGAGGACATTCGTACGCAAGGGCTTCCGCCCTGCGCCACGCAGAACACGCCGCGAAGTAACCTCAGCGCCCGTGATTACCGTGCCAGTGCTGGTGCCACGCCTGGAACATCAACACGTTCCACAGGTGCGTGTGCCACTTGCGCTCGCCGCGCACGAACGCTTCCCAGATGCCGCGCACCCGTGCCGCGTCGAAGCAGCCCTGGTTGCGCAGCAGCTGCGGGTCCAGCAGCGCCTCCGCCCAATCGCGCAACGGACCGGCCAGCCAGCGCGCCATCGGCGGGCCAAAGCCGCGCTTGGGACGGTACACCAGCGGCTCGGGCAGGTAGCGTGCCAACAGGTGCTTCAGAATCAGTTTGTGTTCGCCATCGTGGTACTTCAGGTGCTGCGGCAGGCGCCAGGCCAGTCGCACCACCTCCATGTCCAGCAGTGGCGCGCGGGTTTCAACGCCCGCCGCCATGCCCGCGCGGTCAACCTTGGCGAGGATGCCCTCGGCCAGGTCCATGCGGAAATCCAGCAGCTGGATGCGCGCCTCGGCCGGCAGCGCCGAGTCCTGCTGCTGGAAGATCGTCACCGGTTCACGCGCGCCCAGCACCACCTGCGCCGGCTGCCGCCAGCGGGTCACCCGCTGCAGGTAGTGGCCTTCCACATCGTTGGCAGCAACCTCGGCCACCAATGCACGCCATCCACCCAGGCGACCACGCTCGGCGTTCAAGCGATTGCCGCTGCGCCGCGCCAGGTCGCGTACCCAGTCCGGCAAGCCACCGCACAGGCGCGCATTGCGCAGCGCGCGGCCATAGCTGGGGTGGCCGAAGAACAGTTCATCGCCACCGTCACCGGTCAGTGCCACCGGCTTGCGCGCCCCCAGCAGTTCACTGGCCAGCAGCGTCGGCAGCTGCGAGGCGTCGGCGAAAGGCTCGCACCAGACCTGCGGCAGGCGCTGCAGCAGGTCCAGGCCCTGGCGCGCATCCATGCGGTGCAGGTGGTGCTGCACCCCCAGGTGACGCGCGACCTGCGACGCCCAGTCGCTCTCGTCATGTCCCGGATCGTCGAAGCCGACCGTCCATGCTTCGATCGGCAGGGTGGATTGGGCCTGCATCATCGCCGTCACCAGCGAGGAGTCGGTGCCACCGGACAGGAACGCGCCACAGGCCAGCGGCGAGTGCATGCGTGAAGCGATGGCTTTCTGAAGTACCGCCTCAAGCTGGTCGGTGGCCTGTTCCAGACTCGGCGCCGGTTGCTGCGGCTCCTGCAGTGCACTCTGCATCGCTTCGCGTGCGCACCAGTAACGCGCGCCCCCCTGCGCGGCCTGGCTGGAGCAACCCGCGGCATGGTCGCTGAGATCGATGCGCAGCATCGCGCCCGCCATCAGCTTGTGGATGCCGCGGTAGATGGTGTGCGGCGCCGGCACATAGTCGTGGCGCAGCAGCAGGCTCAGCGCATCCTGGTCGATGCTCGGTGCGAACCCGGCGAAGGCCTGCAGCGCCTTCAACTCCGAGGCGAACAGGAACTGGCCCTGGTACCAGCCGTAATACAGCGGCCGCTCGCCCACCGGGTCGCGGGCCAGCCACAGCACGCGCGACTCGCGGTCCCAGACGCTGAAGCCAAAGGCGCCCTCGATACGCGCCAGCGCCCGCTGCACGCCCCATTCGACGATCGCCTGCAGCAGCAGCCGTGCATCGCTGCAGCTGCGTGGCAGATCGCGCAACTGCGCCTGCAGGTCAGCGCGGTTGTACAGGCGGCCGTCCAGGCACAGCACGTAGCGACCGCAGCCCGAGCTCAGCGGCTGCAACGGCGTATCGGTCGGCGCCCGGCAGTGGCCCAGCGCGAGGCCGGCCTCGGCGTCGGTCCAGTAGCCGATGCGGCCACGCCCACGCTGCTGCAGCGCCCGCAGCATCGGTGCCAGCTGCTGCAGCAGCTGCTCGTCCTCGGCGGGCGGCAACCAGGCCCCGACCACGCCGCTCATCGGGAGCCTCCGCACTGGCGGCGGCGGGACGGGTTCAGCAGGCAAGAGGCGGCGGGCGACATGGGGACGGCACGCGGAGCGGAGGAGACTCCATGCTCGGCGCCGGGCCGCGCGGCGTCAGTCGCTTTGCTGTCAGCGATCGTCACCCGCCGTATCACGAAGGTAACGCTTTGTAACAGCCTCGGGCTATGCTCAACGCCAAGCTGTTGCCAGGCCTGAAGCGCGGCCCCAGCGCCAGCAACCCCGGCTGAATGGCGCCCACCCGCTGTACCCGGTCGGCCCGCAGGCTGGGATAGCATCGCCGCGCTCGTGCCGTGGCGGTACGTTTGCGTCCACGGAGGCCTTGGAAATGCTGGATATCGTACTGGTCGAAGACGATGCCCGCCTGGGAACGATGGTCAGTGACTACCTGCAACGGCATGGCTACCAGGTGGCCCACGAGCGTAGCGGCGAGCGCGCAGTGGCCCGCATCCTGGCCGAGAAGCCAGCCCTGGTGCTGCTCGATGTCGGCCTGCCCGACCAGGATGGTTTCGAAGTGTGTCGGCAGATCCGGCCCCACTATGACGGCATCATCTGCGTGCTGACCGCCCGCACCGACAACATCGACCAGGTTCTGGGACTTGAGCTGGGGGCCGACGACTACATCGGCAAACCGATCGAACCGCGGGTGCTGCTGGCGCGGCTGCGCGCCCACCTGCGCCGCCACCGCCGGGTCGAACCGCGCGACGGCAGCCTGCGCTTCGGCGAGCTGAACATCGACCCGTCCACCCGCAACGTGCACCTGCAGGGCGGCCTGCTGGAGCTGACCACGGCCGAGTTCGACCTGCTGTTCCTGCTGGCCAGCAACGCCGGCCAGATCCTGGACCGCGACGCGCTGCTGCGCGGCCTGCGCGGGATCGCCTTCGACGGCCTGGACCGTTCGATCGATGCCCGCATCTCGCGCCTGCGCCGCAAACTGGGCGACAACCCCGAGCAGCCGGAACGGATCAAGACCGTGCGTGGCCGCGGCTACCTGTTCAGCCGCTCGGCATGGGGATGAAGCGCACGCCCTCGGCGATGCGCGGCCACGCCTTCCACTTCCTGCGCTACGGGATCGGCTTCCTGGTCGCCCACCTGTTGTTGATCGTGCTGGGCCTGTGGGCCTGGGACGCCCTGCTGGAAGACCGCACCGAAGCCGGACTGCAGGCCGAGATGCGCGGCACCCATGCGCTGCTGCAGCATCGCTTCGCCGAAACCCCGCGCGAGCAGTGGCCGGCACTGGCGCGCGAACTCGACGCCGATTTCGCCTACGCGCTGCGCATGGTGCCGCTGGCCGAGGCGGTGAAGGCGCTGCCGGCCAGCCAGCGCCCGCCGTTCAACAACGGCCGCGTACAGATCGACCTGGAGCACATGCGCAGCCTGCAGCGGATCGGCGACAGCGACTACGCGGTGATGCTGGGGCCGCTGGACGAAGCGCTGCCGGACGAGGGCTGGCAGGACAGCGAAGTGTCCGGCGTGGCGATCCTGCTGCTGATCCTGATGGTGGCGGTGGCACTGCCGATGTACGTGATGGTGTACCGGCTGTGGCGCGACGTCTCGCAGCTGGCCCAGGCGGCGCGGCGCATGCGCGACGGCCAGCTGGACACGCGTGCGCCGCGCGCCGGCACCGCACTGGTGCGGCCGCTGGCCAATGCCTTCAACCACATGGCCGAGCAGCTGCAGCAGCTGCTGGAAAGCCAGCGTGTGCTGGCGCAGGCGGTGGCGCACGAAGTGCGCACGCCATTGGCGCGGATGCGTTTCGGCCTGGCCGACCTGGAGGACACCGCGCTCGATGATGGGCAGCGCGATGCACTGGGCGGGCTGCGCACCGACGTCGATCGGCTGCAGCACCTGACCGATGCAGGCGTCGAGTACGCCGCACTGGGCCGCTGCCATCAGCTGACCCGGCAGCGCCTGCAGCTGGCGGCACTGGTGCGCGGCGTGGTCGCCCAGTTCGCACCGCTGCCGATGCCGGTGCAGCAGGCGCTGTCGCCGGTGGGCCTGGTCAACGTCAACCGGCACATGCTGGAGCTGGCACTGCGCAACCTGCTCGGCAATGCACTGCGTTACGCGCGCCGGCAGATCCGCATCGCCAGCACGGTCAATGACGGCTGGCTGTGCCTGCAGGTGGAGGACGACGGCCCCGGCATCGCACCCGAACTGCGCGGCCAGGTACTGCAGCCCTACGTCCGGCTGGACCCGGGCAGTCCCGGCTTCGGCCTCGGCCTGGCGCTGGTGCAGGTGGTGGCCGACAAGCATGGCGGCCACGTCGAAGTGACCGATTCGGCGCTGGGCGGTGCCTGCATCCGCCTGCACCTGCCGCTGGAAAACGGCGGCATCGTCGAATGCGAAGCGGCCTGCTAGGCCGCCGGTTCCGCACGCGGCAAGGCAAACACGAACAGCGCACCACGCTCGCTGTCGCGCAGTTCGATGCGGCGGCCATGCAGCTGCACGATGCGCTGCACGATCAACAGGCCCAATCCGCCGTTCTCGCCGCGCCGCGCGCCCAGCGCGGCCGGTGCCTGGAACAGCTGGGTGCGCAACGCCGGCGCCACCCCGGGGCCGTCATCGGCCACGCTGACCTCCACGCTGTCGGAGGTCGCGCGCAGGCGCACCTCGATCTGTCCACCGTCGGGTGCATGCCGCAGCGCGTTGTCGAGCAGGTTGGTCAACACCCGTTCGACCAGGCCCAGGTCGGCGCGGACCAGCGGCAGGCCGGGGGGGAAGGCCGCGTGCAGCTGCTGGCCACGCGCCTGTGCCGCCAGTTCGAACTTCTGCAGCACGTCCTGCAGCAGCTCCGGTAGTGCGAACACCTCCCACTCCAACCGCACTTCGCCATGCTCCAGCCGCGCCAGTTCGAACAGCGCGCGCGCCAGCCGGCCGACCTTGGCGCTCTGTGCCAGCGCAATGCCGAGATAGCGGCGGCGCTCGTCCGGCGACAGCGTAGCGTCCTTCAGTGCCAGCGTTTCCAGGTAGCCATGCAGCGACGACAGCGGCGTGCGCAGGTCGTGCGAGATGTTGGCGACCAGTTCGCGGCGCTGCAGGTCCTGCTGGCGCAGCTGCTGCCACTGCTCGCCCAGCCGCTGCGCCATCTGCGCGTGCGCGTGTTCGAGGATCACCAGCTCGTCGCGCTCACCGGGGCGCAGCGGCGCCGGCGGCGGCAACGGCGTGGGTGCGTCGATGTCGAAGGCCTGGATGCGCCGGGTCAGCCGCCGCAGCGGACGGGTCACCCAGTAGAACGCCACCAGCCCGGCCAGCAGGCCGAGGCCACCGACCAGCACCACCGACCACAGCGTGGTGTTCCACTGGCTGCCGGCGGCAAGATCGTCGGCCAGCATTTGCCGATGCTCGCCGACCAGCACCACGTACACATAGCCCGCCGGCCGGCCCTGCACGATCAATGGTGCCGCGCTGAACACCTTGCGGCCATTCGCGCTGCGCGGGTCATCGCCGAGGATCGGCAACGGCGCACCGGCCAGCAGGCGGCGCAGCGGCGCCACGTCCACCCGGTTTCGCACCAGGTGCCCACTGGGTGCATCGTGGCCGAGGATGCGACCCTGGTCGTCCAGCAGGTACACCTCGACGCTGGGGTTGACCGCCATCAGCTGGCCGAACAGCGCGCGCACCGCGGCATCGCGCATGCCGCTGGTGTCCATCAGTTCGCTGCGCTGGGCAATGTGTTCGGCCAGGCCCAGCGACAGCCGCTGCACGACTTCCTGCTCGTGGCGGGTGTTGGCACGCATCTGCAGTGCCAGCAGCGCCATGCAGCACATCAGCATCAGCGCGGCGGTCACCACCGCCAGCTTCTGCCACAGGTTCGGCTTGATCATGCCGCCGCCCCGGCCGGGTCGACCAGCTTGTAGCCGCGGCCCCACACCGTCAGCAACCGCCGTGGGTTGGCCGGGTCGGGTTCGATCTTGCTGCGCAGGCGGTTGATGTGGGTGTTGACCGTGTGCTCGTAGCCATCGTGCTGGTAGCCCCAGACCTGGTTGAGCAGTTCCATGCGCGCGAACACCTGGTCCGGGTGACGTGCGAAGAACAGCAGCAGGTCGAACTCGCGCGGGGTCAGCTCCAATGGCTTGCCATCCACCGAGGCGGTGCGCGCGACCGGGTCCAGCTGTAACCCGCCCAGCTCGATCGCACCCGCATCGATGCGCGCGCTCTGTGCCATCGCCTCGGCGCGGCGCAGCAGCGCGCGCACGCGTGCCACCAGTTCCGGCATCGAAAAGGGTTTTGCCAGGTAATCGTCCGCGCCCAGCTCCAGGCCGACGATGCGCTGCGTTTCGCTGCCGCGCGCACTGATGATGATGATCGGCACGTAACGCGCCATCGCGCGTGCACGCTGGCAGACCTGCAGGCCATCCACGCCGGGCAGCATCACGTCCAGCACCAGCGCATCCCAGGGACCTTCCTGCTCGAGCAGGCGCAGGCCGGCATCGCCGCTGGCAGCATGGGCGACGTCGTAGCCCTCATCGCCCAGGTGCATGCGCAGCAGGTCGGCGATGTGGGCATCGTCTTCAACGATCAGCACGCGTTTGGTCGACATCGGCAACTCGGGGCCAGCGGGGGGGCTGGCTGCATTGTGGCGCGGGACGGCCGCCGATACCTCACGAAAAATTGAATCCTGCGTGAGGATTCGTTGACCCGGGCGGGCGCAGCATGGCCCCGTCGCCCCTTCCCGGAGTCCGCCATGTCCCTCTCCCGCCGCCATCTGCTGGGCCTGGGCGGTGTTGCCACCGCCGCCGGCCTGCTCGGCCTGGGGGCCTGCAGCCGCGCCGCCCCGGCCGCCGCCGAAGCGCGTCCGTCGCGACAGTTCGAGGTCATGCACAGCGATGCCGAGTGGCGCCAACGCCTGACCCCGGCGCAGTACGCGGTGCTGCGCCAGCAGGCGACCGAGCGCCCCTACAGCAGCCCGCTCAACAAGGAACACCGGCAGGGCACCTTCGCCTGCGCCGGCTGCGCGCTGCCGCTGTTCTCCTCGTCCACCAAATTCGAGAGCGGCACCGGCTGGCCCAGCTTCTGGGCACCGCTGCACAACGCCATCGGCGAAGACCGCGACGTGACCTTCGGGATGCTGCGGGTGGAGGTGCACTGCCGCCGCTGCGGTGGCCACCTCGGCCACGTGTTCAACGACGGCCCGCGCCCGACCGGGCTGCGCTACTGCATGAACGGTGCGGCGATGGTGTTCGTTCCCGGCGCCACGGATGGCACCGCCGACGGCTGGCGGGTGCCGGTCGGTTCTTCTTCTGTTTCCGGAGCCTGACCATGCTGCTGTTGCTGCTTGCCTACCTGGGGGGCGCGCTGACCCTGCTCAGCCCGTGCATCCTGCCGGTGCTGCCGTTCGTGTTCGCGCGTGCCGACCGTCCGTTCCTGCGCAGCACGCTGCCGCTGCTGCTGGGCATGGCGCTCACCTTCACCGTGGTTGCCAGCCTGGCCGCGGTGGGCAGCCAGTGGGTGGCGCAGGCCAACCAGGTCGGACGCTGGATCGCCCTGCTGCTGATGGCGCTGTTCGCGGTCGCCCTGCTGTGGCCGCGACTGGCCGACCATCTGCTGGCGCCGTTCCAGCGCGTGGGTGCCCGTCTGAGCGCGCGCGCCGATGCCGCTGATGCCGCTGGGCGCGGCGGCGCGTGGACCTCGCTGCTGATCGGCATCGCCACCGGCCTGCTGTGGGCACCGTGTGCAGGTCCGATCCTCGGCCTGGTGTTGACCGGTGCCGCCCTGCATGGTGCCAGCGTGGGGACCAGCACCCTGCTGCTGGCGTATGCGCTGGGCGCGGTCACTGCGCTGGCGCTGGCGGTGTGGGTGGGTGGCCGCGTGTTCCGTGCGCTGCAGGCGCGGCTTGGCCTCGGCGATGTGCTGCGCAAGGGGCTGGGCGTGGCCGCCCTGCTGGCGGTGGTGGCGATCGGCCTGGGCTGGGATACCGGCCTGCTGACCCGTCTTTCCACGGTCAGCACCGCGCGTATCGAGCAGGGCCTGCTGGATGCGGTACCCGGCGCGCAGCCGGCGGCACCGCCGATGATGATGATGGCCGGTGCCAACGCCGCTGCCGATGCACCGCTGCCGGTGGAAGGCACCCTGCCCGCGCTGGACGGGGCCACCGGCTGGCTCAACAGTCCCCCGCTGGCAGCCCAGCAGCTGCGCGGCAAGGTCGTGCTGATCGATTTCTGGACCTACTCCTGCATCAACTGCCTGCGCGCGATGCCGTTCGTGCACGAATGGGAGCGCCGCTACCGCGACCACGGCTTGGTGGTGGTCGGCGTGCACACACCGGAGTTCGCCTTCGAGCGTGACCCGCGCAACGTGATGAAGGCGGTGCAACAGCTGAAGGTCGAGTACCCGGTGGCGCTCGACAACCAGTACACGATCTGGCGCGCGTTCAACAACCGCTACTGGCCGGCGCAGTACTTCGTTGATGCGCAGGGCAACATCCGCGGCCACCAGTTCGGCGAGGGCAATTATGCGCGCTCGGAACAGATGATCCGTCGCCTGCTGACCGAAGCCGGCCAGACGAATCTGCCGCCGCCGGCCGATCCCGCTGCCGCCGAGCTGAAGGGCGTGGCCGTGCAGGCCGACATGGGCAACCTGCGTTCGCCGGAAACCTATCTGGGCCACGCCCGCGCCGAGCAGTTCGCCTCGCCCGGCGGGCAGCGCAGTGATGCCGCGTTCGACTACTCCTTGCCGGCGACTCTGGCGCTGAACCAATGGGGACTGTCGGGGCGCTGGACCGTCACCGATGAAGCCGCACAGCTGCAGCAGGCCGGTGGCCGCATTGCGTTCCAGTTCCATGCGCGCGACCTGCACCTGGTGCTGGCGCCCACCCGCGACGGCTCGCCGGTGCGCTTCCGCGTCTGGTTGGACGGCAAGCCACTTCCCGCCACCGATGCCGGCAGTGATGTCGGCGCCGATGGCAGTGGCGTGGTCGACGAGCATCGCCTGTACCAGCTGGTACGCCAGCGCGGCACGGTCAGCCCGCATCGCTTCGAGATCGAATTCCTCGATGCAGGCGTGCAGGCCTATGCCTTCACCTTCGGTTGAACCGGGAGCACATGATGAAACTCTCCTTTGAACAGGGCATCGCCGCCGGTGTTGCCGGCCTGTTGGCCATGGCATTGATTGCCGGGGTGCTGCTGGTCGATCACGGCGCGGCTGCGGCGCCGGTCGAAGCCAGCGCGCAGATCCAGGCACTGCCGGCCCCCACCGGCGACGCGGCGTTCCGCGATGACGCCACCCACGCCAGCGTGGTGTTTGCCGGCGGTTGCTTCTGGGGCGTGCAGGGCGTGTTCCAGCACGTCAAGGGCGTGAGCAATGCGGTGTCCGGCTATATCGGTGGCAGTGCGGCCAATGCGCGTTATGAGCGCGTCAGCGGTGGCCAGACCGGCCATGCCGAAGCGGTGAAGATCGACTACGACCCGCGCCAGGTCAGCTATGGGCAGCTGATGCAGGTGTTCTTCTCGGTCGCGCACGACCCGACCCAGCTCAACCGCCAGGGTCCGGACCACGGCAGCCAGTATCGCTCGGCGATCTTCAGTGATGACGCCCGCCAGCAGGCCGCCAGCCGTGCCTACATCGCCCAGCTCGGCCAGGCCGGCAGCTACCGCGCACCGATCGTCACCCAGCTGGTCAGCGGCCAGCGCTTCTACCCGGCCGAGAGCTACCACCAGAACTACATGACCAACTACCCGCAGGCCGCCTACATCCGCTACTACGACGCACCGAAGCTGGCGGCCCTGGCCAAGCAGTTCCCAGCGCTGTACCGGCGCGAGGCGGTGCTGGTGCCGATGCGCTGACGACCTGGGTAGTGCCGGCCGCTGGCCGGCAACCGCACCGTTCCGGATCCAGGGATTGCCGGCCAGCGGCCGGCACTACCCAAAAAAGACGCACGGCCATCCAGCCGTGCGTTTGGGAAGTATCGGCCACGCCCCGATCAGGCCCGGCCGACGACGACATGGTAGGCTCGCCATCATCATGGGTACAGCACCAGATGGCGGGATGTTCGATGGATACAGATGACCAGGCCACGATGATCCCTCCGCGCTACCAGCGGCTCTCCGACGAACTGGCCGAGGCCATCCACGGCGGTCGCCTTCCGGTCGGCAGCCGCCTGCCTTCGCTGCGGCAGATGGCGTCGCAGCGCAGGCTCAGCCTCAACACGGTGATCGCGGCCTATCGCCAGCTGGAAGATGCCGGGCTGGTGATTCCGCGGCCGAAGGCGGGCTTCGAAGTCGCGCCGCGGCTGTCGGTGCCGGAGCGTTCGCTGCGCGACACCCCGTCCGCGCCCACCGCGCCGCTGCAGCAGGTGCTGATGGCCCGGGTACTGGAAGCACAGCGCCGCCCGGGTGTGGTCGATCTGGCCTTCGCCGGCCCACGTGGTCGCCAGTTCTATCCCGGCGCGCAGCTGGCCAAGCACACGGCGCAGGTACTGCGCCATGGCCAGCAGACCGTGGAGACCTATGCGAGACCCAACGGCTCCCCCCGGCTGCTGGCGCAGATCGTGCGCCGCAGTCCGCGCATGGGACTGCACACCCACGCCGAGCGACTCCTGCTGACCCATGGTGCGATGGAAGCCCTGCAGCTGGCGTTGCGCGCGGTCACCCAGCCCGGTGACGCGGTGGGCATCGAGGCGCCGTCCTACTTCAACCTGTATCCGTTGCTGGCCAACCTCGGCCTGCAGGCCATCGAGTTGCCCACCCACCCGCAGCACGGACTGGATGTGGATGCACTGGATGCGCTGCTGGAGCACACGCCGTTGGCCGCACTGGTGGTGATGCCGACCGTGCACAACCCGCTCGGCTGCACCATGCCGACCGCCGCCAAACAACGCCTGGCCGAGCTGGTCAACGCACGGCAGCTGCCCCTGATCGAGGATGCGGTGTACGCCGAGCTGCAGTTCTGCGAACCGCCGGCACCCTTGCTGAAAGCCTTCGATCGCGATGGCTGGGTGATGGTGGTCGGTGGCTTCTCAAAGACACTGGCGCCGGATTACCGCATCGGCTGGCTGGATGGCGGCCGCTTCGCAGAGCGCATCGCACTGCTGAAGTTCCAGTCCACCGGCGGCGAGCCGCAGCTGCTCGGCGATGCGGTGGCCGCGTATCTGGAAGCCGGCAGCTACGAGCACCATCTGCATCGCATGCGCCGCCTGTACCGCGAACAGGTGGGACGGCTGCGCCAGCTGGTAGCCGAGCATTTCCCGGCAGGCACCCGCGCCACCGAACCACAGGGCGGATTCCTGCTGTGGCTGGAACTGCCGGGCGTGGACACGCGCGAGCTGTTCGAGCGAGCGCTGCAGGAGGGCATCGTGTTCATGCCCGGCCAGGTCTATTCGCGTGGCGCGCGCTATCGCCACTGCCTGCGGCTGTCGTGCTGCCAGACCCTGGATGCGCGCTTCATCGGCGCGGTGGAACGGCTGGGTGCGATCGCGCGGGAGCTGGCGGCTGCAGCACGGTAGTGCCGGCCGCTGGCCGGCAATTGCACGGACGTGATTCATCGAGGTTGCCGGCCAGCGGCCGGCACTACCCCAGGTCGTCGAGCAGGTGCGCGCTCAGCGCTTCGCCATCCGCTCCCGGCAGATGCGGCAGCCGCCCCCAGCACGGCATCGGCAGGCGCTGCTGCAGCGTGGCGATGTTCTCGTCCTGGCGTTGCATCGCCGGGTCGATGTGGTTGCCGATCCAGCCCAGGCAGTCCACGCCGCTGGCCTGCAGCGACTGCGCAGTCAGCCGCGCATGGTTGACGCAGCCCAGCCGCATGCCCACCACCAGCAGCACCGGCAACTGCAGTGCTCGCACCAGGTCGAGCTGGTCCAGCGTGGCCGAGACCGGCGCCAGCCAACCGCCAACACCCTCCACCACGACGATATCGGCGTTCGCGCGCAGGCGTTCGAACGCGGCCACGATCGGCGCCAGCTCCACCTGCACGCCGTCCTCGGCAGCGGCCAGCTCCGGTGCCAGCGGCTGCCGCAGCGCATAGGGATTCAGGTCGGCATAGTCCGGCACCGGCCAGCTGGCCGACTGCAGCGCCAGCGCGTCCTCGTTGCGCAGGCCCTGCCCCAGATCCTCGCTGCCGCTGGCCACCGGCTTCATGCCCACCGCGCGCAGGCCGCGCCGGCGCAGCGCATGCAGCAGCGCGGTGCTGGCCGCGGTCTTGCCGATCTCCGTATCGGTGCCGGTAACGAACAGGGCGGGCGGCAGCGTAGCGGGCAACGGCATCGATGGGCTCCAACAGGGCAACAGTGCGTGCATTATCGCCGGCCCGGTGCACTTGCTAGACTGCAGGCATGTTCGCCAATGCCTCGCTCACCGGCAGCAAGCCGGAACAATACGCCCAGCTGCTGGAACAGGCCCGTGGCCTGGTCTACGCCGAGTCCGACCGCATCGCCAACGCGGCCAACCTCTCCGCACTGGTCTACCACGCCCTGCCCGACCTGAACTGGGTGGGTTTCTACCTGTACGATGGCAAGGAACTGGTGGTTGGCCCGTTCCAGGGCCTGCCGGCCTGCGTGCGCATCCCGCTGGACAAGGGTGTGTGCGGTGCCGCCGCCAGCCAGCGGGTGACCCAGCGCGTGGACGACGTCGATGCCTTCCCCGGCCACATCGCCTGCGATTCGGCCTCGCGTTCGGAGCTGGTGGTGCCGCTGCTGCGCGGCGATGAACTGATCGGCGTGTTCGATATCGACAGCCCGAAGGTCGGCCGCTTCGACGCCGACGATCAGGCCGGGCTGGAAGCCATCGCCCGCGTGTTCGTCGAGGCGCTGGGATGAGCGCACCGAAGCTGCGCAACATCGGCCCGAAGAGTGCAGCGTGGCTGCGCCAGGTCGGGCTGCGCAGCCGCGAGGACCTGGTCGCGACCGGCGCGGTCGGCGCCTTCGTCAAGGTCAAGCGGGCCGGCTTCAAGCCCAGCCTGAACCTGCTGTACTCGCTGGAAGGCGCATTGCTGGACTGCCACTGGCAGGAACTGAGCGAGCCGCAGCGTGAGGCGCTGGTGCAGGATTACGAAGCACGCATCGCCGCGCACCCGCTGAAGGCGGCCGGCCCGGCGTCGGGTCCGGTGCATGAGCGACGCTTCGATGCCGACGATGACGCGGAAGACAGCGTGACCGAGGATGCGGACGCGGATTGACTGCACCGGTAGTGCCGGCCGCTGGCCGGCAACTGCGTGATCCTTGCAACGTTCCTGAGGCTGCCGGCCAGCGGCCGGCACTACCGGTGGGTTACGGCTGCTGCAGTTCCAGCAGCTCGCCCACCAGCCCGGCTTCGCCCCGCTCCAGCCACACCCGCAGGCGCGTGCCGTGGTCGATGCGCAGGGCCCAGCACAGCGACATCGGCAGGCCGCAGACCTGCGACAACACCATGCGCAGCGGGCCACCATGGCTGACCACCAGCGTCGGCACCGGATCATCATCATCGAGCAGGCGATCCAGCGCGCGCGCGATGCGCCGCTCGAAATGACCCCAGCTCTCGCCGTTCGGCGGCGGGAACGCATGCGGATCGGCGTGGAAGGCCGCCAGTGCATCCTCCGGCAGCTCGAACAGCGACTGCCCGTCCCAATCGCCGAAATCCAGTTCTTCCCATTCCTCGTCCGCTTCCACGTCCAGCCCGCGTGGGGTGGCCAGCGCCATCGCCGTGTGCAGCGCGCGCAACCGCGGTGAGCTGATCACCCGCTCCCAGCGTTGCTCGGCATAGGCCTCGACCAGCTCCTGCGGCAGGCCGGCCAGCTGCGGTGGGTCGCTGCGGCCATCGAGGAACTCATCGCGACCGTTGCCGGCATGGCGGACCAGGTCGAGGATCATGCGTGCGTCCCGGACGGGCGACGCAGGTACAGCGGAGAACGGGCGGACATCGGCAACGGCACCACGGGATCGAGCAACCATTCTAAAGGCACAGCAAAGGCAGCCGCGCAGGCGCGACGCAACGGACCAGCCTGCGATGCCGTAGACTGCGCGCACTTCCAGGTGACCTGCGGCCACGGCCGGCAGGTTGAAACGGGAAGCCGGTGACGCGTGATTCCACGCCAGGCCGGCGCTGCCCCCGCAACGGTAAGCACGTCAGTTCCAGGCAACACCGCCACTGTGCCGCAGGCATGGGAAGGCGCCTGGACGGTGGCCTCGCGCCACCCGGCGGCAAGCCCGGAGACCGGCCCGGAAGCCTCAGGTCGCGATGCGGTGGGCATGGCGCTGGATGACCGCAGCGTGCGCTGCGGCATCGGCGCGTGCCTGCCTTCGCGGCTCCTCCCCTTCGCCACGCGGGCGTGCGTGGCACCTGGAGTCCCCCATGAAGCTGCAGTCCCGAATCTTGTCCCTGGCCGTGCTGGCGGCCCTGCCCGCGCTTGCCCAGGCCGCCGAAGACACCACCGCGCTCGACCAGATCCTGGTCACCGCCACCCGTACCCCTATCGCCCTGCAGGACAGCATCGCACCAGCCCAGGTGATCGACCGCGCGCAGATCGAATCCAGCCAGGCCACCTCGCTGCAGGAACTGCTGCGCGGCCGCGCCGGCATCAACCTGACCAATGCCGGCGGGCTCGGCAAGCAGAGCTCGCTGTTCCTGCGCGGCACCAACTCAGGCCACACGGTGGTGCTGGTCGATGGCGTGCGCATCAACAGTGCCGACCTCGGCCTGGCCATGTACCAGGACCTGCCGTTGGCGCAGATCGAACGCGTGGAGATCGTGCGCGGCCCGCAGTCCAGCCTGTACGGCGCCGACGCCATCGGTGGCGTGATCCAGATCTTCACCCGCCGCAACCAGGGCGATTTTGCTCCGCACTTCCAGCTCGGTGGTGGCAGCAACGGCTTGCGCGAAGCCAGCGGCGGGATCGGCGGCGGGACCGAACGCGGCTGGTTCGGCGCCGACATCGCCTACCAGCATTCCGATGGCATCGATGCCTGCCGCGGCTCGGCAACGCTGTTCACCGGCTGCTTCGCCGACGAACCCGACCGCGACGGCTACCGCAACCTGTCCAAGAGCCTGCGTGGCGGCTACACCTTCAACGACCAGTGGAACGTGGAAGGCAGTGCGCTGCGCGCCGACGGCAAGAACCACTACGACGGCTACTACAACTATTCGGAAACCCGCCAGCAGGTGCTGGCCGGCAAGGTGCGCTACACCCCGTCCGAACGCCTGGCGTTCACCGCCAATGTCGGGCGCAGTGACAACGAGTCGGACAACTTCGGTGACTTCGGTGCCCGTGGCAGCGCTCAGACCCACCGCGACAGTGCCTCGCTGCAGGGTGACTTCGCCTTGGCCGAAGGCCAGCTGCTGAGCACCGGCGTGGACTGGAGCGAAGACAACCTGGATGGCAGCAGCGCGGGCTACCTCGTCGACAGCCGTCGCAACACCGGCGTGTTCGTGCAGTACCAGGGACGCTTCGGCCGCCACCAGCTGCAGGCCAGCGCGCGCAACGACGACAACCAGCAGTTCGGCAACCACGCCACCGGCAGCCTCGGCTGGGCGATGGAGCTCGGCCACGGCCTGCGTGTCAATGCCAGCTACGGCACCGCGTTCAAGGCGCCGACCTTCAGCGACCTGTACGACCCGTGGAGCGGCGTGCCGACGTTGAAGCCGGAGAAGTCCAAGAGTGCCAACCTCGGTGTGTCGCAGCAGGGCCAGGGCTGGCACTGGGGCCTGGACGTCTATGAAACCCGCATCGATGATCTGATCACCTACGATGCGGCGACCTTCCAGATGCAGCAGGTGGAGAAGGCGCGCATCCGCGGTGCCGAACTGACCGGTGGCGTGCTGCTGGCCGGCTTCGACATCAACGCCCAGCTGAGCTACACCGACCCACGCAACCGCACCGGCGGCAGCACCCAGTTCGACAACTGGCTGCCGCGTCGTGCACAGCAGACCGCGCGGCTGGACATCGATCGGCGTTTCGGGGACTTCCGCGCAGGCCTGACCGTGCAGGGCGCGGGCAAGCGCTATGACGATGCCGCCAACGCGGTGAAGGTGGGGGGGTACGGCACGCTGGATCTGCGCGCCGAATACGCGCTGACGCCGTCGTGGTCGCTGCTGGCGCGTGCCGCCAACGTGTTCGACCGCAGGTATGAGACGGTGGCGTGGTTCAACCAGCCCGGCCGCGAGTACCAGCTGAGCGTGCGTTACCAGCCGAAATGACCGCGACGGTCATGGTAGTGCCGGCCGCTGGCCGGCAACATCATGACCCTCGGCAACGTCCTCGGGGTTGCCGGCCAGCGGCCGGCACTACCTGTTGCGTCGGCCGGGTTACCGGCCCGCGGCCAACCCCGGCAACTCACGCAGGTCGTCAATCACCGCCACCGCATGCGCGGTGGCCAGGTCCAGGCCGCGCGGATAGCCGTAGCGCACCAGCGCGATCGGCATGCCCGCATCTTCGGCGGCGCGGTAGTCGGTCAACGAATCACCCACCATCAGGCAGGTATCCACCGCCAGCCCGAAGTGCGCAGCGATGTGCCGCAGCGGCTCACCGCTGGGCTTGCGCTGCGGCAGTGAATCGCCGCCCAGTACCAGCGCGAACGCATCACCAATGCCCAGGTGCTGCAGCAGCGGCGGCACCAGTGCTTCGGGCTTGTTGGTGCAGATCGCCAGCGGAACAGCGCGTGCACGCAGCTGCATCAGCGCTTCGGCCACGCCATCGAACAGGCGCGGGCTGCGCAGCAGGCACTCACGGTAGTGCACCATGAACACCGGCATCACCTCGGCCAGGTCGACTTCACGACCGGCGGCGTGCACCGCCTGTTCGACCAGGCGGCGCACACCGTCGCCGATCCAGCCGAGCACGGTGGCTTCCGGCACGCGCGCCATGCCGATGTCTTCCAGCGTACGGTTCAGCGCCTCGGCGATGTCAGCTGCGCTGTCGACCAGCGTGCCATCGAGATCGAATACGACCAGCGGATAGGGATACGACAAGGGACGACGCCTGTACAACGTGGAGCCGTCCATTGTACGCCGCGCTTTTGCCCCGGGATCCGCCTCAGCCGATCCTGCGTGCGCGGGTGGCCAGGAACGTGGGCAGGTAACGGTCGATCAGGAAGCGTGGCTTCGGCTGCCAGTCTTCCATGAACCGATCAATCACGAAGCCTGCATCCAGCTGCCCGCCGATCAGTTCGGTCAGGCTGTGGCCAAAGGTCAGCGCATCGCCGCGGGTGAGTTTCGCCTCACGCTCTGCGGCGGGCAGGTCTTCCAGGTCCGAATAGGGAATGGCGTACTGCGGTCGGATCAGGCCCTGCGCATCGAGCTGCGGATCGCGCGCACCGACGAACAGCACCGGATTGTAGAAGCTGGCCATCAACATGCCATCGCGCGCCAGCACGCGGCGGCATTCGGTCCACACCGGGCGCACGTCGGGTACGTACAGGTTGGAGATCGGATGGAACACCACATCGAAGCTGTCGTTGGCAAATACGTGCAGGTCGCGCATGTCGCCCTGCACCGTGCGCAGCCGCAGGCCGTCGCGCGCAGCGACCCTGCGGTCCTGTTCCAGCTGCCCGTCGGACAGGTCGAACACGGTGACGTCGGCGCCCGCAGCGGCCAGCACGGGTGCCTGCTGGCCACCGCCCGAAGCCAGGCACAGGATGCGACGGCCACGCACGTCGCCCAGCCAATCCAGCGGCAGCGGGCGTGGGGTCAGGTGCACCTGCCAGCGGCCTTCGCGCGCGGCGGCAATGGTTGAACTTTCCACCGGGCGCGACCATTCGCGCACTTCGCTGGCCTGGCGGTCCCAGGCAGCACGGTTGTGCTCGATCAAGGCCTGTCCATGGTTCATGTGTTCTCCTTGCCCGGTGGGCGCCAATCCAGATCCTGGAAGGCCGGGCTGGCGAAACACTCGGCCAGGTAATCCAGGAATCGCCGCATGATAGCGGGCTGCTGGCGCCGTGACGCGTACACGGCATGAATGCCGAGCTCGTCCAAACTGAATCCGGGCAGCACTTCGATCAGCTCGCCGCTGCGCAGCAGTGGCGCCACCTGGTAGGTCGGCAGCATGGCGATCCCGGCACCGGCGCGTACCGCCTCCAGCAGCAGCGAGGCCTCGTTGGCGCTGATGTTGCCGCCCACCGCCACCGACAGCGAACGGCCATCCCGGTGCAGCTGCCACAGGCTCTTGCCGACGTAGTGGTGGGTCAGGCAGTTGTGCGCGGCCAGGTGCTCCGGTGCGGTCGGCGTGCCACGCGCCTGCAGGTACGACGGCGTCGCGCACAGCACCGAGCGGCAGGTGGCCAGCCGCCGCGCGATCAGGCTGGGGTCGATCTGGCGCGCGATGCGCACGGCCAGGTCCACGCGCTCCTCGATCAGGTTCACCGTGCGGTCGACCAGCAGCAGCTCGATGCGCGCCGCCGGATGGCGCGCGACGAAACCGGCCACCGCCCGTGCCAGGTGGCTCTGCCCGAACGACACGCTGGCGGTCACCCGCAGCGTACCGTGCGGCTCGGGATCATCACTGGCCAGCTCGCCCTGCAGTTCTTCGCCGATCGCCAGCATCTGCCGGAAGCGCGCCAGCGCCGCCTCGCCCGGGCCGGTCAGGCTGACCCGGCGTGTGGTCCGGTGCAGCAGGCGTGCACCCAGCCAGCCCTCGACCTCGGCCAGGTAGCGGCTGACCATCGCCCGCGACATGTCCAGCACTTCCGCCGCGGCGGTGAGGCTGCCGCGCTCGGCCACCTCGACGAACACGGTCATGGCGGTCAATCGGTCCATATGCTCGATCCACGCAACAAACAAGCGCGTTATACGCTGTTTTTCGAGCGACTGCAGCGGCCTAGAGTGGCGCCATTCCCAGCCCACACCGCCCCACGGAGTCCTGCCATGAAGATCGCCCTCGTTGGTTCCACCGGCAACATCGGCCGCCAGATCGCCCGCCACGCGCTGGCCCACGGCCACGAACTCACCCTCATCGTGCGCAGCGCGCAGGACCTCCCGGCCGAGCTGGCCGGTGCCCATCCGGTGATCGCCTCGCTGGATGACCAGGACGCGCTGGTTGCCGCCATCGCCGGCCACGACGTGCTCGCCAGTGCCTACGGCCCGCGCCCGGGCGATGACATCGGCCGCGTCGGCGAGGTCGCCGCGCAGCTGGCGGCCGCCGCACGCAAGGCCGGCGTGCCGCGCCTGGTAGTGGTCGGCGGTGCCGGCAGCCTGGAAGTCGCACCCGGCGTGCAGCTGGTCGATACCCCCACCTTCCCGGAGGCGTACAAGCCGTACGCGCTGGCCCATCGTGAAGCCTTCAATCGCCTGCAGGCAGTGGACGACCTGGACTGGACCTTCTTCTCGCCAGCCGCCGAAATCGGCCCGGGCGAAGAACGCGGCCGGTACCGCGTGCAACCCAGGGCCTTCCTGGCCGACGCCAGCGGCCACAGCCGCATCAGCTATGCCGACTACGGCGCCGCGTTCGTCGCCGAGCTGGAAGCGCACGCGTACCCGAAGCAGATCATCACCGCAGCGTATTGATCCACGCACGTCCCATGTAGAGCCAAGCCCGCGCTCGGCTCTACGCGAACATGCAGCCGGGCATTGGCCCGGCTCTAGACAAGGAATTCCCATGCGTACCGCTGCCCTGCTGCTTCCCCTCGCCCTGGCCGCCACTTTCACCAGTGCGCCGCTGCTGGCCGCACCGGCCACCGCGGCGCCGACCACCGCGACGAAATCACAACTGCACCTGCAGACCTTCCATCCCGGCCCGCAGGCGATGTTCCCGGTGTCCTCGGTGCTGATCGAAGGCCGCCATGACGCGATCCTGGTCAACGCGCAGTTCGGCGCCAGCGACGCGCGCAAGCTGGTCGAACTGATCCGCGCCAGTGGCAAGCAGCTGACCACGATCTACATCAGCCACGGCGATCCGGACTACTACTTCGGCCTGGCCACCCTGCAGGATGCCTTCCCGCAGGCACGCATCGTCGCCACTGCGCAGACCGTCGCCCACATCCAGCAGACCCAGGCCGGCAAGCTGGCCTACTGGGGACCGAAGATGGGTGCCGACGTGCCCGCGCGCGTCGTGGTGCCGCAGGTGCTGGATGGCGATGCCCTGCAGCTGGAAGGCCAGCGCCTGCCGTTGATCGGCCTGGATGGCCCGACCCCGGACCGCACGGTGCTGTGGGTACCGTCGCTGCGCGCGATCGTCGGCGGCATTCCGGTGGTGGCCGGTGAGCACGTGTGGATGGCCGACACGCAGACGCCGAAGTCGCACACTGACTGGCTGCAGACCCTGCAGCGACTGCAGGCATTGAAGCCGAAGGTGGTGGTGCCCGGGCACTACGCGCCGGGTGCCGCACTGGATGCCAGTGCGCTGCGCTTTACTGCGGACTACATCCGCGCGTTCGATATCGAAGCGGCAAAGGCGAAGGACAGTACGGCGCTGGTGCAGGCAATGCAGGCGCGCTACCCGAAGCTGGATGGCGTCGCATCGCTGGAGCTGAGCGCGAAGGTGGTCAAGGGCGAGATGCAGTGGCCATGAGGTAGGGAGTTTTCTTTTGCAGGGCTGCGCCCTGCACCTGCAGAGGCAACAGCAACAGCCGAAGCAACAGCAAAAGCAACAGCTGGCTATCCGTGGGAGGGCGAGGTGGGTCCGGTTGCGGGGGACGCCGTGAATCCGTCCATGGAGGCTCGGTCGCGCCATCCATAGCGCTCACGCCCCCGCAACCGGACCCACCCCGCCTTGGACAGATCTCGGCAATCTGCCGGGGTCGGATCCCGTTGCTGCGCAACGGGCTCTGACCCCGCCTTTGCCGATCAGAGGGATGTGGACTCGTTCGGTCCGTGCTCGAACAATTCCCCCTGCACCACGGCCTCCTTTTCGCGGAACCCACCCAGCCCGACCCCGACCAGCCGATAGCGCGTCTCCGCCGGCAGGTCGACGCGGGCGCGCAGGGCCAGTGCTATGTCGCGCAGTTCTTCCATCGACTCCGGCGGACGTTCCGGGGTGAAGCTGCGGGTGAGGATGCGGAACTGCGCGGTCTTCAACTTCAGCACCACGGTATGGCCGACACGTTCGGTCTTGCGCGTGGCCTTCCAGGTCTTCTCCGCCAGTTGCACGATCGCCTCGCCCAGGTCTTCCAGCAGCAGGTCCTCGGCGAAGGTATCCTCCGAGGAAATCGACTGCACCTGCTGGTCCGGTTCCACCGGCCGCTCGTCGATGCCGCGCGCCCGGTTGTACAGGCTGCGCCCGAAACTGCCGAACGCCTCTTCCAGATCGGTCAATGCCCATTGCCGCAGATCGCCGCAGGTGACGATGCCGCGCGCGGCCAGCTTGCCCTCCATCACCTTGCCGACGCCGGGCACCCGGTTCACTGGCAACGGCTGCAGGAACGCGTCCACCCGCTGCGGCGGAATCACGAACTGGCCATCCGGCTTGCGCCAGTCCGAGGCGATCTTGGCCAGGAACTTGTTCGGCGCGATCCCGGCTGAAGCAGTCAGGTTCGTTTCCTCGCGGATCTGCATGCGGATGGTACGGGCGATGTCGGTAGCCAGTTCGATGCCGCTCTTCGGCTCGGTCACGTCCAGGTAGGCTTCGTCCAGCGACAACGGTTCAACCAGGTCGGTGTGGCGCAGGAAGATCTCGCGCACCTGGCGTGACACCGCCTTGTAACGTGCGAAGTCGGGCGGTACGAAAATCGCGTCCGGGCACAGGCGCTCGGCGCGCACCGCGGGCATCGCCGAACGCACGCCGAACATGCGTGCCTCGTACGATGCCGCGCACACCACCGAGCGTGCGCCGCGCCATGCCACAACCACCGGCTTGCCGCGCAGTGACGGATCGTCGCGTTGCTCCACCGACGCGTAGAACGCGTCCATGTCAACGTGGATGATCTTGCGCAGTCGGGTCATGTCAGGCGGGAAAGGCGGGGGCGAGGCGGGCAGGCCACACGCCGAAGTATGGTCGTTGCACATCAACAGGATGCGCGTATTCCCTTGAAAACACTACGGTTGCGTACGGTTGAAATGTTTGATCGGGACAGTTTCCACGGGCATCCTCGAGAACTTGTTTTCCCGTTTCCCCGCTTCCAGGATTGTGTTTCATGACCCGTCTCCACGCGTTCAACCGCGATCAGCTGCTGGCCAGCGCACGCGGTGAACTGTTCGGCACCGCCGCCGGCCGTTTGCCCAACGATCCGATGCTGATGTTCGACCGCATCACCGATATCCACGAGGATGGCGGGCCGCACGGCAAGGGCATGGTACGCGCCGAACTGGATATCCGCCCGGACCTGTGGTTCTTCGGCTGCCACTTCATCGGCGACCCGGTGATGCCCGGCTGCCTCGGCCTGGATGCCATGTGGCAGCTGACCGGCTTCTTCCTGACCTGGCTGGGCGCTCCCGGCAAGGGCCGTGCACTGGGCTGCGGCGAGGTGAAGTTCACCGGCCAGGTACTGCCGGACGCCAAGCTCGTACGCTACGAGATCGACATCAGCCGGGTCATCAACCGCAAGCTGGTGATGGCGCAGTCGGACGCCCGCATGTACGTGGATGACCGCGAAATCTACAGCGCGCGCGACCTGCGCGTCGGCCTGTTCACTGAAACCGGGAGCTTCTGATGCGTCGTGTTGTCATCACCGGCATGGGCATCACCTCCTGCCTCGGCAATGATCTGGATACCGTTTCGGCCGCGCTGCGCGAAGGGCGCTCGGGCATCACCGCCCTGGCCGACCACGCCGAAGCGGGCCTGCGCAGCCAGGTCGGCGGCCGCGTCGACCTCGACCTGGACGCCCTGATCGACCGCAAGCAGAAGCGCTTCATGAGCGACGCGGCGGCCTTCGCCTACCTGGCCATGCGCGATGCCATCGCCGATGCCGGGCTCAGCCCCGAGCAGGTCAGCAGCCTGCGTACCGGCCTGATCGCCGGTTCCGGTGGCGGCTCCAGCGAATGGCAGATCGGTGCCGTCGACCTGCTGCGCGAACGTGGCGTGCGCAAGGTCGGCCCGTACATGGTGCCGCGCACGATGTGCTCGACGGTCTCGGCCTGCCTGGCCACGGCCTACCAGATCAAGGGCGTCAGCTACTCGCTGTCGGCTGCCTGCGCGACCTCGGCGCATTGCATCGGCGCCGCTGCGGACATGATCCGGCACGGTGCGCAGGACATCATGTTCGCCGGTGGCGGTGAAGACCTGCACTGGTCGATGAGTGTGATGTTCGACGCGATGGGTGCCCTGTCGACCAGCTTCAACGATACCCCGGCCAGCGCCTCGCGCCCGTACGACAAGGACCGCGACGGCTTCGTCATCGCCGGTGGTGGCGGCATGCTGGTGCTGGAGGATTACGACCACGCCGTCGCACGCGGTGCTCACATCCATGCCGAACTGATCGGCTATGGCGTCACCTCCGACGGTGCCGACATGGTCGCGCCATCCGGTGAAGGTGCGGTGCGCTGCATGAAGATGGCGCTGCAGGGTGTCGATCGCCCGCTGGACTACCTGAACACCCACGGCACCTCGACCCCGCTGGGCGACGTCACCGAGCTCAACGCGATCCGCGAAGTGTTCGGCGATGCGGTGCCGCCGCTGTCTTCGACCAAGGCGTTGTCCGGGCACTCGCTCGGTGCAGCCAGCGTGCACGAGGCGATCTACTGCCTGCTGATGATGCGCGATGGCTTCGTTGCCGGTTCGGCCAACATCGGCGAGCTGGACCCGAAGGTGGAGAGCTTCCCGATCCTGCGCGAGAGCCGCGAGCAGAAACTGGATACGGTGATGTCCAACAGCTTCGGCTTCGGTGGCACCAACGCTGCGCTGGTGTTCGGGCGGGTGTGAGGGGACAGGTATGCCGACCAACAGTCGGCACCCACCCACGGATGTAGAGCCGAGCCCTGCTCGGCTCAGTGCCAACCAAGGTTGACACCCACCTTACCTCGGCAGCAACGGCAGCAGCAGCGCGTGCGCGTCCACCAGGGATCCAACGATGCGGTGCCCCAGGGCACGCAGCTCTTCATCCGGATGCACCAGGTCAGGCACCTGGATCACGGTCATGCCGGCCGCCAGTGCCGCGCGCGTACCGGCCGGTGAATCCTCCAGCGCCAGGCAACGCCCGGGCACCTGCCCCAGCCGCTGCGCGGCCAGCAGGTAGATATCCGGCGCCGGCTTCGGCCGCGCCACGTCGCCACTGGTGATCACCACATCGAAATACGGCAGCAGGCCGGCAGCGGCCAGCTTGCGGTTGGCCCGCGGCTGCCGCGTGGTGGTGGCCACCGCCCGCGGTACCGCGTGCGCCTTCAGCAGCTCCAGCAGCTCCAGGATGCCCGGACGCAACGGCAGGCCGGTCTGTGTGCGCGCTTCGTACAGTTCGTGGCAGCGTGCAGCGACCGCCTCGATCACGCTGTCCTCGATACCCTGCGCACGCAGCAGCGCGTGCGTGTCACGGTCACCGAGGCCGACCATGCGCAGGAACACCGCCTCGTCCAGGCCCAGCCCGAATGCGTCGGCGGCCTCGCTCCAGCAGGCCAGCGAGACCCGCTCGCTGTCGATCATCAGGCCGTCCATGTCGAAGATGACGGCGTCGGGAAGGAACGGCAGCGCAGCGAAGGGGGTCATGGAGCGAACAACGTATCCAGGTCGGTGGAGGTGAGCTGCCGCCATTGCCCTTCGTCCAGCCCCTGCAGGTCCAGCCCGCCGACGCGGCTGCGGTGCAGGGCCTGCACGTGGTTGCCGGTGGCGGCGAACATGCGGCGTACCTGATGGTAGCGGCCTTCGTGCAGCACCAGCCGCGCACGGCGCGCATCCAGCACCTCCAGTTCAGCCGGCAGCAGGGGCGTCTTCTCGGACTCAAGCATCAGCGTGCCGCTGGCGAACAGCGCTGCCTCGTCGCCGCGCAGGTCCTCGCTCAACTCGACCTCATAGACTTTCGGCAGCTTCGACTTCGGCGAGATGATCCGGTGCAGCAGGCCACCATCGTCGGTCAGCAACAGCAGGCCACTGGTCTCGCGGTCGAGGCGGCCGACCGTGGACAGCACCGGATCACGGTCGCGGAAGCGCGGCGGCAGCAGGTCGTAGATCAGGCGGCCGGTGTCCTTGGTCGAGCAGGTGTAGCCGGCCGGCTTGTGCAGCGCGATCGACAGGCCCACCGGCGGGTCCAGCGGCTCGCCATCAACCCGGATCGCCTCATGCGGCACCTGGTCGTCGGCATACAGCACCTCGCCGTCGGCGTCGGTGATGCGGCCTTCGCGGAACATCCACTGCACCTGCTTGCGGCTGCCGTAGCCCAGGTTGGCGATGTGCTTGACCAGCTTCACTTGCCCTTCCCCTTCACTGCTTCAACCAGCTTGAAGCCGTCGCGCTCGGCGACCACGCGCACCGCGCCAAAGCTCTCGTTGAGCGTGTACTCATACGGCAGGTGGCGATTGGCCACCACGTACAGGCGTCCGCCCGGGCGCAGCGCCTGCGCGGCCACGGCGATGAAGCGCTGGCCAATGTCCGGGCGATCGGCGCGCGACGGCGTGTGGAACGGCGGGTTGCTGATGATGACGTCGTAGCCCGGCTCGATGCCGGCGGTGACGTCGCGCCACAGGAAGCGCAGCGGCAGCGGGCGCGGCGGCGGCGCCAGGTTCAGCTCGGCCAGCGCCAGTGCGCGTTGCTCGGCTTCGTACAGGTCCAGCGCGGTGATCTTCGGGCAGCGTTCCAGAAGTTCGCGCGACAGATAGCCGTAGCCGGCGCCGAGGTCGGCGGCGCGTCCGGCCAGGTCGGCCGGCAGGTGCTCGGCCAGCAGCGCCGACGCCGGATCGATGCGATCCCAGGCGAACACGCCCGGGCGGCTGAGGTAGCGACCGCCCACGATCGGGCGCACCGCATCCAGCGCCGACCAGCGCTTGGCCAGGTCAGCGTCGTGCTGGCCCTGCAGCGGGGCGGTCCAGTACACGCGGCAGTGGTTCTTGGTCAGGCAGCCACCGAGGCCGGCCAACTGCTTGAGGTCGCCCTCGCCCGAACGCGCACCTTCGTTGTTGGACTGGCAGGCAACGATGCGGCCGCCATCGGCGACCAGCGCCAGCGCACGGGCGAACAGCGCACGGGCTTCTTCGCGCTGGCGCGGCGGCAGCACCAGTACCAGCGGATAGCGGCCCTTGCCGGCCGCGTCATCCAGCTGGCCGCTGACGGTCCAGCCGGCAGCCTGCTGCAGCGGTTGCGCGAACGGGGCGAAGCTCTGTTCGCAGTGCACCTCGCGGTTGCCGGCCGCTTCGCGCAATGGCCAGCCATCGCGGGCACGCAGGAAGGCCACCGGGCCCTCCGGCCAGTGCAGGGCGCCTTGGGAGAACGGCAGGAGCAGGGTCTGCAGGGGGGCGTCGTCGCTGGAGGCCATCGGCGCGGGTACTTCAGGCGTGAGGGCCGTCCATTGTACCGGCTTGGCCGGGCCGGCCCCGGCGGCCCGCTTTGCGAAACCCGAACGGGGCCTTGATCCGCCAGAAACATTGAAACGTTCAGGGTAGAGGCTCCCCCCGGAAACCCAGGAGAACCTGCATGCGAGCCTTGTTCGTCGGTGGCGTGGTCGACAACAGTGAAATGGACCTGGAAGGCAGCCATCCGCCCGTGCACTACCCCGAGGACACCGGCGGCGGCCACTCGCGCTACCGGCTGCACCAGGTCGGTCATGGCGCCGACGGCAGCGTTGCCTACGCCGTCTATGGGGCACCGGACCTGGCCGATGACGAGGTGGCGAGGGTTGCAGAGGAGCGGGCGTACGCACGCCGATTCGAGGCGACGCCGACCCTGTTCGAGCATTGACACACCGGTAGCGCCCGAGCCCACGCTCGGGCGACGGCGCAGCCGAGCGTGGGCTCGGCTCTACATCCGATCAAGGCGCCTTGGGTGGCAGGCGGTTGATGCTGGCGATTTCATCCAGCCACACGTGGTGCTGCTGCACCGGCGTGTCGTAGTCATCCAGGCGCAACTGGCCGTTGCTGCCTTCGTCGCCGGCCTCGTTGCGGTATTGCTGCACGGTTGGCCTCACCGCCACCGTGCCGAGCAGGCGGCGGCCATCGTGCAGAATCAGTTCCACCTGCGTTTCGCCATCCAGCTGCGGCAGCAGGGCTTCCAGGCGCGCGATCTGCGCCGGATCGGTGTGGATACGTGGAGCTATACGGGACATCGGCGACCTCCTGACTGCAGGGTCGCCGATCGGCCGTGAATGTTCAGTGCAGCGCGCTGTCCGCGCGCGGCACCTGCACCTTGCGCACGGCAGCCACCAGCTGCGCCACCGAGTACGGCTTGGCGACGTGCTCCTGGAAGCCCGAGGCCAGCGCGCGGCGACGGTCGTCGGCACGCGCCAGTGCAGTCACCGCCACCGCAGGCAAGGTCGCCGCGTCCACGCCCATGTCCTCGCGCAAGGTGCGCACCAGGCCATAGCCATCCATGCCCGGCATGCCGATGTCGGTCAGCAGCACGTGGTACTGCAGGTGGCCGGTGTCGGCCAGCAATGCCAGCGCTTCGCCGGCCGAACTGGCCGCCGACACGCTGGCGCCCTGCTCTTCCAGCATGCGCCGCAGGTACTCCAGCACTTCCGGCTGGTCTTCCACCGCCAGCACATGCATGCCGCGCAGCGGATACGGCTCGACGATCACCGGCTCCAGGATCGGCCCGCTGATCACTTCACGCAGCGGCCGCCGTTCGGCATCGGGAACATGCTGGGGCAGGCGCACGGTGAAGGTCGCGCCGTGGCCGTGGCCCTCGCTGGCGGCAGTGACCGTGCCACCATGCAGTTCGACCAGCTGCTGCACGATCGCAAGGCCCAGGCCCAGGCCGCCATGGCGACGGGTGGTGGTGCCGTCGGCCTGGCGGAAGCGGCTGAACAGATGATTGAGGAATTCAGGTGCGATGCCATCACCGCTGTCACGCACGGTGATCTCCCAGTAGTTGCCGTCGGCCCGCAGCTGCAGGTCGATGCGGCCTTCAGCCGGGGTGAACTTGATGGCGTTGGACAGCAGGTTCCAGAACACCTGCTGCAGGCGCGTGGCGTCGCCCAGCACCAGGCTGGGTTGCGCGGGCAGCTGCAGGTGCACGTCCAGCGCCTTGCCTTCGGCCACTAGTTCCTGCGCGCCGATCGCCTCACCCAGCACCGCGCACAGGTCCAGCACTTCCACCTCCAGCTGCACCTTGCCCAGCAGCATGCTGCTGAGGTCGAGCATGTCCGAGATCAGCCGCTTCTGCGCACCGGCGCTGTTGGCGATCACGTTCAGGCCCTTGTACAGCGGGCTGGTGTTGTCCACGCGCTGCAGCAGCAGTTCGCTCCAGCCGAGGATGGTGGTCAACGGCGTACGCAGCTCATGCGACAGCGTGGCCAGGAATTCATCCTTCAGCCGCGCCATGTTTTCCGCAGCACTGCGCGCGGCGCGCTCGGACTGCAGCAGTTCCTCGCGGGCGAGCTCGATCTCGCGGCGTTCGGTCACGTCCGGGCTGCTGCCGGCCAGGCCGATGAAACGGCCCATGCGCGAGAAGCGCGGGCGCGCGTTCATCTCCAGCCAGCGCCACTGGCCATCGGCGCGGCGTGCGCGCACCAGCGCATGCATCGAGCGCTGCGCTTTCAGTGCTTCCTGCAGTTCGTACTCGAAGACCGACGCGTCGTCCGGATGCACCAGGCCGCGCCAGACGTCCTCCGGCACGCGCGTCTCGTCGCCACCGAAGAACTCGCTGAAGGCACTGTTGACGAAACGGGCATGGCCGCGCTCGTCCAGCACCCACACCGGCATCGGCAGGCCGTCGGCCAGCGCGCTGAAGCGGGCTTCGCTTTCGCCCAGCTCCACTTCCATCTGCTTGCGTGCGGTGATGTCGAAGAACAGGATGCCGACCTTGTCCTCGCCCGGCCGGCCCACGCGCACCGCATCCACCGCGAACGAGCGGCCCAGCGCACGCGCTTCCATCTCGAACTGGGCCGGGCGGCCGCTGCGTGCGACCTCGCCATAGATGCGGAACCAGTCCTGCTCATGGCCGGGCTCCAGCGCCGTCATGCGCTTTCCACGCGCATCCTTCAGCCCGGTGTGGCGCTCGAAGGCATCGTTGACCTCGATGAAGCGGTAGTCGACTGCGCGATCACCCTCGAACAGCACCTGGATCACGCAGAAACCCGCGTTGATGCGCTCAAGCACGCCACGATGCAGGTCAGGTTCGGGCGCCGGCACCATCATCGGTGGGCGCTCCACGAGGGGCGGCAGTGTGGACAAGGGTGTCTGTGCAGGCCAGGTTGGAGGCACAGCATCTTCCAAAGGGCGTATTCACAGCGTCAAGCGCCGTCAGTCATGGTTGACGTCGATGAATTGGCGGCAACCGCCCCTGCACACGACGCAGCCGGCCATTGCCGATACCGGGAAGCAGGATCACACTCGATCTGAGATCAACATCGCCCCCATCGAGGGGACGCAGGAGACCGTGATGAAACGCTCACTCGCGATTGCCCTGTTGGCAGGCGCCCTGGCGGCGGGCGGCGCCAGCGCGGCACCGCGCACCGTGACCGACCCGGAAGCCCCCCGCGCATTGCAGGCCGATGGCCCGGTCAGCGTGAAGTGGGACGATCCGGCCAAGTTCACCGAGATCCGCCAGAGTACCAACCGCTTCGAAGCCGAGCGTGGCGACTGGGTGCAGCAGCTGGCACGCTACCTGCAGACCGCTGCCGCCAAACCGCTGCAACCGGGACAGACGCTTGATGTGACCCTGGTCGACATCAAGCGCGCCGGTGACTACGAGCCGTGGCACGGCCCGCGCGGCCGCGACATCCGGATCATGCGCGACATCTATCCGCCGCGGATCAGCCTGCAGTACACGCTGAAGGACGCCAGCGGCCGCATCGTCAGCGAGGGCGACGCGCGCCTGAGCGATACCGGCTACCTGCACAACATCGGCCTGAAGAGCGACAGCGATCCACTGCGCTACGAGAAGCGCCTGATCGACGACTGGGTGAAGCGGCAGCTGACAGCGCAGGCCACCGCAGCACGGTAGGTCCATCGGTAGGTGTCGACCTTGGTCGACACGCATTCACAGCGCCAACCAAGATAGGCTGCTGCTGAAGCCGAGCGTGGGCTCGGCTCTACACGTACAGCTTCGCCACGCGCTTGACCGCGCACGGCAGCTGGTAGGCACTCACGCCACAGCGCGGCGCCAGCTCCGACAGCGTCGGCGCGGAGCCCCACAGCTCCACCACGCTGCCGATGCCGGCCTGCGGATGCGCGGTCAGGTCCACCGTCAGCATGTCCATCGACACGCGCCCGATCAGTGCACCGGGCTGGCCGTCGATCAGCACCGGGGTGCCATTCGGTGCAAACTGCGGATAACCGTCGGCATAGCCGAGTGCAACCACGCCCACGCGGGTGCGCGCCTTGGCCACGAAGCGCGCGCCATACCCCACCGGTTCACCGGCTTCGATCCAGCGCTCGGCGATCACCTTGGACTGCATCGTCATCACCGGGCGCAGTCGCTCGGTCAACACGGTGTTGTCCGGCAGCGGGTTGGCGCCATACAGCATCAGGCCCGGGCGCACCCAATCGCTGCGCACCTCCGGCCAGCCCAGCAGTGCGGGCGAGTTGCACACGCTGGTCTCGCCCTCCAACCCGTCAATGGCGCGCGCGAAGGTCGCCGCCTGTTCGCGGGTGCGTTCGCTGTCCAGCTCATCGGCGCGCGCAAGGTGGGTCATCAGCACAATGCGCTCGACCTGCGGCAGCGCCGACAGGCGCGCGTGCGCCGCGCGGAAGCTGTCCGCGTCCAGGCCGAGGCGGTGCATGCCGCTGTCCAGCTTCAGCCACACCGTCAACGGGCACGGGCTGTCGAACGCCGCCAATGCCTCCACTTGCCACGACGAACCGACGGCGAACCAGAAGTCATGCTCGGCCACCAGCGCCATGTCGCTGGGCTCGAAGATGCCTTCCAGCAGCAGGATCGGCGCACGGATGCCGGCCTGGCGCAGCTCCAGTGCCTCTTCGATGGTGGCCACGCCGAATCCATCGGCCTCGCCTTCCAGCGCCTGCGCACAGCGCACCGCGCCATGCCCATAGGCATCGGCCTTGATGATCGCCAGCGCCTTGCCCCCGCCCAGTTCACGGGCGAGGCGGTAGTTGCTGCGCAGGGCGCCCAGATCGATCAGCGCGCGGGCAGGACGCATGTGCGGTTCTCGTGTTGCGGCGCGTGACCGTACTGGCCGTAGCGGAAAATATCCAGGCCTTCGGTGCTGATCTGCGGCTGTCGCGCGCTCATCAGGTCGGCAAGGTAGCGGCCTGAGCCGCAGGCCATGGTCCAGCCCAGCGTGCCGTGTCCGGTGTTGAGGTACAGGTTGCGGAACGGCGTGGCGCCGATCACCGGCGTACCGTCCGGCGTAGCCGGACGCAGGCCGGTCCAGAACTGCGCGCGCGACAGGTCGCCGCCCTTCGGATAGAGATCCCTGACCACCAGTTCCAGGGTCTCGCGGCGGCGCTGCGACAGCGACAGGTCGAAGCCGGCCACTTCGGCCATGCCACCGACACGGATGCGGTCGTCGAAGCGGGTCACCGCCACCTTGTAGCTCTCATCGAGGATGGTCGAGGTCGGCGCCATCGCCGGGTCGGTGATCGGCAGGGTCAGCGAATAGCCCTTCAGTGGGTACACCGGCAGGCGCATGCCCAGCGGTGCGACCAGCGCTGGCGAGTAGCTGCCAAGCGCGACCACGAAGCGGTCGGCGGTTTCCAGCTTGCCGTCGATGCGCACGCCGGTGATGCGGTCGCCATCGAATTCCAGGCCGGTGATGTCCTGGTCGAAGCGGAATTCAACGCCGGCATCCACGCACATCTGCGCCAGGCGGCGGGTGAACAGCTGGCAGTCGCCGGTCTGGTCACGCGGCAGGCGCAGCGCGCCGACCAGGCCATCGACGTGGGCCAGGGCCGGTTCGGCCTGGATGATGCCGGCGCGGTCCAGCACCTCGTACGGCACGCCGTACTGGGCCAGGATCTCGATGTCCTGCGCCGAGGCATCCAGCTGCTGCTGGGTGCGGAACAACTGGGTGGTGCCCAGGTCGCGGCCTTCGAATTCGATGCCGATCTGCGCGCGCAGCTCGTTCAGGCAGTCGCGGCTGTACTCGGACATGCGCACCATGCGCGCCTTGTTGATCGCATAACGCTCGTGGGTACAGTTGCGCAGCATCTGCCACAGCCAGCGGTACTGGGCCAGGTCCATGCCCGGCCTGATCGCCAGCGGCGCGTGCTTCTCGAACAGCCAGCCGATCGCCTTCTTCGGCACGCCCGGCGCCGCCCACGGCGAGGTATAGCCAAATGACAGCTGGCCGGCATTGGCGAAGCTGGTCTCCAGCGCCGGGCCGGGCTGGCGGTCGATGACCGTGACTTCAAACCCGGCCTGTCGCAGGTACCAGGCACTGGTAGTGCCGATCACGCCGCTGCCGAGAACTAGGACTCGCATGGGACTTCTCCAACCCGATCATTCCCTGCACTGGAGCGTGCCGGGGCCATAATTGGGGAAGTATAGACAGGCGATACCAGTTGATTTGCCTGAATTGAAATCCACCGGCAGGATGTTCTCCTGCAATTCATTCCCCGAGGTTGACGGCCATGGCCACCCGTACCCGCGAACTGGACAAGATCGACCGCAAGATCCTGCGCATCCTGCAGGCCGAAGGCCGCATTTCCTTCACCGAGCTGGGCGAGCGGGTCGGCCTGTCGACCACCCCGTGCACCGAGCGCGTGCGCCGCCTGGAACGCGAAGGGGTGATCACCGGCTATCACGCCCACCTCGACCCGGCCGCAGTGAAGGCCAGCCTGCTGGTATTCGTGGAGATCAGCCTGGCCTACAAGTCCGGCGACATCTTCGAGGAATTCCGCCGCGCCGCGCTGAAGCTGCCCAACGTGCTGGAGTGCCACCTGGTGTCGGGCGACTTCGATTACCTGCTGAAAGCACGGATCAGTGAAATGGCCTCCTACCGCAAGCTGCTCGGCAGCACGTTGCTGACACTGCCGCATGTACGTGAGTCGAAGAGCTACATCGTGATGGAAGAGGTGAAGGAGACGCTGAGCCTGCCGATTCCGGATTGAGGCCGCCTGTGGGTTGGGGTCAGATCCCGCAACGCGGGCTCTGACCCCGGATCCGTCAGCGCTGCTGCGGATGCTTCTGCGAGCGCTGTTCCTGCTGCTTGCCGCCCTTGTGCGGCGGCTGCGGCTCCATCTGCTGTTGCTGTTGCTGCTGCGGGTTACGGCCCTGCGGTTCCTTGCCGGGATGACGGTTCTGCTGGTTTTTCATGGTCGCGATCCAGTGGAAGGACATGCGGCGGCGGAATGCCGGCGCAGGGCCACGGTGGTCCCGCAACGGTTAATCGCAGGCGAAAAAGCAGTGATCGGCTGGATGCTGTTTTCGTGCGTTCAGCCCGCTCAGCGTCAGCTAGCAGCCAACCTTGGTGGCACCCGGACTCAGCGCTTGATCTGCTGCCCATCGCCGGCCGGCACGCTGTCGTAATAGCGGCCGGTGCGCGAATCGAACACGCGGTTCGGGCCGGCCGGGCGCACGCCAGGAACGATGCGGCCATTGCGGTCATAGACCTTGTCGGCCGGCTTCGGCACCGGCGCCGGCGCGACCCTGGCCGGACCGGTGGACTTGATCGGCTGCGCCGGTTGCGGCGACGGCAGCACCTGCGGTTGCGGGCGAGCGGCCTGTGCCGGTGGTGCCACGGGCTGCGGCGCCACGGTGGTCGCGCTGCGGGTCGCAGTCGGGTCGGCGGTCGGTACCTGCGCCAGCGCCACGATGGGCAACAGGGCCAGCAGCAGGGGAAGGATCGGTTTCATGGCACGCTCCAACGTGGATCGCGTTCACCTTGCGCCTGCCCCTGTGTGCCGCCCATGAACAGCCATCACACTTGCAAGGTTGCGCTTTCACCCCCACGTTTTCCGCCATCCCCAGGCCATCGACCCCACGGAGCGCCACCATGACCGCCTTCGACCTGACGCCCCCCACTGCCACCCAGACCGAGGCGCTGGTCGCCGGCCTCAGCAGCGAAGAACGCCGCGTGCTGCTGCAGCACGGCACCGAGGCACCGTTCTGCGGGGTGTTCCTCGACAACAAGCGCGAGGGCGTCTACTGCTGCCGGCTGTGTGCGCTGCCGCTGTTCCGCTCCAGCACCAAGTTCGACTCCGGCACCGGCTGGCCCAGCTTCTTCGCCCCGTTCGACCCGGCGCACGTGCGCGAGATCCGTGATACCAGCCACGGCATGGTGCGCACCGAGATCACCTGCGCGCGCTGCGGCAGCCACCTGGGCCACGTGTTCCCGGACGGTCCGCCGCCCACCTACGAGCGCCACTGCCTGAACTCCGTCTCACTTTCGTTCACCGCCAACGGCGAGCCCTGGCCCGATCCCTTGCAGCGCGGCGGTGCAGAAAGCGGCGTGGCGGGCTGAAACACCCCGCTGACCGATTTCACAGAATTCCCTCTTCAGAAAACCAGGCGACGGGCCGACAAGGAGATATCCCCTCTCCTTGCGTCGCCCCATGCTCATCATCGTTGGATTCCTGGTCGTCATCATCAGCGTGATCGGCGGCTACCTCGGTGCCCACGGCCGCCTGGGTGCCCTCTGGCAGCCCTATGAGCTGGTCATCATCGGCGGCGCCGCGCTCGGCGCCTTCCTGGTCGGTACCCCGGCCAAGACGGTCAAGCAGACCCTGCAGGCCATGGTCGGTGTGTTCAAGGGCCCGCGCTACAAGCAGCAGGACTACATCGATGTGCTCAGCCTGCTCTATGAACTGCTCAACAAGGCCCGCCGCGAAGGCTTCATGGCGCTGGAAGACCATGTCGAGCGCCCGGCCGAAAGCGCGCTGTTCGGCAACTACCCCAAGGTGCAGGCCGACCACCACCTGATCGACTTCATCACCGACTGCCTGCGCCTGATGATCGGCAGCAACATCGAGCCGCACGAGCTGGAGCCGCTGCTGGAACTGGAACTGGAAAAGCACCACGCCGAGGCCATGGCACCGTCGCAGGTGCTGACCAAGGTCGCTGACGGACTGCCCGGTTTCGGCATCGTCGCGGCGGTGCTGGGCATCGTCATCACCATGGGCTCGATCGGCGGCGACATCATCGAGGTCGGTGGCCACGTGGCCGGTGCACTGGTCGGTACCTTCCTCGGCATCCTGCTGGGCTATGGCTTCGTCGGTCCGATGGCCGCCGCGATGGAGGCCCGCGCCGAGCAGGACAGCCGCATCTACGAATCGGTCAAGACTGCCCTGCTGGCCTGCCTGCGCGGTTACAACCCGAAGATCGCGCTGGAATTCGCCCGCAAGACGCTGCCGTCGAACGTGCGCCCGGCCTTCTCCGATTTCGAGCAGCACCTGAAGACGGTCAAGTAAGCCATGGCCGAGAACAAGCCCACTGTCATCGTCCGCCGGGTCAGGAAGGCCGGCCACGCCGCCCATCACGGAGGGTCGTGGAAGGTGGCCTATGCCGACTTCGTGACCGCGATGATGGCGTTCTTCCTGGTGCTGTGGCTGATGGCCACCACCAACAAGAACGACCGTGCGGCCATTTCCGAGTACTTCCGCAACCCCAGCCCGCTCAGTGGGCAGAACGCCACGCCGGCGCCCGGCATGGCCGGACCGGGCGGCGCCAGTACTTCGATGATCAAGCTGGGCGGTGCCACCGACATCTCGCGCGGCAACAGCAACGATCCCTTCCAGAACCAGAAGGAGGCCGTGCCGCAGCCGGTGGACCAGCAGCAGCGCGACAAGCAGCAGCTGGAAGCGCTGATGAAGGAACTGCAGGAGGCGATCAGCAGGAGCCAGGCGCTGGAGCCGTTCAAGGACCAGCTGCTGCTGGACCTGACCCCGGAAGGCCTGCGCATCCAGATCGTGGACAAGCAGAACCGGCCCATGTTCGACCTTGGCAGCGCCACGCTGAAGCCGTACACGCAGCAGATCCTGCACGAGCTGGCCGAGTACCTGAACCATGTGCCGAACCGGATCAGCCTGACCGGCCACACCGACATCACCGCCTATTCGGCTGCGCGTGGCTACGGCAACTGGGAACTGAGCGCCGACCGTGCCAATGCCGCCCGGCGCGCGCTGGTGGACGGCGGCCTGGAGGACAGCAAGATCACCCGCGTGGTCGGCCTGTCTTCATCGGTGCTGTTCGACAAGGCCGACCCGCAGAACCCGATCAACCGCCGCATCAGCATCGTGGTGATGACCCGGGCCGCCGAAGCGGCCGCCCTGGCCGGCGCCGGTCCGCAGGTCGGGTTGTCGGCACCTACCGCTGACGCCGACGTGCAGGCCGCGCAGGGGCCGACAAAGTAATAGACGGTAGCTGCGGGCCAGGGTCCGCACCTACCAGGGGCATCACCCCGCACACCCGCTACAATGGTGGTCTTTCCGTTTCCAGGTGACCCCACCCCATGTCCCAGTCCTCCAAGGCCAAGCGTGACAAGCGCAAGAAGCAGCAGGGCAAGCGCCCGTTCCTGCGCCTGAATGCCCAGCAGCAGGTGCAGAACCATGCCGTGCTGACCAACGAAGACGGCCAGGTGGTCGCCGCCATCGGCCTGCAGGGCCGCGAATGGCTGCTGGCCATCGGTGGCCAGACCATGGGCAACGCCGAGAACCCGGTGCCGATGCTGGCCATGCTCAAGCACCTGTCCAACGTGCAGGAAAAGGAAGGCCGCAAGGTCAACCTGGAGTATTCCGAGCTGCTGCAGAAGCTGCTGGACACCCTGGCCGCCGAATCCGGCCAGACCGCTGACGAGTACCTGGACAAGCTGGTGTCCGAGTTCGAGACCGTGGAAGCCGAAGAAGGCGAAGAAGCCGCTGAGGCCGCCGAAGGCGATGTGGTTGAAGCTGCTGCCGACGCCGAGGCTACCCCGGCCGCTGACAGCGACAGCAAGCCGCAGGCCTGAACCGGCCGCGGCGGTGACGGTCTACGTCGATGACGCGGTGCATCCCTGGCGCGGACAGCGCTGGGCGCACCTGATGGCCGACACCCTGGCCGAGCTGCACGCGATGGCGGCGCAGCTCGGCATCCCCCCGCGGGCCTTCCAGAACAAGGCCAGCGGTGCCCACTACGATGTCACGGCCGAGCTGCGCGCGCAGGCGATCGCGCTTGGCGCCCGGGCAATTTCCCGGCACACCGAGCGCGAGCTGGTCAAGGCGGTGATCGCCAACGCCCGGGCGCAGTACCGGCCGTAGGCTCGGCTGCCGTTTGCCTCCTGTAGAGCCGGGCCGATGCTCGGCTGCTCTTCGCGAAATGCCGCCGTGGTGGGTGCGGACCTTGGTCCGCACATCTGGCACAGGGCATGCCAACCAAGGTTGGCATCCACTTGTAGGCGGGCTCCGCACCCACCTGCCCGCTCAGAACGGGTCGCTGCCCAGCCGGATTTCCACGTTCAGCAGCGAGCACAGCGCCAGCATCGCGTCATCGTCGCGGGTCAGCGCCATCACCCCGGCAAAGCCATCACTGCCGGCATCCACGCTCCACAGCGTGTAGTTGTGCTCGCGCAGGCGGTCGAAGGCGGTGGCCATCAGCTGCACGCCGTCCAGGCCTTCGGCAAAGTCCTCGTCGTCCAGGTCGCCACCCCAGTCCAGCTGCAGGTTGAAGCGCGCCGACAGCTCGTTGACCGCCGACTGCAGCGATTCCAGGTCGTCGCGCTCCACATCGAAACCGGACTGCCAGGCGATGGCGGTGAACAGCGCCGGCAGCCAATCACTGTCCGCTTCCAGCGGCTGCCCGTCCTCGGACAGGCGCTCGCGCCAGCGGTTGAACTGCTGCAGGGCCAATTCTTCGTCGCCCGGGTTGATCAGCACCAGCAGGTTCCAGACCCGCGCCTCGAATCCGTCCTCGTCGAAGTCGTGGATGTCTTCCTCGAAGTCAAAATAGTCGCTGTTGTCGGGCATGGCGGAACGTCCTCTGGGGCAGGCCGGCATTCTACGGTTTATCCTGTGCCGCTGAAGCCGGCCTTGGTGGCCGTCACTGTGAATGAAGATGAGCGATACCCCTCCCGACCACCTGGCGATCAACCCGGCCAGCCCCTTCCATGATGCACAGGCGCTGGAGCGCGGCGTCGGCGTGCGTTTCAACGACGTCGAGCGCGACAACGTCGAGGAATACTCGGTCAGCGAAGGCTGGATCCGCGTGCAGGCCGGCAAGGCCCGCGACCGCCGCGGCAACCCGATGACCATCAAGGTCAAGGGCAAGGTCGAGGTGTATTTCCTGGACCAGAAGCCGGAATAACCGGCACCGGCATGTAGAGCCGAGCCTGTGCTCGGCTGCTTTTCGTTCCGGGTTCATGACGCCTGAAGCAAGCGCAGCCGAGCACGGGCTCGGCTCTGCATGCCAGGGTGGAATCCGCGTCAGCGTCAGCAACGCCCGGTCCCAGGCGTCATTCGCGCTTGCGCGATTCCAGCAGGTCAAGGTTGCGGATCAGGCGCCGCGAGATCTCGTCGGAGATCACCCCGCGCCGGGTCAACCGGAACAGTTCCTCGCGTTCGGCATTGAGGCCGGCGCTGCGCAGCTGGCGGTACCCCAGCTCCATCCGCCGCACCTTCTCCGGGTCCACGTCGGGCCCGTCGTTGTCCTTCTCCAGGTGCCGCTGGTACAGCAGGCTCACCCGCGAGGCAGCGTCGTTGTACAGCTGCACGTTCTCGGTGTTCTGGTTCATCACCAGCTGCTGGCGCATGCGCTCGACCCCAGCCAGCGCGGCCTTGGACGACAGCCGGCGTGCCAGGTCCTCTTCCTTGCGCTCGCCCGAATCGGCCGGCAGCTGCAGGCCCTTCAGCAGCTGCGGCAGCGCCACGCTGGCGCCGACCAGCGAGAACAGGATCACCGCCGCGGCCAGGAAGATCACCAGGTCGCGCGCCGGGAACGCGCTGCCATCAGGCAGGAACAACGGCAGGGTCAGCACGCCGGCCAGGGTGATCGCGCCGCGCACGCCGGCCACCGAGGTCGCCACCACGATGCGCCAGTTCGGTGCCTCGCCGCGCTCCAGGCCTCGACGGCGTGCACGCAGCAGGTTCCAGCGCAGCGACAGCCATACCCACAGCAGGCGCAACAGGATCAGCGCTAGGTTGATCACCACCACGTACACCAGCAGCCACCATGCACTCTGGTGGCCGGACTCGTTCATGGTGGTGGTGGCGCGTTCGACGATGCCGGGCAGCTGCTCGCCCAGCAGCACGAACATGATGCCGTTGAAGCTGAACTGCAGCATGTTCCAGACGCCCGCGCGCTGTACGCGCATGCTGCCGGAGACACGGCCGGTCAGCTCGACGTAGCTCATCGCGATGCCGGCCGCCACGGCAGCGAGGATGCCCGAGGCATGGATTTCTTCGGCCAGCAGGTAGGCCGCGAACGGGATCAGCAGGTTGACCAGCATTGCCGCACCCGGTTCCTCGCCGAAGCGGCGCCACAGCCAGCGCTGGAACGTGGACACGCCGAGGGTAACCGCTACGCCCACCGCCAGGCCGGCCACCGCCACCCACAGGAAGGTCAGCGAGGCCGTGGCCAGCGAGAAGGAGCCGGTCATCACCGCCGCCACCGCGAAGCGGAAGCAGACCAGGCCGGACGCATCGTTGAGCAGCGACTCGCCTTCCAGGATGTGCATCAGTCGCTTGGGAATCGGTGCCTTGGAGGCGATCGCGCCGACCGCCACCGGGTCGGTCGGCGAGACGATGGCCGCCAGCGCAAAGCACACCGCCAGCGGCATCACCGGAATCATCCAGTGGATCAGCAGGCCGGCACCGATGACGGTGAACACCACCAGGCCGAACGCCAGTTCGAGGATCGCGCCCTTGTCGCGGAACAGGCCCTGCTTGGGAATGCGCCAGCCGTCCAGGAACAGCAGCGGCGGCAGGAACAGCAGGAAGAACACTTCCGGCTCCAGCGCGTGGCCGCGGTTGAACACCCCGGCGATGACCGCGCCCAGGCCGATCTGCACCAGCGGCAGCGGCAACGAGAACGGGAGGACGCGAACCAGGTAGCCGCTGGCGACAACGGCCACCAGCATCGCCAGGACGACTTCAATGGTATGCATGCTTCTTCCAGGAAGCGGCGCGCGGGGAGGCTCGAAGGCCAGCGCCGGAAACCCGGAAAAAACTACCACATGCGGCCATGAGCGCGACGGCCGGGGCGGTCGCGCGTCAGCCCCGGCTCATGCCCCGTCGAAGCGGTACAGGTCCATGGCGAGGAAGCCGGCGTCGATGCCGGCATCGATGCGGCGTGCACCGAAGCCGTCCTCGCCGGCTGCGCCCATCGCGAAGAACAGCGGCAGCAGGTGCTCGTCGGTCGGGTGCGCGCGTTCGGCGAATGGCGCCCGCCGGCGGTAGTCGAACAGGGCCTGGCGATCATCGGCGGCCAGGCGCTGTTCTACCCATTCGATGAAGGGCCGCACGTACGGCGCTTCCTTGCCGTCCTGGTAGTCGCCCCAGTCGTGCAGGTTGTGGGTGATGCTGCCCGAGCCGACCAGCAGCACGCCCTGCTCTCGCAGTGGCGCCAGTGCGCGGCCCAGCGCGAACTGGTGCTCGGGGCCGAGCAGCGGCTGGATCGACAGCGGCACCACCGGGATGTCGGCCTGCGGGCGCAGCAGCCGCAGCGGCACCCACGCGCCATGGTCGAGGCCACGCTGCGGGTCGAGCGCCACCGGCAGGCCGGCGGCGGCGATGCGGCCGGCCACTTCTTCGGCCAGCGCCGGATCGCCCGGCGCCGGGTACTGCAGTTCGAACAGCGCGCGCGGGAAGCCGCCGAAGTCATGGATCGTCGGCGGCTGCGGATGCGCGCCGACCAGCGGCTGCCGACCCAGCCAGTGCGCCGAGGCCATCACGATGGCGCGCGGCGTCGGCAGGTCGCGCGCCAGCTCGGCCAGGCGCACGCCGACCTGGCCCGGATGCAGGGCGGTCATCGGCGAGCCGTGGGAGATGTACAACGAAGGCAGGCGGGACATGGAATGCTCCAGTTGCAGGATCAGGCGGCGATCAGCGCGAACGCAGGGTCCACTTGCCGTCGCCGACCAGGAACAGCACCACCAGCGCCAGCGACCAGAACGCCGGGTATTCCCAGCCGCCGCCGGCATTGGCGAAACCGAAGCCGTTGGCGCCGTGCACGGTGACGATGGTGCCCAGCAGCAGCGGCACGCCGGCCAGGCCCACCCAGCGCGCGTAGACGCCCAGCAGCAGCGCGACGGCGATCACCAGCTCGACGCCGATGGTGAGATAGCCGAGCACGCCGGGCAGCCCCAGCGACTCGAAGAACGCCGCCGTGCCCGCCGGCGTGAACAGCAGCAGCTTGGTCAGCGCGTGGACCAGGAACAGCACACCCAGGGCCAGGCGCAGCAGGGCGGCCCCGTACGGGGCCAGCGGCGAGACAGGAGCGGTCGTGGTGTGCATGGCAAAGCACCTTGAAGGGAGTGGAGACAGGTTATTGCGCCTTCAAGGGCCGATAAATACGATCGCTTGACCGTATTTGTTTCAGAAGGCGCAACAATGGACACCCTCGAGGCGATGCGCGTGTTCGTGGCGGTGGTCGAGCGCAACGGCTTCAGTGCCGCGGCCCAGGCCCTGGACATGTCGACCGCCGGCGTCACCCGCCAGGTCGCGGCACTGGAAAAGCGCCTGTCCACCCGCCTGCTCCACCGCACTACGCGGCGGGTCAGCCCCACCAGCACCGGCGCCGCCTATTACGCCAAGTGCGTGCGCCTGCTGGCCGAGTTCGACGCACTGGAAGCCAGCATCGGCGCGCAGGCGCTGGAACCCTCGGGCACGCTGCGCATCAACGCACCGGTCAGCTGGGGCATCGCCCGCCTTGGCCCGTTGCTGGCCAGCTACCGCGAGCGCTTCCCGCAGGTGGAACTGGACCTGGCCCTGTCCGACCGCCTGGTGGACATGGTCGAGGAAGGCTACGACGTGGCCATCCGCATCACCCGCGAGCCGAGCCCGGCGCTGATCGCGCGCCGGCTGGGCGAATCGCGGGTGAGCCTGTGCGCGGCGCCGTCCTACCTGGCTGCACGCGGCACCCCGCAGAGCCCGCAGGACCTGCAGGATCACGCGTGCCTGAGCTACAGCTACTGGGCCGCTGGCGACCAGTGGCCGCTGCAGGGACCCGGCGGTGAAGTGAGGGTGGCGGTGAACAGCCTGCTGCACGCGAACAACGGCGACGTGCTGCGCGAAGCGGCGATCGCCGGCATGGGTGTGATCCTGCAGCCGGATTTCCTGCTGGAAGACGCGCTGGCCGATGGCCGCCTGGTGCGCGTGCTACCGGAATGGGAGGCCTCGCCGATCGGCATCTTCGCGGTGTATGCCAGCCGTAGCCACCTGGCGCCGAAGGTGCGCAGCTTCATCGACCACCTGGTGGAAACCGGGGTGTAGCCGAATCGGGCGCCTGCCGGCCAGCGGCCGGCACTACCGTCATGCTTCGGTCGGGTGCTTGCCGGCCAGCGGCCGGTACTACCGTCATGCTTCGGTCGGGTGCCTGCCGGCCAGCGGCCGGCACTACCGTCATGCTTCGGCCGGGTAGTGCCGGCCGCTGGCCGGCAAATACGACGCCCCGATCAGGCAGGGACTTCATCCAGCGCGTCGATGATGCGCTCCAGCGGCGCCGGCCGCCCCAGCAGGTAGCCCTGCACCTGGTCGCAGCCATGCGCAGCCAACCAGTCCAGCTGCCCCGGCGTTTCAACGCCCTCGGCGATGATGGTCAGGCCCATGCTGTGGCCGAGCGACAGCAATGCGCGGCAGATCGAAGCGTTGCGCGGATTGGTTTCCACGTCGGCGACGAAACTGCGATCGATCTTCAGGATGTCCAGCGGCAGGTGCTGCAGGTAGGACATGCTGGAATAGCCGGTGCCGAAATCGTCCAGCGACACGCTGATGCCCTGCTCGTGCAGGCGTTGCATGGTCTGCATCGCCTGCGCCGGCTTGCGCATCAGGCTGCTCTCGGTCAGCTCCACGTGCAGTGCGCCGCGGGCCAGTCCGAACTCCTGCTGGACGCGGGTGAATTCGGCCACCAGGTCGCTGTTGAAGAACTGCACTGCCGACACGTTGACTGCGATCGGCAGCTCGCCCCAACCGGCCTCGACCAACCGCCGCTGTGCCTTCGCCGCGGCGCGGATCACCCAGCGGCCCAGTGCCAGGATCAACCCGGTGTCCTCGCACAGCTGGATGAACTCGTTGGGCGGGATGAAGCTGCCATCGGCCTGCGGCCAGCGCAGCAGGGCCTCCAGCGCGGCCGGGCTGCCATCGCTGGCGTGCCGGATCGGCTGGAAGTACAGCTGGAACTCGTTGTCGATGGCGGCGTGGATGCGCCCGGCCAGGCGCAGGCGGTCGGCCAGCCGCGTGGTCACTGCCGCATCGAACCAGACCACCACGTTGCCCTCGGCACGCGCCGCGTGCGCGGCCTGCGCGGCCATGCCGATCACCTGCTCGGCGCTGTGGCCGTCACCGGCAGTGTGCACGGCCACACCGATGCGCGGTTCGAACTGGTGCAGTGAATCCTTGCCACGCATCGGCGCTGACACGATCTGCAGCAGGTCATCCAGCACGCGCTGGGTATCGTGCTCGGCCCCAATGGCCAAGACGAAATCTTCGGCCGGCTGGAACGCCAGCGTGCCATAGCGCGCGCCCAGGCCCCCGAGCCGGGTCGCCATCGACTGCAGCACCGCATCGCCGATCTCACGGCCCAGCGTATCGGCCACAAGCTGCAGGCCACGCAACTGCACGAAGGCGATGGTGTAGCCCTGCTGCTGCTCGTCCAGCTGTTCAGTCAGGGCGCGCACGTTGAGCAGGCCAGTGGCCGGGTTGTGCCGTGCCCGATAGGCCAGGTCACGCTCGTAGGCCAGCCGTTCGCTGACATCCTCGGCCAGCACGAGGCACGCGGGTTGTCCGTCGAAATCGAGCTTGGACAGGTGTGCGCGCACCTCGAACACACTACCGTCCTTGCGCCGGTGCAGGCGCACGGTCGCGTCGGGTGGATCGCCCACCTGTGCCCGCTGGATGGCACCACGCACTTCGTCCCAGCCTTCGCGCGGGCGGATGTCGAGGATGCTCATCGACAGAAACTCGTCGCGGCTGTAGCCGTACTGGCGCACCGCAGCGTCGTTGACCTCGATGAAGCGCAGCGTATCCGGGTCGAACACCCAGAACGGTGCAGGATTGCGGTCGAACAGCAGCCGGAAGCGGCGTTCGACCTCGCTCACCTGCTCGCGCGCCTGGTAACGCTCGCTCAGGTCGGTCAGCGCGCCGATCATGCGCCGCTCGCTGTCGGCCACTTCCACCCGCTGCCCACGTGCGCCCACCCAGCGCACCTCGCCCCCCGGCAGTACCAGGCGGAACACCTGGTCGAGCACGGCGCTGCCGGCGAATGCCTGGTCAAAGGCATGCTGCAGGCGCGCGGCATCGTCGCGGTGCACGCGTGCGAAGAAATCGGCAACCGGCAGCGCATCGGTCTGCACGCCAAAAATCTCGCGCGCCAGCGGCGACCAGCGCAGCAGTGCGGCGTCCTCATCCACGTACCAGGTACAGACACGACCGACCTGGTGCGCAAGACGCAGCTCGGCGTGGCCTGTTTTCAGCTCCTCGGCCATCGCCTGCTGGCTGCGGGTGCTGCGCCGCACGGCGTACAACAGCACCAGCAACACCGCGATGTAAGCCAGTACGATCGCCACCGACGCCTGCAGGTACGGCCACCACGGCGCCAGTACGTCTTCGTCGGCCAGGCCGACCTGCACCGCCAGCGGGCTGTGTTCCAGCGTGCTGATGGTGATGATGCGCGGTACGCCGTCGACCGCACCCGGCACGCTGCCCAGCTCGACCACCGCCTGCGTGCCGAGCAGGTCACGGCGCGGCAGGTCGTAGCGGCGGCCCACCGTGCCGTGCGGATCAGGCACGCGGGCCAGCATGTAACCCTCGGCATCGCTGATCGAGACCAGTCCGTTGGGGCCGACATCGAGGCCGCCGACGATGCGTTGCAGTTCGCCACAGCGCAGCCGCGCCAGCAGCCAGCGCCCGTCGGCCATCGCCAGCGCCAGCGGGACCACCCAGCCGTCATCGCTGGCACGCTGCGGCGGGCCGATGTACAGCGCGCTGCTCAGGCCACGGCGCTGCGGATCGGTCCACAGCGGCAGCTGCAGGTCGCCCGTGCCGGCCGTCAGCGGTCGGCCATGGCTGTCGAGCACGACGATGCTGTGCAGCTCGGCATGCCGGCGCAGCACGCCGCCGATGGAGGCATCCATCAAGGCCGGCGCCTGTACCGGCACACTGCGGAACACCTCGGCGGCGTCGGCGGCGATGCCGGACATGGCGCGTTCCAGGTTGCGCAGCTCGAGCGCCAGCAGGCGCTCGCTGCCCACCGCCAGCGCGCGGCTCTGGCGCTGTGCCGCTTCCAGGCGGCGGTGGTAGTCATTGACCAGCATGAGGGTCAGGCCGGTCACCAGCAGAACGCCCAGCAGCACACCGCCCCAGGTGATGGCGCGCAGTGGCCGGGCCAACGCGCGTTTCAGCGCGGGCATCGGCGGGTGTTCCTTGTGCAGTCGGCTGGCTTCATGCGCGAACGAATCCTCCACGTCCCCGACCTCAACGGCCGGTGGACGCCATTCTTGACGCCTGATCCGCCCCCGCATGGCCACCTCCCCGTGTCCGCGCAGGGCTCCAGGGTCCAGCATGCACCACCCCGGTGACGGCGTGAAGATCGCGTCTGCGCGTTCAGCCAGATCCTGCACAGGACGGGCGGCGCAAGGACGCGGCCAGTGGCGCCGGAGCGGATTAGACTTGGGGTTTTCCGCTGCAAGAGAAGTCCATGTCCAAGCTGCGCCGTCCCACCCTGGCGCTGGCCATCGTTGCCAGCCTGTCCCTGGCCGCCTGTGACCGGCCGGCCGAACCGGCCGCCGGTGCCACTGCGCCGGCCGATGCCGCCCCCGCTGCGGCCAAGCCGATGCTGGGCAGTTTCGGCTTCGATGCCAGCGGCATGGACCGCAGCATCGCCGCTGGCGACGACTTCTTCGGCTTCGCCAATGGCACCTGGGTGAAGAACACCGAGATTCCGGCCGATCGCTCGCGCTTCGGCAGCTTCAACGTCATTGCCGAGAAGACCCTGGCCGACACCCGCGCCATCCTGGAAGGTGCCGCCGGCAACACACAGGCCAGCGGTGACGACAAGCTGATCGGCGATTACTACGCCGCTTACATGGACGAGGCCGGCATCGAGCAGCGCGGCGTTGCACCCGTGGAGCCGCAGCTGAAGGCGATCGATGAGATCGCCGACAAGGCCGGCCTGGCGCGTGCCCTCGGCGGCGACCTGCGCGCCGACGTCGACCTGCTCAATGCCACCAACTTCTACACCGACCGCCTGTTCGGCCTGTGGGTGTCGGTGGACCTGCTGCAGCCCGACCGCAATGCGCCCTACCTGGTGCAGGGCGGCCTGGGCATGCCCGACCGCGATTTCTACCTGGGCGGCGGCCGCATGGCCGAACTGCGCAAGCAGTACCAGGCCTACATCGCACAGATGCTGCAGCTGGCCGGCGTCGCCGATCCGGCCGGCAAGGCACAACGCATTCTCGCGCTGGAGACCAAGATCGCGCAGGCGCATGCCACCCAGGAAGAAACCAATGATGTGACCAAGGGTGCCAATCCGTGGACCCAGGCCGACTTCAATGCCAAGGCGCCCGGCATGGACTGGAACGCCTTCCTCGACGCGGCCGCGCTGGGCAAGCAGCAGGACTTCATCGTCTGGCAGCCCAAGGCCGTGGCCGGCCTGTCCAGGCTGGTCGCCACCGAGCCACTGGAGGTGTGGAAGGACTACCTGGCCTTCCACGCGCTGGACCGTGCCGCCGCCTACCTGCCGAAGAAATTCGCCGATGCCCGCTTCGCCTTCCACGGCACCGCGCTGAGCGGCACGCCGCAGCAGAGCGACCGCTGGAAGCGCGCGGTGGACGACGCCAACCACGCAGTGGGCGAAGCGATCGGCAAGCGCTACGTCGAAAAGCACTTCGACGCGAAGACCAAGGAACGCGCGGACGAGATGGCCAGGAACATCATTGCCGCCTTCGCCAAGCGCATCGACGCGCTGGCGTGGATGTCGCCGCAGACCAAGGCGAGCGCCAAGGCGAAGGTGGCCGGCCTGACCGTGGGCATGGGCTATCCGGAAAAGTGGCGCGACTACACCGGCCTTGAGATCCGCCGTGATGACCCGCTGGGCAATGCGCAGCGCGCCGAGCTGTTCGAGTACCAGCGCAACATCGCCAAGCTGGGCAAGCCGGTCGACCACAGCGAGTGGGCGATGCTGCCGCAGACCATCAACGCGATGAACGTACCGCTGGAGAACCGCCTGGTGTTCCCGGCCGCGATCCTGCAGCCGCCGTTCTTCGACGGCGCCGCCGACGACGCGGTGAACTACGGTGCGATCGGCGCGGTGATCGGCCACGAGATCAGCCACGGCTTCGACAACGCCGGTGCGCTGTTTGATGAAACCGGCAAGCTGCACAACTGGTGGACCGCCGAGGACCTGAAGCAGTTCAACGCCGCCGGTGACGCGCTGGCCGCGCAGTTCAGCAGCTACGAGCCGTTCCCGGGCGTGCATGTGAACGGCAAGCTGACCCTGGGCGAGAACATCGCCGACGTGGCCGGCCTGGGCACCGCCTACGATGCCTACCAGCTGTCGCTGCAGGGCAAGCCGGGACAGACTCTGGAAGGTTTCACCCCGGACCAGCGCTTCTTCCTTGGCTTCGCCCAGGCCTGGCGCAGCAAGAGCCGCGAGCAGGCGCTGCGCAACTCGCTGCTGACCGATGTGCATGCACCGGGCCAGTTCCGCGCACTGACCGTGCGCAACATCGACGCCTGGTACCCGGCGTTCGAGGTGAAGGAAGGCCAGAAGCTGTACCTGGCCCCGGACAAGCGGGTCAAGGTGTGGTGATGTAACCGGAACGGGCGCCGCAAGGCGCCCGTTTCATTTCAGGTGGCGGCCAACCTTGGTCGGCACAGGGTGGGAATCCACGCATGGCGTGGCTCTACCTGCGGGTGGTGGCAACCATCAGCAGGGCACTCCCAGCCAACACCGCTGCAGCCCACAGATTCGCATGCAGGCCCACGCCATCCAGCAGGCGGCCACCACTCCAGGCGCCCATTGCGATGCCGATGTTGAATACCGCCACATACAGCGCGGTGGCGATCTCCACGGCCTGCGGCACCGCCTTCATCATCCAGCTCATCAGGCCCACCGATACACCGCCATAGGCCAGACCCCACAGCAGCAGCACCGCAATACCTGCGGAGGGCGTATTTCCCACCCACAGGAACAGCAGAGGCGTCAGCAGCAGGCCCGAGGCTATCGCCAGCAGCATGCCCCGTGGATGGCGCGCAGCCAGAGGCCCGGCGATGAAGTTGCCGGCGATGCCAGCCAGGCCGTACCCAAACAGCAGTGCACCTATCCACGACGCATCCACGCCCGATACGGACGTCAGCAGCGGCCGCACGTACGTGAAGGCGATGAAGTGCCCGGACACCAGCAGCCCGGTCAGCCACAGGCCACGCCGCAGGTTGCGCTGGCCAAGCTGCTGCACGAACTGCCGCGGCCGCACCGATGTGCTGACCGGCAACGCGGGAACCACCCGCAGATGCAGCAGCATCACCGCCGCACTGAACAACGTCATCGCCACGAACGCACTGCGCCAGCCCCAGGCATCCCCGATCAGCACGCCCAACGGAACACCCAGCACCGAAGCTGCGGCCACGCCTCCGAAGATGATCGAAGTGGCCAGGCCAATGCGCTGCGCAGGTACCAGGCGCGCTGCCAGCCCACCGGCGATGGCCCAGATGCCACCCATGCAGAACCCCACCAGTACGCGCGCGGCCAGCAGCGAGCCGATGCCCGGTGCCAGTGCCGACGCAAGGTTGGCGACCAGCAGCAGGCCCAGCAGCGCGTACAGGATGCGGCGACGATCGATGCCACCGGCTGCAATCACCACCAGCGGTGCGAACACCGCCGCCAGCACGGCCGGCAGCGAGATCATCAGGCCGGCCGTACCGGTGGACGCGCCGAGATCTTCAGCGACCGGGGTCAGCAGGCCGACCGGCAGCATTTCAGTGGTGACCACCGAAAACGTGGCAAGGCCCACGGCGGACACCGCCCACCACGGATGGCGGGCCACGGGCGCGGGATGCGCAGGCGATGACGCGCTCACGGGATGATTCCTTCGGGGGATCTGGACGCGGAAGACGGGCGCAGCGCACGCTGCGCGAACACGGCGAACAGCAGCACGCCGCCGCCTGCCGCCAGCGCCACCACAAAACCGCTGCGCACGCCCCCCGCATCGACGCTCTGCCCGGACAGCGCTGCGCCCAGCGCCACGCCGATGTTCAATCCGGCCAGCAGCCAGGTCATGCCCTCGGTCAGGCGCGATTGGGGCACGTGTTGTTCGACCAGCGACATCGCCACGATCATCGTCGGTGCGAAGAACACCCCGGCCAGCAGCACCGCAAGGGCCAGCACCGGCAGGCTGCCGACCCACAGCAGCGGCACCGTGGCCAGTGCGGTGGCCGCTGCTCCGGCCAGCAACAGGCGCGGCAGCGGCATCGGCAGCTTCAGGGCACCAAACAGCAGGCCCGCCGCGCAGCTGCCCAGCGCGTAGGCCGACAGCACCCAGCTGGCAGCTAGTGGCTGTCCGCGCTGTTCGGCGAAGGCGACGCTGGTGATGTCGACCGTGCCGACGATCATCCCCATCGCCAGCATCAACAGCGCAAGCAGGCGGATTTCTGGCCGCCGCAGCAGTGATCGCACGGGGGTGACGCTCTCGCGGGGCTGCAGCGGCGGTTCGGTGCCGCGCTGCAGGACCAGTGCGATCACCCCGAGCACCAGCAGCAGAGCCGCCGCCAGAACGCCCGCCTGTGGCCATACGGCCACCGACAGTCCCACCGACAACGGTGGTCCGGCAATGAAGGTCACCTCGTCGAACACCGTCTCCAGCGAGTTCGCGGTCTGCAGCAGCGGACGGCCGCGATGGATCGCGGTCCAGCGCGCACGCACCATCGCCGACACGCTGGGCATGCAGCCGCACAGCATCGCCGCAATGAACAGCATCCAGTCCGGCGCAGCCAGCAGCGTGCATGCGGGCAGCAGCAACAGACCGGCCGCGCTGGCCGCAGTGGCCCACGGCAGCACCTTGTTTTGCCCACGCCGGTCGACCCAGCGCGACACCTGTGGCGACAGCAGCGCGTAGGTCAGTACGAAGGTGGCCGACACCGCACCGGCCAGCGCATAGCTGCCACGCAGCTGGGACAGCAGGGTGATGATGCCGATCCCGGTCATCGGCAGCGGCAGGCGCGCCACCAGCCCGGCCAAGGCAAGGCCGGCAGTGCCGGGGGCAGTGAACAGGTCGCGGTAGGGGGTAGCCATCAGTTCTCCAAGGCAGCGACTTGCCTGGCGCACAGCGCGCCACGACAATACATACACAGCGTATGAATAAGAGGCTACATTCATACGCGTCGTATGTAAATAATCATGCACTCCGTATGTAAGGAGCTCCGAATGGTTCGTCGCACCCGCGCCGAGATGGAAGAAACCCGCGCCACCCTCCTGGACACCGCCCGCCGGGTGTTCAGCGAGCATGGCTATGCCGCCACCTCGATGGACGACTTGACCGCCCAGGCCGGGCTGACCCGCGGCGCGCTGTACCACCACTTCGGCGACAAGAAGGGGCTGCTGGCGGCTGTCGTCGCCCAGCTCGATGCCGAGACCGACCAGCGCCTGCAGGCGATCAGTGATGCCGCCGACGATGCCTGGGAGGGCTTCGTGCAGCGTTGCCGCGCCTATCTTGAGATGGCGCTGGAGCCGGAGATCCAGCGCATCGTGCTGCGCGATGCGCGCGCGGTGCTCGGTGGCGCCTCACCGGACTCGCAGCGCCACTGCGTGCACTCGATGCAGCACCTGATCGAACATCTGGTTGCCCAGGGCGCGGTGGCGCCGGTGAATGCGCAGGCGCTGGCGTCGCTGATCTATGGCAGCCTGGCCGAGGCCGCGTTCTGGATCGCCGAGGGCGAGGATGGCGACGTGCGCCTGCGGCAGGCGACGGCGGCGCTGGAGATGCTGTTGCGCGGGTTGAAGTCGGCGGGGTAAGGCCCATCCACGCATGGCGTGGATACTGCGGAATCCGCGCTGGTAGATGCCAACCTTGGTTGGCGCTCCTGCGGCACCACGCGCAACGCGTGCCAACCAAGGTTGGCACCTACCGGGGAACGGTGGGCCACTCGCGCAGGATCTCCACCGGCGCGCCCATGCGCGCACAGGCGCGACTGGCCAGGCCATCGGGCAGCGCACGGCGGAACAGCGGCGCCATGCCCTGCATCAGCTTCGCAGACCCCGCCGCCTGGGCGCGCTGACGGCCACTGCGTTCAAGCATGCCTTCGGCCCAGTCCGGCAGCAGCGCCGCGCCCGCACCGAGGAACACCTCGCGCGACAGCCCCGGCACCGGTACCGGCAGGCGCACGCCGGACAGCACCTCCAGCACCTCGCGCGAGCGCTCATCCACACGCAGCTCCGGCTGACGTGCACAGAAGTACGCCGCCACTTCCGCTTCGCTGCGCGGCACATCCACCGCGCCCAGTGCCTCGGCCACGCAACGGTACTCGTCGTAATAGCGATCGGCGATGTTCGCCGGCACCTCGCGCCCGTAGCGTCGGAAACCCTGCAGGAAACCGAAGGCTTCGGTCACGTGTACCCAGGTCAGCAGCTGCGGATCGTCCGCGGCGTAGGGCTCGCCCTGCGCGGTCTGGCCGCGGATCTGCGCATGGATGCGGCGCACCTTGGCCACCAGCGCCTCCACCTCGCCGCTGGGCGCGTAGCTGGTGCCGGCAACAAAGGCCGTGGTACGACGCAGGCGTCCCACCAGGTCCTGGCGGAAATTGGAGTGGTCATAGACCCCGGCCAGCGCGCGTGGGTGCAGGGTCTGCAGCATCAGCGCGCACAGGCCACCGGCGAGCATCGAGGGGAACTCGGCGTGCAGGCGCCAGGTCACGCTGTCGGGTCCAAACCAACCCGGGTCACCCAGCGGCTGGTCGTAATCGATGCCGCTCTGGCCACGGGGGAAGGCCTCCAGCACCCAGCGCCGGATCGGCGCCGTGACGGGGCGGGAGAGTCGCTGCAGCAAAGCCGGCATCACAGGTCCAGGAGAGGCGGAAGAACAGTCGCGTCTTGCGCGGTTGGCTCCGATTCTCGGCGATCACGCCTCCGGCGGCGAGCCTCCCCGCTCAGCGACGGTTTCATGTGCGGCCGCAGCACGTTTCACCCTGCGACATCCTGTCGCAGGCTGCGACTACGCTGCTGCAGCGCATCAATTTTCACTCCCACCGGTCAAACCCTTGCGCCGCTTGGCATTGCCCCCGTTGCACGGCCCGCTGGAAGTGCTAGAACTGGACCTGCCACACCGTCCAATGCTGATCGACGCACGTTCCACAAGGAGCCAGCCATGATTGCCTTGTTCAAGGGTTTGGGAATTCTGCTTCGCGACAACGAGCTCTACAGCAGCCCGTTCGACAAACAGGTGGCGCACTGGCGCAACCTGAGCGAGCAGCAGATCCGCGATGAAGTGGCGGTGCTGGCCCAGGCCAAGTGCCAGTGGCTGATCGCGTCGATCGTTGGCTGGCAGGCGGCCTCGCTGCTGATCCTCGGCCTGATTGCCAACTACCTGTGGCGCGACGATTTCCATATCACCTTCACCCGCGTGGTGATCGTCTTCGGCTCGTGGGTCTCGATCCTGTTCGTGATCTGGTTCATGGCCAACATGTTCGATCAGCAGGCCGGCTTCGAGCGCTGGATGAAGGCCTTCAACAGCCGCGCCCGCATCAGTTCCAAGGCCGACAGCGTCGAGCACGTGGCCGAGGCGCTGGACCTGGCCGAGCACTACCCGGAAGTGCTGGACTACAAGCAGGCGGTCACCGCCAGGCGCGAACTGCGCCACGAGGACATCCGCATCATGACCGAGATCGGCCGGATGAAGCAGCACTCCGAACTGGTCGGCCGCCTCAACCATGTGGGCGAGACCGAGCACCATCACGACCTGACACTGCAACCTGCCTACTGAGCCTTCAGGGAAGCGGGGGGACCCACACTGCCACCGTGATCACTCACGGTGGCAGTGTTCTATCGGGTCCTGGCTGACGCACTGGCGGAAGCCGTTGGGTAGCCCACGCATGGCCTCGGTCTTGCCTGCTGCAACTGCGAACCGGCGCAGCGGCGGTGTGGCACACGCCGCATCGGGGCTGCAGCCCGGATCGAGCACCAGGTAGTGGCAGGCGCCACTGCTGCTGGCGATGCACTGGAAACGCGCCTCGCCATCGACGACGGTAGCCTTGCTGTACAGCGTGTCCACGCCGTTGGCGTGGGTGCGCGTGATCGAGGTGTTGCGGGACCTTTCGCAGCCGGCCAACGCCAGCACGACGATGCACGCAATCAACAGTCGGGGCATGTTCGTTCCTCGGTGAAGGGGGATGCTGCTGCGGCTACATGCCGCGGAACAGGCTCATGAACGGCTGGCTGACCACCAGCGTCTCCGTGCGCCCGCGCAGGCGCAGCACGCCGCGCCCGGTATCGTCGCGGCTGACCGCCGCCACCGCCTTCATGTTGACGATGGTCGAACGGTGGATCTGGCGGAAATGCTGCGCATCGAGCACTTCCAGCAGCTCGCGCAACGGCGTGCGCAACAGGCTCTCGCCAGCGGCGGTGACCACGGTGGTGTACTTGTTGTCGGCGCGGAAGTAGGCCACGTCCTCGAGCATGATCAGCTGCGTCTCGCGGCCGTTGCTGGCGGTGATCCAGGCCAGCGGCGGGCGCTCCGCCGCGCCCTGCGGGGTGCCCAACCGCTGCAGCAGGCGCTCGAGCACGGCATCGTCCTGCCGCGTCGACGGCAGCCGCGACAGGATGCGCTCGCGGGTCGCCAACAGGCGTTCGTCGCTGACCGGCTTCAGCAGGTAATCCATCGCGCCCTGCTCGAACGCGTCGATGGCGTACTGGTCGTACGCGGTGACAAACACCACCTGGGTGCGCGGGCTCAGCTCGGACAGCGAACGTGCCACCTCGATGCCACTGATGCCGGGCATGCGGATGTCGAGGAAGGCGATGTCCGGCTGTTTCTCGGCCAACTGCTCCAGCGCGCTGGCGCCGTCCTCGCACTCGGCCACCAGCTTCAGTTCCGGCCACAGCCGGCCCAGCTGCTCCACCAGTGACTGCCGCAGCAGCTCTTCATCTTCGGCGATCAGGGCTTCAAGCGGCATGGCTGCGCTCCTTGGGCGACTGCGGCAGGGTCATGGTCGCCGCCACGCCGCTGGGGAAGTTGGCGACGATCGCCACCCCGGCCTGCTCACCGCAGGTCAGGCGCAGGCGCTCGCGCAGGTTCTTCAGGCCGATGCCGGTGCCGCTGGTACCGTGGCCGAAGCCGAGGCCATCGTCGGCCACGGTCACGGTCACGTGGTCGTCGAAGCCGCGCGCCAGGATCCAGATCGTACCGCCGCCGGGCTTGGGTTCCAGGCCGTGCTTGATCGCGTTCTCCACCAGTGTCTGCAGCGCCATCGCCGGCAGGTGGACGCTGTGCAGTTCGTTGGGCACCTGCACTTCCACCGCCAGGCGTGCCCCCATGCGGATGCGCAGGATCTCCAGGTAGGCGCGGGTGCGTTCCAGCTCCACGCCCAGCGTGGACACCGATTCGTCCACCTGTGGCAACGAGCTGCGCAGGTATTGGATCAGGTGGCCGAGCATCTGCTCGGCCCGTGCCGGGTCGGTGCGGGTCAGCACCTGCGCATTGGCCAGCGTGTTGTAGAGGAAGTGCGGTTCCACCTGCGCATGCAGCAGGTTCAGCCGCGCCACCGACAGTTCCTTTTCCACCTGCGTCTGTTCGGCCGCAGCCTGCTCGTCGCGGCGCTGGTCACCGACGCGGCGGCTGATCGCGCGGGTGACCGCTTCGGCATTCTCGTAGTTGCTGCCTTCATCCAGCGCCAGCAGGTCGGCCCACCAACCCGCGTCGGGTTCGAACAGCAGGGTCACGGTGCTGGTGCCCTGCCCCGGTGTCACCGTGGCCAGCACGCTGTTGCGCTTGATCGCCAGCCGCGCCGGCAGGTTCCAGCGCGAGGGCTGGCGACCGTTCCAGAGGTCGACCCGGCGGACATAGGCACGCACCTGCAGGCTGCCGGCCGAACTTTCCACGTCTTCCACGCGGGGCAGTTCGGAGATCGCCGCCTCCACCACCGAGAAGGCGTGGCCGGCGTCCATCGGCAGTTCGATCTGGCGGCGTTGGCGGCCGGACAGGGTGGTGGCATCCAGGCGACCGGCCACCAGCCAGACCCGGCGGATGTGGGTGATGGCACTGCCGAGCGCGGAAATGATCAGGAACATCGCCAGCAGCCCGAAGATCCAGCCCGGGCCATCGTTCATGCCACTGAAGATGCCGCTCCAGACCATGCCAGCGACGAACAGCGCCGCAGCCCAGGCCAGCAGGTGACGGAACAGGAGAGAGAGGCTGGCGAACACGGCGGCGCCTTGAGGAAGGGGGTGAGCCGAGCATAGGGCGGCCCGCCGGGCAAGCAAGCAGGCTGCGACGAAGGCCGGGAAAGTGGGGATGGAAGGCCTTCTGGTAGTGCCGGCCGCTGGCCGGCTCCCCATGACCTCCGCAAGCATCACAAGGTTGCCGGCCAGCGGCCGGCACTACCCGGGAGGCGCCGGGCGAACCCGGCGCATTCCCTTACCTGCGCTGGTCGGCGCTGGCGTCACGCACGGCGCGGAACGACTCGTCCTTGCTCCAGTTCGGCCAGCTGCGCGCGTTGGCCAGCTGGTTGCCCAGCGTGTACAGCACTTCCAGGTCGCGGGCGGCACCGGCGAACACCCAGTCCGGCTGCCATTCGTCGCCCTGCTGGTGGTAACGCTTGGCGGTGTAGTCCTCGGAGGCCTTCTTGCCTGCGGCGACGCCACCGTCCACCCAGTCCTGGCCGGCCGACCAGGACAGCGCCGGCACGCCACGCTTGGCGAACGGGAAGTGGTCGGAGCGGAAGAACAGGCCCGCTTCCGGCTTCGGGTCCGGCGTGTAGCGGATGTCCCAGCCCTTGGCCACGTCCTTCAGCTGGTCCAGCAGCTCGAAACGCGCGGCACCGTAGATGCCGAAGTCACGCGACGGGCCGAACGGCGCCATGCCGTCCATGTTGATCACCGCCACGGTCTTTTCCAGCGGGTACAGCGGATGGGTGGCGTAGTACTCCGAACCCAGCAGGCCCTTTTCCTCGGCGGTGACCGCCAGGAACAGCAGCGAGCGCTGCGGGCGCTTTTCCTTGGCGAAGCCACGGGCAAGCTCGATCAGCGAGGCGGTACCGCTGGCGTTGTCCAGTGCGCCGTTGAAGATGCGGTCGCCGCGCGCGTCCGGCTCGCCCACGCCGATGTGGTCCCAGTGCGCGCTGTAGATGATCGTCTCGTCCGGGTGGCGGCTGCCTTCCAGGCGTGCGGCCACGTTGTGCGAGGTGATCACTTCGGTCTTCACCGCGTACTTGGCGTCCAGGCTGGCGCCGGTCAGCGGCACCGGGGTGAAGTCGCGCTGCTGCGCCTTCTTCTTCAGCGCCTCGAAGTCCTGCCCGGCCGAGCGGAACAGCTCCACCGCCAGGTCGCGCTGGATCCAGCCTTCCAGCAGCGGGTGGCTTTCGGCCGGGTTGTCGCGCACCACGTCGAACATGGTGTTGGTGTTGGAACCGGCCACGGTGGCCCAGCCATAGGAGGCCGGTGCGGTCTCGTGCACGATCAGCACGCCCAGTGCCCCCTGGCGCGCGCCTTCCTCGTACTTGTAGGTCCAGCGGCCGTAATAGGTCATGCCCTTGCCGTCGAAATCACCCTGGCCGGTCTCGAAGTCCGGATCGTTGATCAGTACGACGGCGATCTTGCCCTTCAGGTCCACGCCCTTGAAGTCGTCCCAGTTGCGCTCCGGCGCTTTCACGCCATAGCCGAGGAACACCAGCGGGGCCTTGCTGATGTCGACGTTGCTGGCGCCGTTCATGGCGGCGCGCACGGCGATCTGCTTGCCCTGCTCCAGCGGCACGGTCTTGCCGCCCTGGTGCAGCGCCAGCTGCGGTGTGCCGACGATGTCGCCCTTGCGCAGCGGTACGGCCTGGGTCCACAGGCGCTTGCCGTCCTTCAGGTCGCCGCCCGGCTGCAGCCCCGCATCGGCAAACTGCTTGCTGAGGTAGGCGATGGTCTTCTCTTCGCCGGCGGTGGCCGGCGAGCGGCCTTCGTAGGCGTCGGAGGCCAGTTCCTTGACGTCGGCGGAGATCCGCGCGCCATCGAATTTCGGGGTGGCTGCCATCAGTGCGCTCGACACCGACAGGGCCAGCACGCCCAGTACCACTCGTTTCATTGCTCTCTCCAGCAGGGAAATCCTTCTGGAGTGTAAGGGGTAAGGGGTTCGGCAGGGCTGCGCCCTGCACCTGCGGTAGTGCCGGCCGCTGGCCGGCAACGTCGGGGGCAACAGCCGAAGCAACAGCGGCATTCCGTGGGATGGCGGGTCGGTCCCGCTGCTGTTGCTGGCTGTCGACCCGGGTCGACACGGACGGAAACACGAAGGGGTCAGATCCCTTTCCCGGCGGGAAAGGGATCTGACCCCATCTGTGTGTTGCTTGGGCGTGTTACCAGTTCGGATCTTCGGCCGGGGCCGCGGCGGGCTTGGGCTTCGGCTTGGCCGCCGGGCGTGCGGCCGCTGCAGCCGGGCCAGTCCCGCCCGCAGCAGCGGCGGCAGCCGGCTTGCTGCCCAGCTTCTGGCGCAGTTCGATCTGGCCCGGACGGAAGCCGCCGCGCATCGCGTCGACGCCATCTTCGATGGTGCCGTACGAGGTCTGTGCAGCCACGCGGTCGATGCGGATGGTGCAGCACGGGTGTTCGCTGCGGCCCAGCGAACGGCCGGTCTGCGGGTCCTTCAGTTCCTCGCCCAGGCGCACAGCCTGCCAGCGCTGGCCGGCCTGCACGGTGTCACCGCCCTGGCTCAGCACCACCTGGTCACCGTCCACCGACACCACCGATACCGGGAACAGCGTGGTGACGATGCTGGTGCCGATCTGGCCGGACAGCGATTCCATCATCGCCGCGGCCATGTTGCGGCCGTTCACCACACGCGGCAGGGTGCTCGGCCCGGTCGATGCCAACTGGTGGTCGAAGCTGTCGGACATCACCACCTGGCCGGTGGTGGCGTTGACCAGGCGCAGGGTGATGCGGCCGCCCCCGGAGTACGAGGTCACCTGACGGTCGGACATGCGCAGGTTGCGCACGCTGCGCGGGTACTCGAAGCGTTCGATGGTCGGGATCAGGATCAGGTCGGTCGCCAGCTGCTGGCCGACGCGGGCAGTGTCCTGCAGACGCACGTTGCCGCTGTTGATGTGGTCGATCTCGGCCTGCAGTTCGTCGCCGAACTCGCGATCCAGCACGATGAAGCGCTGGGTCTGGGTCAGCGTGTCGGACAGGCGTGCGCGGATCGCGTCGGCCACTTCATCGGCGCTCACGCGGCCATCGCCCACGGCATAGCTGCCGGCCTTGGTACGCGGCAGCGCGACCACGATCTTCGGCTTGCCCTGCTCGTCCGGTGCGCGGTACTGGGCGATCTGGGCACGCACGCGTACCTTCCAGTAGCTGCGCATGCTGCGGTGGGTCACGTCGGAATCGAACGAGCTTGCGCCACGCTTGGCATCGACACTGACCTTCTCGTCGTAGCGCTCCTTGACACTGGCCGAGGCACCGCCGCCCTTTGCCGTGGCTTCGCCAGAGGCGCTGGCAGAGGCCGAGCCCTTGAAGCTCCAGCCTTCATCGCTGGCGCGCACGCGGGCGATGGTTTCCTCGTCCAGCTGCCGCACTTCGTCCTGCGACAGGATTTCATAGCCCAGCACCGCGCCCTGCGAGCCGGCGATCATCTGCTGGGTGAACGCGTCGGCGCGGATATCGCCGACGTGTTCGTCATCCACGTCCACATGCAGGCCTGCGCGCAGGCTCTGCATCTGGCTGGCCACGCGTACGCCGTTGACCTGCGCCACCGCCGACTGCAGCGCCGCCAGCACCGCCAGTTCCGGGGTGCTGCCGATGCCATCGGCCTCGCGCGCGACCTGGGTGGTGCCGCCGAAATCCGGCGTGCCACGCAGGGGCGCGGCTTCCATTGGCGCATTGCTGGCCAGTGCACTGGTTGCCTTGTCCTTGGCGGGTGTGGGCGCATCGGCGGCCGGGGCGTCCTGCTTGCCGCAGGCTGCAAGCAGCACGGCAGCCAAGCCCAGGCCGATCAAACGGGAGGTCGTACGCATGGGGTTGATCCTCGGATCAGATCGAGTCGAGCATCGAATCGGCGTTCGACGGCACCTTCACCTTGCTCTTCTTGGCGAAGGTCACGGCCGACTTGGTCGAGCCGTACAGGCCCTGGATGAAGCCCGGCGATTCCTTGGCCACCCATGCACCGGCAGCCAGCTTGCGGCCGACGGTGGCCATCTGGGTGGCGCCCAGGTTCTTCATACCGGCGGTGAAGTTGCTGGCTTCGCCGCCCAGCTTCTGCGCTTCGGCAGCCGAAGCCAGCAGCGAGACCAGGCCTTCGGCATAGTGCTGCTTGGATTCAGCGTTCAGCTCCGGCTGCGCGGCCTGGCGCTCGTCGATCGCGGCCTGAGCGGCTTCGCTGACCGACACCGACTTCTTCATCGCATCGACGCTGACCGAACCCGACGACAGCGCCTGGCGCTCGGCTTCCAGCAGCTGCACCTGCTCGGCCAGGCCGAAGGCACGGGCGAACGAGGTCTGGGCCTGCAGCGAGTGCGACTGCGAGCTGACGAAACGACGCACCAGTGCTTCCTGCGCGGCTTCATCCGGTGCGGCGGCGCTGGAGGCGCTGCTGCTGGAGGTACCGGTGGCGGCGCCGGCCAGGTCCTTCAGCTTGCCCAGGCCAGCGTGCGCCGGCATCGACAGGGTGGCGGCAGCGATGGCCAGGACAAGAGCGGTATTGCGGATCATGTGAGAGTCCTTTGGGAGAGACGGCCGCGGTGCGGCACGTGGGGAATCGGTAAGCCCTGGGGCGATGCCGAGCGCGCTCGGCACCCACCGGGGCGGCGGATCAGCGCACTGCCTTGACGTTCAGCTCGTTGATCATCTGCTGGGCGGCCTTTTCGGCAGCCAGCTGCAGTGCGTTGGTACGGGCCACGGTTTCATTCGGGCCGGTACCGGAGAACTGCACCGGGCCGACCGACGACACGGTGCGTGGGAAACGACCGGTCACATCCAGTACCTTGCCGGTAACGGTGACGAACACGCGGGTGTTGCCACTGGCCGGATCACGGTCGCGCATGCCGATGTCGAGGGTGCCGACGGCGATGTACGGAATGTTGGCTGCACGGATGCCGTTGGCGGTGTCACGCAGGGTGGCCGGGGCCAGGTCGTTGCCGGTGCTGAAGTCCTTGCGGATGCGCTCGATGCTGAGCAGGCCACGCGACTCGCCTTCCACGTATTCGGCTTCAACCACTTCGTAGCCGGCGGCGCTGAAGGCACCGGTCATCGCGGTGTTGACCTCGGCGGCGTTGGCCACCTTCCAGGTGATGTTGTCGGCGCGCGCGGTGGTGCTGCCGCCGCTGGTGACCGACACCGAACCATTCTGGTTGATGCTGCCGTTGGTGCTGACCGAGTTGCCGCGGAAGCTGTCGCCCTCACGGGTGTTCTCGCTGTAGCTGCTGCTGGCGTCGACGCGGCGGTATTCCTTGTCCTGGAACGACTGCACGGTGTCCTGCGAGCGCGCCATGAACAGGAAGGTCAGCAGCGAGCGCTGCGCGGCGGTGGCACCGGCAACGGCCGAACCCGCATCCAGCTTGGTCTGCAGCAGGGTGGTGTTGATCTCGGCCCGGACGGTGACGGTGTAGGTCTTGGCTTTCTTGTCTTCGGTGTCCGACAGCTGCACGGCGCTGAGCACGTAGCGGTCGATCTCGCCGATGAACTCGGCGCGACGCGCTTCGAACAGGCGCAGCTTGGCCGCACCGGTTTCGGCGATGTACGCCTCCAGGGCATTGACCTTGGCCTTGTTCAGGGCCTGGGCACGGGTATCGGCACTCAGGCGCAGGCCGTAGCTGGCCGAGCCGGTGCCGCGCGAACTCGCGGTCTGCGCAGCGACCGGCGAGGCCACCACCAGCGCGATGAGGATGAGCAGGATGGTACGCATCAACGACATGACTTGATCAACTCCTGGAGGGCTTGGGTCTGCTGCTGCAACGGGCGGCCGCCCGGCTTCTGTTCGTCCAGCCAGGCGCGCGAATCGGCACGCTTGGCGGCGGCGCCGGCGAAGGCGTCGAGCCCGGCCAGCAGGGTTTCGTAGCTGGCCGACCACTGGTCGACCTGCCACTGCGTGGCCGGAACCACCTTGGTGGCCCCCTTGCGCAGCGGCTGTTCGAAATAGACCTTCCCCGAGAACGGCTCGGTCACCTTGGCGGTGAAGAAGGCGCCGAACAGCATCGTCTTCATCGCCGGGGTTTCATTGATGACGCCGTTCTTCAGCGCATCGACCTGCACGGTGATGACATAGTCCGGCTCGGGAATCTTCAGCTGGTAGACCTTGCCGTCGGCAAAGCGCGCCGCCATCGCACCGCCGATCGCCTGGCCCGAGGCCGGCGGCAGCAGCCCGACGCCGGTGTTGGACGACAGCGTCTTGGACAGTTCATGGGCCAGGGTGGCGCGCAGCGGCGCTTCCCACTTCAGGTCGGGCAGCTTGGCGCGGACCGCGTCGGACAGGGTTACACCACCGACCTGCAGACGGCGCACCGCCGCGTCGGGCAACCTGGCCTGGGCAAGGCTGGCCGCCAGCACCTGCGACAGGCTGGTATCGGCGCCGCCATACAGCAGATCGGCGACGATCGCGTCGATATCGTCGTTGTCCGGTCGGTAATCCTGCACGTCGATGCGCTGCAGCGTGAGCGGATAGGACGCGATCACCTGGCGCTCGCGGAAGTCGAAGAACAACGCCTGCAGCGCGACTTCCACCAGCACCTTGTACTGGTCACCGATCGGCTCGACCGAGACCAGTTCGCGGTCCAGCGCGGCGGCCAGCACGGTGGCACTGGTGGTGCCGTCGAGCATCGCCACCGGCTGGTCGATCAGTTCCAGGTTGGCCGGCGCGCGACGCTTGAGCCCCTGCGCCAGCGTCTGGTTCAGCGGGACCAGGCCACGCCGTTCCAGCACCGCATGCGCATGAGGGGTGGTCGCCTGCACGGCGGCGGCGTCAGCGGTATAGGCAAAACCGGCCCAATAGGCCTGCTGCGATTTGTCCGCGGCCTGCACGGCCGCCGGCCATACGGCCAGGCACAGGGCACAGGCAAGCAGGCGCGCAAAAGCGCGCGATGCGCTCTTCGTCCTTGAATACATTCAACCGCTCCTCGGTCAATACGCACGGAATGCGGACGCTGATGCGTCCGCTGGGCGCGAAACATAGCCGCTCAGGCGCGCGGCGACAAGTGCTGTCCTTGTCGGCTCAGTCCGTGGGCGGCAGGCCGGCCCGTTGCCGCAGCAGTCCGCGCTCGGCCTGGTTCTGGCTGAGCCGGGCGGCCTGGCCAAAAGCGTCACGCGCGTCCTGCTCACGTCCCAGTGCCTGCAGCAGCTCGCCGCGCACCACCTGCAGCGGCGCGTAGTCACGCAGGCGCGCGTCGACCAGCAGGGGCTGCAGCTGCGCCCACGCGGCGAAGGGACCGTCGCTGCGCAGGATCGCCACCACCCGGTTCAATGCCACCACCGGCGAAGGTTGCACCTGCAGCAGCTGTGCATAGAGCGCAGCAATGCGCGGCCAATCGGTATCCTCGGGGCGCCGCGCCGCTGCATGGCAGGCCGCAATGCGCGCCTGCAGCACGTAGGGATCGTCGCCACCACCTGCCGCCAGCGCACGCGCCAGAACCTGCTGCCCGCGTTCGATCTGCAGCCAATCCCAGCGCGCGCGGTTCTGCTGGTCCAGCAGCACCGGCACACCCTGCGCGTCCACCCGCGCCGCTGCGCGCGAGGCCTGCAGCTCCATCAGCGCCAGCAGGCCCAGTACCGGCGGCACCGGCAACCGATGCGCCAGGATGCGGGCCAGCCGCAGCGCTTCCTCGCACAGTGCCGGGCGCATCCAGTCATCGCCAGCGCTGGCCGCATAGCCTTCGTTGAACACCAGGTAGATCGCCTCCAGCACCGAGGCCAGGCGCTCGGGCATCGCCTCCGCGCGCGGCACTTCATAGGGCACCTGCTTCTGCGCCAGGGTGCGCTTGGCGCGCACGATGCGCTGGGCGATGGTCGGCTCCGGCTGCAGGAACGCGCGCGCGATCTCCACGGTGGTCAGGCCACCGAGCAGGCGCAGGGTGAGTGCCACGCGCGCATCGGCCGGCAGCACCGGATGGCAGGCCACGAACATCAGCCGCAGCAGGTCATCGCCCAGGTCATCCTCCAGCGCCTGGCTGTCATCGGGTGCCGGCAGCGCCGCCGGATGCAGTTCCTCGCCCCATTGCGCGTGCTGCTGCGCCACGCGCTGGTGCTGGCGCAGCACGTCGATGGCACGGTTGCGCGCGGTGGTCATCAGCCAGGCTCCGGGATTGTCCGGGATGCCCTGCTCCGGCCAACGCTCCAGCGCGGCCAGCCAGGTGTCCTGGGCCAGTTCCTCGGCACGGCCGACATCGCCACCGAGCAGCCGCGCCAGGCGCGCGATCAACACTGGCGACTCCATCCGCCAGAGGGTTTCCAGACGCTGCGTCAGTGCGGGCTCGAGCATGCGCCGATCACAGCACGCACGCCCGGCCCACACAAGCGCCGCAGCTCACGCTTCAACAATCGGCTTGAAGCCGCCCCAGAACATGCGCTTCGTATCGAACGGCATGTCCTTCGGGCCCAGCGACGCCAGTCGCGGGTCGGCCATCACCCGGGCATTGATGCGGTCGCGTGCCGCGCGCGAGCGGAACACCACGAAGGCGACGATCACCGTCTCGCCCGGTTTCGCCTTGACCGCGCGCGGGAACGAGGTGCTCTTGCCCGGCTCCACATCGTCGGCCACGCATTCCATGTACTGCAGCGCGCCATGGTCCTTCCACACCGCGCCGGCCTTGCGGGCAAGGCGGCGGTAGGCCGCCACCTTGTCCTGCGGGCACGGCAGCACGTAAGCGTCCACGTAAGCCATGCGGATTCTCCTGCGGCGGCCGTCAGCCCGGCTCGCCGTCCATGTGTGCGATCTCCCAGAGATGGCCGTCCAGGTCCTGGAAGCCACGCTGGTACATGAAGCCGTAGTCGCGCGCCGGCTGCGGTTCGCTGGCGCCGGCGGCCAGGGCCTTGTCCACCAACTCGTCAACGGCCTTGCGACTAGGTGCCGAGAGTGCGTTGATCACTTCGGTGTGGGTGTGCGCGTCGGCAATCGGCTTGTTGGTGAACTGCTGGAAAAAGGGCTGGGTCAGCAGCATCACGTAGATGCTTTCGCTGATGACCATGCCGGCCGCGTCGTCGTTGGTGTAGGTCGGATTGAAGCTGTAGCCCAGCGCGGTGAAGAACGCCTTCGACTTCTCCAGGTCCTGCACGGGCAGGTTGACGAAGATCATCTGCGGTTGTGGTGCACTCATCGTTGAAGCTCCTTGTGGATGACAGAGGCGGGATCAGGGCTGCTTCATGCAGTTGACCATCCACGGCTTGCCGTAACGGTCGATCAGCATGCCCCAGCGATGTGCCCAGAACGTTTCGGCGATCGGCATCTGCACCTGGCCACCTTCGGCCAGTGCAGCGAACACGCGTTCGGCTTCTTCGATGCTGTCCAAATCGACATTGATGGTGGTCGAGCCGCCCTCGCCGCCGCCGGGGCCGTCGGCTGCCATCAGGATGGCGTTGCCGATCTCGAGCTGGCTGTGCGCGACGTGGTCGAGGGTTTCCGGCGGCATTTCGTTGCAGCCCGGCGAGCCATCGGAGGGCGGCATGTCGCGGTACTTCATTTCCGAGGTGACCTGGCCACCGAGTGCCTTGGCATAGAACGCCATTGCCTCGTGGGCCTGGCCGCTGAAGCCGAGGAAGGGAATCAGTATCATGGCAATACTCCGTTGTGCGATTCAGGGTGGTAGTGCCGGGGCGTGCCCGGCTGGGAGAGGAATCGGGTCAGCCTTCCAGCTGTGCACGCAGACGCTGTTCCTGCTGCTGTAATTCGGGGGTGAAGGCTTCACCAAAGTCTTCTGCGGAGATCAGGGGACGCAGTTCCAGCGTGCCGCCCTCGCCGAACGGCGCACGGCTGGCCCATTCAACGGCCTCGTCCAGCGACCGCACCTCCCACAGCCAGAAGCCGGCGATCTGTTCGCCGGCGGGACCGAACGGACCGGCCTCGACCTTGGGTGCCCCGCCGCCGAAATGAATGCGACGGCCGCGCTGGGTGGCGTGCAGGCCTTCACCGGCGAGCATGATGCCGGCGGCCACCAGTTGTTCGTTGAAGGCGCCCATTTCGGACAGTTCCTGTTCGCTGGGCATGCGGCCGGCTTCGGAGTCGGCGTTGGCCTTCACGATCACCATCACTTTCATTGCGGTCTCCTGTGGGACGCGTGGTGCGTGCCCTTCATTGGGTACAACGAACCAGGGGGCTGGGAATCGACACGTCTGTTGGAAATTTTTTCTTGCGCGGAAAGCGCGCCTTCGGCGGGGTCGGCGAACGGCGGAGCCCCTCCGTGGAGGGGTGGGTTGGTCGCTGAAAGCTCGGGTTCATGGGTTTGGCCGGGTGGGTAGGCGGGTCGGGGGACGCCGTAAACCCGTCCGTGGGGGCCAGATCACAGATCAGACACCCCCGCCCCGCCTACCCACTCGGCCCTGGACAGTTTCCTGCCTCCGGTACCCACCACGGGAAGATCAAGAGAAAAGGCAACAGCAACAGCAAAGGCAACGGCGGTTGGCTGGCGGGGTCGGCTTTGCGAGCGAAGCGACCCGCTTTTTGCTCTTGTTGTTGATTTCCCGTGGTGGGTCAGCCGCAGAGATCTGTCCAAGGCCGGGCGGGGAGGCAGGGCAGGGGCGTGAGCCGCATGGATGCGGCGACCGAGCTTACATGGACGTACTTGCAGCGCCCCCTGCCCTGCCTCCCCGCCCGGCCCACCCTCAGGAAACCCGCTTTCAGCGACCAACCCCACCCCGCCACGGAGGGGCTCCGCCGTTCGCCGATCCGCCGAAGGCGCGCTTCTGCGCTGCAACATGCCCGTGCGCAATCCTGCGCCATCATGGAACCCCCGCCCCCGCCCCCGCCAGGACCGTGCCATGCAGCAGTACCTGCTTCTGATCTACATCGAGCCTGCCCTGCTGCAGGCCCTGCCCACCGAAGAATTCAACGCGCTGATGCGCGACTGCCTGGCCCACGCCGACAAACTGCAGGCCGAAGGCACGCTGCTGGCCGCACAGAAGCTGCAGCCGGTCGACACCGCACAGACCCTGCGCGTGCGTGATGGCCACAGCCGCGTGCTGGACGGCCCCTTCGCCGAGACCCGCGAACTGCTGGCCGGCTTCAACCTGATCGTCGCCCGCGACCGCGACGACGCCATGCGCATCGCCCGCGACTTCCCGTGGGCACGCTTCGGCAGCATCGAAGTGCGGCCGCTGGAAGACATGGACGCCGAGCGCGAACGCTGCGGCGCCCCGGCTGCGGCTATGGCAGCAGCCGTACCCTGATCTCGCGCGGGCCGACGCCCTCGTTGCCGCTGTAGTCGCGCACGCTGGCGCGCACGATGTACTCGCCCGGCGGCAGCGCCGCCGGCTGCCAGCGTCCGGTTTCCATCAGGCCGTCGCGCACGGTGTTGGTGGCCAGGTAGCGGAACCGGGTGACCGCGCTGCCATGTACGGTGATGCCGCTGTCCGGTGCGTAGGCCACGCGCACCGCTTCCCGCTGCGGCGGCATGCGGTTGAACACGATGTTCCAGCGCGGCTGCTCGTAGCCCTGCAGCGGTTGTCCCGTAGCATCGAGGATCTGGTAACCCACCTGGTACATGCCCAGGCGGCGCCGCGGCAGGTTGTTGTCGACCTGGTCCCAGGCCTCCACCACGATCTGCACGCCACGCCCCTGCCGCGCGACCATCACCACGCCATCGCTGCCTGCGGCCATCGGCCGGTCGTTGTCGTCCAGCAGTGCGACATCAGTGATGCGCGGTGCGAAGTGATCGGCGTAGTTATGGAAGCCAAGCGCCACCGCATTGGTCTCGAAACCACCGGTACCCACCGCCAGGTGCACGTGCGCCTGGTTGTTGATGCTGCCCAGGCGGTCACCCACATGGATGCGCATGCCACGGCGCACGCGCATCCGCTGCAGCTTGCCCTGCTCGTCGTACAACGCCTGCCAGCGCGCGTCGAACGGTACATCGCGCGGGGTGCGGCCGACGCGCATGTGGATGTACTTGAGGCGGTCCACCGCCAGGCCCTCGGCCTGCTCGCCCAGGTTCCAGGCTGCCACCGGACTGCTGATCTTGCCTTCGGCAATCGCCAGCACGGTCTGGCCCACATCACCGCGCACGTCGAAGCCGCCATGCAGGTGGTGGCGGCTCTCGCCGCTGAAGTTGCCGCGCACTTCGCCGAGGGTGCCGACCACTTCATGCCAACCGTCCTGCGGTGCCAGCGGCCAGCGGCCGTCCGTCTTCGGCAGCGCCGCATCGGCCGCCGGGCCAACCAGTGCCGGTGCCGGCAGGTCGCCTACCGGCAGCGGGCGCAGGCGATGCAGACGGTAGCTGGCGGCGTCGGCCACCAGCACGCTGCCATCTGCATCCATCGCCAGTCCGCTGGGGCGGGCCAGCCGCGGCAGGCGACCATTGCCAACCAGCGCGATCTGGTGGCCCTGCGGCGTCACCTGCACGATGCGGCCATCCATATCCCCCACGTACAGCACGCCGTCGTGGGTGGTGGCCAGCGACAGCGGCCCATTGATCACGCCGCCGGCGGCGACCACGGTGCTGACCGTGCCATCGGCCCCCACCCGGCGCACCGCGTTGTTGAACAGGTCGGCCACCAGCAGCGCGCCCTGCGCATCAAAGGCCAACGCCACCGGCGTATCGAAGCGCGCAGCGGCGCCGGTGCCATCGGCCAGGCCCGGCCGATCACCGCCTGCCAGGGTGCGCACCATGCCGTCGGTGCCGATCACCCGGATGCGGTCATTGAAGGTATCGGCCACGTAGACCTGGCCCTGCGCGTCCACCGCAACGCCCATCGGTGCATCGAAGCGGGCCTGCGTGGCCGGGCCATCGGCGTGGCCCTGTTCACCACCGGCCAGCGTGGTCACCTGGCCATCGGTGCCGATGCGGCGGATCGCATGATTGCCGGTGTCGGCCACGTACAGGTTGCCCTGCGCATCGCCGGCAATGCCCGAGGGCGTATTGAAGCTGGCCTGCAGCGCAGGGCCATCGACACGGCCCTCGCCCTGCCCGGCCACGGTTTCAACGCGGCCATCGGGCAAGCGGCGGCGGATCCGGTTGTTGTCACCGGCATCGGTGAAATAGACGCTGCCATCGGCACTGCGCAGCAATGCATACGGATCGGCGAAGCGCGCCTGCGCGGACGCACCGTCGCGGTCGCCGGGGTGGCCATCACCCGCCAGCGGCTCGATCTGCGCGGTCCAGGCCAGCGGCGTGGGCACCGGGCCTGCAGGGCCGGCCAGCGTTTTCAGCGGGGTGTCCCACCAAGTTGCAGCCAAGCCCACCGCCGTTGCCAACGCCACCCCTGCCGCCATCCATTGCCACCGTGCCATCGTGTTGCGCTGCCTCTGCCTGCCGCTTGAAGAGGCACCGACAATAGACGCTGCGCGTGCGATCCGCCACGGCCGATCATGCGGCAGAAGGCCAGGATTCGCTTCGTCGTGCTTGTCCTCGCTGGCCGTAGCAGGTTCAATGCGGTTCCCACGGATGGAGATTCTCCATGCCCCACGTTCTCCCTCTCACCGCCCTGCTGCTGGCCGCATTGGTCAGCGCGCCCGCCTCCGCCTCGATCACGGTGGCCCCGCAGAAGCCATCGGCCACCGCCGATGCAGTACACGCGGCGTACGCCACGCGCTGGGATGAAGCCATCCAGCAGGCACGCGGCGGCAACACGCTGGGTGCGCTGATCAGCATGGAGCGGCTGATGGAGGATCCGTTGCTGGACGACTTCGATGCCGAGCGTCGCGGCCGCGCCTCGCAGGTCGCCGGCTGGACCGCGCTGATGCAGAAGAAGCCCGACCAGGCCCGCCGCTACCTGCAACGGGCGCAGGAGGCCCTGCCGGAGGATGCACAGATCCTGCTCACCCAGGTGTCGGTGGAACTGTCGGACAACCAGCCGGCCGCAGCCACCACTTTCCTGGTGAAGGCACTGCAGCACGCCGACGCACCGCTGCAGATCGATCACCACGCCATCAACTACCTGCAGTACCGCCTGCGTGACCAGCCGCAGAAGCGCATGGACCTGCTGCAGGCGCTGTTTGACAACGGCTGGAAGAGTGGCGGCCTGGAACCCACCGGGCTGTGGCTGGCGCTGGCCACGCTGCAGGCCGACAACGGCCGTGGCGACAGCATTCCGGCCACGCTGGCGCGCATCGACAGCCCGGCCGAGATCATCCGCCTGCGCAGCGACAAGCGCTTCGATCGCTATGTCGATCGCGGTGACGCGCGTTTCGATCCGGTGCAGGCGGCACAGCGCCACCTCGATGAACTGCGTGTTTCCGGCCTGCTCGACCGCGCACTGGACGCGCGCATGGCCGAGTTCAGCACCACCTTGCTGATGCTGGACCGCAACGAGGAAGTGCTGTCGTTGACCGAGGGCATGGCCGGTGCCGCAAGCAACGGCGAATCGCCTGCCGCCGCGGAAGCGGAATGGGTGGCCTGGCTGCTCAACAGCCGGCTCACCGCACTGCGCCGGCTGGGCCGCACCGATGAGGCACTGGCCACGGCGAAACAGGCCGCCCGCATCGGCGCGCTCGGCCCGGATGGTGTCGAGCACCAGATGAATGTCGGCTTCGTGTTCAGTTCGCTGGGGCGCATGCAGGACGCTGCGCAGGCAGTGAATGACATGCCGGGCCTCGCCGGGTACGGCAAGGCCGCACAGGCGCTGCTGCAGTTCGCCGCCGCCGGCGAGCGCGGTGATGCCAAGGCGCGCGATGCAGCACGCGCGGTGATCCTGGCCCAGCGCGACGATGCCCGCCTGTTCCATCGCGAAATGCTGCTGGAGGAAGGCGACCTGGACGGTGCCGCCGCCGTGCTGATCGAACAGCTGCGCTCGCCGGTTGAACGCGGTGAAACCCTGGCCAGCCTGCAGGACATGCGCACCTATCCGTCATTGCCGGGCGATGTGCGCATCGATGCCGCGTGGCGTGCACTCAAGCAGCGTGCCGACGTGCAGGCCGAGGTGGCACGCGTCGGCCGCATCGAGCGCTACGACCTGGTCAGCAGCTCTACCTCGCGCTGAGCGGCTCGGCTCTACAACGCCACGTGCAGGCAGCACCGTCCGCTAGCGGGCTGGCACTTCAGTGCGGATGCCCATCGCTTCGCGGTAGCGCGCGTACAGCGCCATCACCTTGTCCACATAGGCCAGGGTTTCGGCGTAGGGCGGCACGCCCTTGTAGCGGGTGACCGCACCGATGCCCGCGTTGTACGCAGCCGCCGCCAACGGACGATCGCCGTTGTAACGGCGCAGCAGCGCGCGCATGTAGCGCGCGCCGCCCTCGATCGACTGCTGCGGCGAGAACGGATCGCGCACGCCATACTCCTGTGCGGTCTCCGGCATCAACTGCATCACGCCCTGTGCGCCCTTGGTCGAGACCGCCAGCGGATTGAAATTGCTTTCGGCATGGGCGATCGCGCGCAGCCAGGCATCGTCGACGCCGGTGGCTTTGGCCGCGGCCTTGAACTGCCTGGCGTGCTGCGCGAGCTGCGGCTTGCCGACCTTGCCCAGGCCCTCGTGCGCCGGCTCGCCCGGCGGCGTGGCCACGGTGAACTTCAGGAATACCCGCGAGCCGGGCAGGTTGCGGGTGGAATAGACCAGCACGCCGTCCTGCTCGCGCTCGTACAGCACACCACTGAACACGCCCATGTTGCCCCACAGGTTCGGGGCCTGGATGGCATTGTCGTCGATCTCCTTCGGCGTGCACCGCGATCCCGGCTCTGGTGCGGTGGCCAGGCTGACGGTGTTGCCCTGCACGCAGCGATAGACCGTGCGCGCGGCAGCCATCCCGGGCCACAGGATGGGCAGCAGCACCAGTGCAAGCAGGAGAGGTCGATGGGACATGGCGGCCGGATGATCCGGCCGCGCCCGCGAATGTTGGGTGAATGGGGGCCGGCAGGGCTGCGTCCTGCACCCGTGGTAGTGCCGGCCGCTGGCCGGCCACCTCAACGGCAACAGCCGTTTTCACGCGAGGAGGCGGGGTGGGTCCCGCGACCTGCCGGGGTCAGGTCCCGTTGCTGAGCAACGGGACCTGACCCCACTTCGGATCACTTCGCGGCCCTCCGGCGCACCCAGTACCCCGCGCCCAGCAGCACGAACCACACCGGGCTGGCGATCAGCGCCTGGCGGGTGTCGCCCTGCAGGCTCAGCAGCACCAGCACGGCGGCGAAGAACATCAGGCAGGCCCAGCACATGGCGACGCCCCCAGGCATCTTGAAGATCGATGCAGCGTGGCGCTCCGGGTAGCGACGGCGATAGGCCATGTAGGCCACCAGGATCAGCGACCAGACGAAGATGAACAGCACCGTCGCCAGCGTCGTCACCAGGGTGAAGGCGGTTACCAGGTTGGGAATCAGGTAGATCAGCAGCGTGCCGCCCAGCAGGCACAGGCACGAGAACAGCAGGCCACGGGCCGGCACCGCAGCGCGCGACAGTTTCGACAGCCCGCGCGGAGCGTGGCCCTCTTCGGCCAGGCCGTACAGCATGCGGCTGGTGGAGAAGATGCCACTGTTGGCCGAGGACGTGGCCGAGGTCAGCACCACGAAATTGATCAGGCTGGCCGCGGCGGGAATGCCGGCCAGCACGAACAGCTGCACGAACGGGCTCTTGTCCGGCACCACCTGCCGCCACGGGGTGACGGCCATGATCGCGATCAGCGCCAGCACGTAGAAGATGATGATGCGCACCGGAATCGAGTTGATCGCCTTGGGCAGGTTGCGCTCGGGGTCGGCGGTTTCGGCGGCGGTGGTGCCGACCAGCTCGATGCCGACGAAGGCGAACACCGCAATCTGGAATCCAGCGAAGAAACCGACCAGGCCCATCGGGAACATGCCGCCGTCATTCCACAGGTTCGACAACGACGCGGTGTGGCCGCTCGGCGAGGTGAAGCCCCACGCCACCAGACCGGCGCCGGTGATGATCAGCGCACAGATCGCCACGATCTTGATCAGCGCGAACCAGAATTCCATTTCACCGAACAGCTTCACCGTCACCAGGTTCAACGCCAGCAGCAGCATCACGCAGGCCAGCGCCGGTTTCCAGGCTTCAAGCCCCGGGAACCAGAACTGCGCATAGGCGGCGATCGCGATCACGTCGGCAATGGCGGTGACGATCCAGCAGAACCAGTAGGTCCATCCACAGAAGAACCCGGCCCACGGGCCGAGCAGGTCGGTGGAGAAATCGATGAAGGACTTGTACTGCAGGTTGGACAGCAGCAGCTCGCCCATCGCGCGCATCACGAAGAACAGCATCGCGCCGATGATCAGGTAGACGAAGACGATGGACGGGCCGGCCAGGCTGATGGTCTTGCCCGAGCCCATGAACAGGCCGGTGCCGATGGCACCGCCGATGGCGATCAGTTGCAGGTGGCGGTTGGACAGGCTGCGGCGCAGGTGCTCGGGGGGCGTGGCGGGCTCGGTCATGGGCGCGGGAAGGGGCGGGCGAAGCGTTCGACGGTAGTCCTCCGCGGCGCCGAGCGCCAGCGCCAGACGGCCCCATTGCGTCAAAGCAGGCCGCTTTCACCACAATGTGACCGAATACCGTATTGATCCCATTCCGCCCGGCCCGGCGCCATGCTCAGATAGCCGCACCTGCCCAAGGACCGGCCCGACCATGCGCCCTGCCCCGCCCGCCCTGCTGGAGCCCCGGCCATGAGCCGCCTGCGCGTCATCATCGGCGGTACCGCACTGGCCCTGCTGGCCGCTGCGGTGCCGATCGCGGTCATGGCCTACGCCACCTGGGACCGCGCGGTCAGCGTCGAACAGCAGCGCCTGCGCGACATCGCCGATCGCACCCTGCGCCGCTCCGACCTGTCCTACCAGGAGGCGCTGGCGGCGCTGAAATCCGCCGAAGCCGGTGCCTACGTGTCCTGCAGCCCCGAGCACATCCGGCGCATGCAGACCCTGGTGATGACCACCCCATCGATTGACCAGATGGGCTACTTCGAAGGAGGCAAGCTGCGCTGCACCTCCTGGGGGCCGTTCCTGTCGGATGTGGATCAGCCCAGGCCGGACCACGTCACCAGCGACGGCGCCGGCATCGCGGTGGACGTGCGCCCGGAAATCAGCGGGCGACGCCAGGTGCTGGCGATCCTGTATGGGTCCTACGACGCACTGGTGGACCCACGCCGCTTCGTCGATGTCATCGCCGACCCGAATGTGCGGCTGGCACTGGCCAGCCCCGATGGACGCCTGCTGGCCAAACAGCCCGGCCTGGATCCGGACCTGCTGCAGGCGCTGCTGCGCGACCCGGGCGAAGGCCTGGACCAGACCACGCTGTTCGCTACCGCGCGCAACGAGGAATGGCTGGCCGTCGCCACTACACCGCGCACCGCGCTCGCTGCGGCCTTCCGCCAACAGGCCTGGCTGTACGTGCCGGTGGGCCTGCTGCTGGCCGCCGCCGGCGCCGGGCTGGTGATCTGGCTGTCGCGGCGCCGCCTTTCCCTGCGCGGCGAACTGGCCACCGCCATCCGCCGCCGCGAGCTGTACCTGCATTACCAGCCGATCATCGAACTGGACACCGGCATCTGCGTCGGCGCCGAGGCGCTGGTGCGCTGGCAGCGCCCGGATGGCACCCAGGTGCGCCCTGACCTGTTCATTCCGCTGGCCGAAGAGGCCGGCATGATCGCCGACGTCACCGACCTGGTGATCGAGAACGTGGTGCGCGACATGCGCGAGCTGCTGGTCGCCGACCGCAGCGCGCACATCGCGATCAACCTCGCCGCCGAAGACATCAGCAGCGGTCGCGCCCTGAAGATGATCTCCCGGCACATGGCCGGCAGCGGCATCCTGCCGCAGCAGATCTGGATGGAGGCCACCGAACGTGGCTTCCTCGATCTGGACCGTGCGCGCACCATGCTCGCCGCCGCCCGCCGCGCCGGCCACAGCGTGGCCATCGATGATTTCGGCGTCGGCTTCTCCAGCCTGCAATACCTGCAGCAGCTGCCACTGGATGCGCTGAAGATCGACAAATCATTCATCGATGCGATCGGCACCGAAAGCGCCACCAGCCCGGTCACGCCGCACATCATCGACATGGCCAAGGAGCTGGGCCTGTGGGTGGTGGCCGAGGGCGTGGAAACCGAAGCGCAGCTGGCCTACCTGCACAGCCGGCATGTGGAATTCGGGCAGGGCTGGCTGTTCTCGCGGCCGCTGCCGCGCGATGAGTTCGTCGCCTTCCATCAGAAGCGGCAGCAGCAGTACGGCGCTGCACGCGAACACATGCAGAACCCGCGCAGCGTGCCGATCGAGCGTGAGGGAGTGGAGTAGGACGGCGAACGGCGGAGCCCCTCGTGGCGGATCGCGCCCGGTGGATCCATCAGGTGAGGCCGCGTGGGTAGGTCGCGCAGGGGGCGCTGCAAGTACCCGTCCAGGGCCCGGCCCAGCCGCTGGCGGCTGTGCGTTCGGACGCTTGCGAAGCAGTGCTTCGCAAGCAAAGCGCCCTCACCCATGTAGGCTCGGTCGCCGCCTGCTCGTGTGCGCTGTCCTGCGCACACGGCAAGACCGGGGTTGGGCGTCCTGCGCAACCCACCCACCCGGCCACGGACACATTGCGGCGGCGTCCCGCCACGGAATCAACGGAAGAAAGCGAAAGCAAAGGCAAACGCGGGTCGCTGCGCTCGGTAGATCCACGCCATGCGGGATGGCGTGGACCACGGTAGTGCCGGCCGCTGGCCGGCACCTCCGTAACGTTTGGCCTGCGCCTACGCCCAGGCCTTCGGCCGTGCCAGCAGCCACGCGGCGGTCACCGCCAGCAGCAGCAACGGCAGCCATCCCAGCTGGCGTGGGCCGCTGGCCTGCAGCAGCACGCCGCCTGCCACGCCGCCGGCCGCAATGGCCAGGTTCCAGCCGGTCACCAGCATCGATTGCGCCAGGTCCGCAGCGGCCCCGGCGCGCCGTGCCAAGGCGGTCTGGAACAGGGTCGGCACGGCGCCGAACGCCACGCCCCACAGGATCGTCGCCAGCAGCAGTGCGCTCGCCACGCCAGGCCACACCAGCAAGGCCAGCACCGGCACGATGAAGCCGATCACCGCCGCCCACACCAGCGCATGCAGGTGGCGATCCACGCCCCAGCCGGCAATCGCGATGCCGGCAATGGCCGCCATGCCGAATGCAAGCAGCAGCCGGTCCAGCCAAGCACCGGCACCCGCGTCGACCGCCAGCGGCTCGATATAGGTGTACAGCACGTTGTGCGCCAGCACGTACAGCGCCATCACCAGCAGCGCACTGCGTACACCGGGCAGGCGCCACACGGTCGCCAGCGAAGTGCGTTGCCCGGCCCCAGCGGCCGGCAGCGCAGGCAACGCCCAGCGCGCGTAGGCCAGCAGCAGCAGACCCAGCACGCTCATCAGCGCGAACGCCCAGCGCCAGCCGATCTGCTGCCCCAGCAGCGTCCCTGCCGGCACCCCCAGCGACAGCGCCAGAGGCGAACCGACCATTGCCACTGCGATGGCCCGTCCCTGCAGCGACGGCACCACCATGCGCGCGGCATAACCGGCCACCAGCGACCACAGCAGTCCACCGCTCACACCGGCCAGGAAGCGCGCAGCCAGGATCAGCGCGTAGCTGCTGCTCAACGCCGTCAGCGTATTGACCACCACGAAGCCGGCGATGGCCGCCAGCAGCAGCGGACGCCGTGGCAGGCGCTGGGTCAGCGCGGTCATCGGCAGTGCGGCCATCACCGAACCCAGCGCATACACGCTCACCAGCTGGCCGACCGCCGCATCACTCACGCCCAGGCTTTCGCCCATCGGCCGCAGCACACCCGCCGGCAGGGTCTCGGTCAACAGGGTGATGAAGCCGCCACCGGCCAAGGCAAGCAGGCCCGCCCACGGCAGGCGCGTGGCCTCGCCGGCCGGACTGGCGGCATCGATGGCATGGCCGCTCATCGCGTTGCCCCCAGGTCGGCATAAATCGCATCGCGCAGTTCATCGACAAAGGCGCCATCCATGCCTTCGTACAGGGTGTTGGTCAGCGCCACCACGCTCAGCCCGCGCGCCGGATCGACGAACCAGCTGTGCCCGTACGCGCCGCCCCAGCGCCAGCTGCCCACGCCCTGCGGGGTACCGCTGGCGGCGGCATCACGCAGCACCGCAAAGCCCAGCCCGAAGCCCCAGCCGGCCGGTTCCGGCGGCCCCTGTTCGCCCACCTGCCCGGTGGCCATCTCCTCCGCCAGCGCGGGTGGCAACAGACCAGAGCGCTGTACGTCGCGCAAGGCCTCGAGCACCGCCATCACCTCGTCGGCGGTGCCGACCAGGCCCGCACCGGCCGAGGCGAAGCGGCTGGCATCGGTGGCGCGCGCAAGGCTGTACTCGATGCCGACCGTGCCCTCGAACGGCGCGACCATCTCGCCTTCCTGCAGGCGATGCGGCTGCGGCGTGTCGCTCACATAGGGCGTTGCCAGGCGCTCGGCAGCGCGGGTGGCGAACGCCGTATCGCGCAGGCCCAACGGGGCAGCCAGCAGACGCTCGAACAGCGCCTGCAGTGGTTCACCGGTCGCGGCTTCGGCCACCGCACCGGCCACGTCCACGCCCAGCGAGTACAGCCACTGGCTGCCCGGCTCGAACAGCAGTGGCGCCTGCGCGATCCGGCGTACGTTCTCGGCCAGGGACACCGGGCTGGCGTCCATGCCATCGCTGACGCCGGCCCGGGCGTACGGTCCGTGCGCATCGGCTTCCAGGAAGCGGTAGCCCAGCCCGCTGCTGTGGCTGAGCAGCCGGCGCAGGCTGATCGGCGGCCTGCGGCCATCGGCCAGTGCCGGCCGGAAGTCCGGCAGCCAGCGCTGCACCGGCGCATCGAGGTCGAGCACGCCCTCGGCCACCAGGCGCAGGATCACCGTGGCCAGCAACGGCTTGCTGACCGATGCCAGCCGGAACAGCTGATCGCGCTGCATCGGCCTGGCCGACTCGCGATCGGCCAGCCCGGTCGCGCTGGCATGGCGCAGCACGCCGTGCTCGCGCACCAGCACCACCGCACCGACCAGGCGCAGCGGGTGGACCTGCTGCAGCAGCCGCTGCACCGAAGGCAGCGTCGGTGCAGGTTCAAGGGAAAGAGCGGCATTCATCGCGGTGATCCGTGGGGAGAGGCCCGCCACGTTAGGCAGCACGGCGCGGCGCAAAAAGCCGGTTGCCGCTCCGGGCATCATGGACCGTGCAGTCCGCAATCGGCATCATGCCCGGAGCTGTAACGCCGCAAGGGCTGCGCGAGGCCCCGCACCACAGTGTTGCGATGGCCGCGCCGCGTGCCGCGATCACCCGCCCCTACCCTGCCGTTTTCATTGCCGGTACGCCCATGTCAGTCCTGGACAACCTCGCCAACCTGCAGACCTTCGTGCACGCCGCCGACACCCGCAGCTTCGTCGAGACCGGTCGCCTGCAGGGCATCTCGGCATCGGCCGCCGGCAAATGCGTTGCGCGGCTGGAGCACGCACTGGGCGTGCGCCTGTTCCACCGCAGCACGCGCAGCATCACGCTCACCGCCGAGGGCCAGCTGTTCCTGGCACGCTGCCGGCGCATCCTCGACGAGCGCGATGCCGCGCGCACCGAACTGGCGCAACCGCACGCTGCACCGAGCGGCACGCTGCGCATCGGCCTACCGTTGGTGGGCGACCTCACCCTGCCGTTGATGGCCGAGTTCATGGCCGCGTATCCGGACATCCGCCTCGACCTGGATTTCAGCGACCGGCTGGTCGATGTCATCGAGGAAGGCTTCGATGCGGTGCTGCGCGTTGGCGAACCCAGCGACTCGCGGATGAACGCACGCCGGCTGGGCGTGTTCCCGCGGCGTGTCGTCGCCTCGCCGGGCTACCTGCAGCGTCGCGGCGTTCCGCGCACGCCGGCGGGACTGATGCAGCACACGCTGCTGCACTATCGCTTCCCCACCACCGGCAAGCTGGAGCCGTGGCCGATCCACTGGCCCGATGACGAAGCACCGCAGGAACTTCCGGTGCACATGGTGGCCAACACCATCGAGGCGCGGGTGGCGCTGGCACTGCGTGATGTCGGCCTGGCCTTCGTGCCGGTGCACTCGGTACGCGAAGCGCTGGCCGACGGCCGCCTGGTCACCGTGCTGGAGGATCATGTGCACTCCTGCGGCACCTTCCACCTGCTGTGGCCGTCGGGCCGACACGTACTGCCGAAGCTGCGGGTGTTCATCGACTTCGTCGGCGCCCGCCTGGACACCGTGCCGTAGATCCACGCCACGCATGGATGCTTCTTGTGGAGTCGAGCCATGCTCGACTCACCGGCACCCCAAGCGAAGATCAGCCGAGCGTGGCTCCGCGCTACAGCTGCACGCAGCCATTCAGCCAACCCCGCTATACTGCCCGCTCATTCCTCCCAGAGGCTCGCGACCAATGCGCCATTGATGCCGCCGTCTTCCCAGCAGACGGCCTGACTCTTCCCGCCCCTGCGCGCAGGGGAGAACCCGGCATCCATGGAGGTCGCATGACCACACATTCCCTCACGCTCGATCGCGTGTCGTATCGGCTGGCCGACGGCCGCCCGCTGTTTTCCGATCTGTCGTTTTCCTTCGATCCGGTCGCCACCGGCCTGGTGGGTGCCAATGGCACCGGCAAGAGCGTGCTCGCACGCCTGCTGGCCGGCCGGGTGCGGCCAGAGAACGGGCAGGTGCGCAGCAGCGGCCGCGTATTCCTGTTGCCGACGCCTGGCTATCCACCCGCCGGCACGGTCGCTGAACTGGCCGGCGTCGGCGCGGAACTGGCCGCGCTGCAACGCATCGAAGCCGGCAGCGTGGATGAGGCCGACTTCGCCTGCGTCGGCGACCATTGGGATCTGCGCGAGCGCCTGCAGCAGCAATGGCAGGCGCTCCGCCTGCCCGACGATCTCGATCCCGCCCAACCCGCCGCGCGTCTCAGTGGCGGCCAGGCCATGCAGGTGGCGCTGTCCGGCGCCTGGGCCAGCGGCGCCGATTGGCTGATCCTGGACGAACCCAGCAACCACCTCGATGCCCGCCATCGCCAGCGGCTATACGAACGGTTGCGGCAGTGGCGCGGCGGCCTGCTGGTGATCAGCCATGATCGCGAGCTGCTGGCGCAGATGCAGCAGATCGTCGAGCTCGATGCGCGCGGACTGCGTCGCTATGGCGGGCCGTGGCAGCACTACGCCGACGCGCGGGCCGCCGAACGCGCAGCGGCCGCCGCACAGCTCGACCACGCACGGGCCCAGCACCGGCAGCAACAGCGCAGCGCGCGCGAGCAGCACGAACGCCAGCAGCAGCGCCAGGCACGTGGCAATCGCGATGCGAAGCAGGCCAACCAGGCACCGATCCTGCTTGGCCGGCAGAAACAGCGTGCAGAGGCCAGCCACGGGCGCGCGCAACAGGTCCAGGCCGATCGTCTGCAGGCCAGCAGCGACCAACTGCGCGCAGCGGCTTCGGCAGTTCACGCCGCGCCAGAGCTGGCGCTGTTCGCCGGTGACGGTGAACGCGGCAGCGCACGTCTGCTGCAGGCGGAGTCGCTGGTGCTGCCGCATGGTTGCAGTGCACCGTTGCAACTGGAGGTCCGCCGCGGCCAGCGCATCGCCGTGGTCGGTGACAACGGCAGTGGCAAGTCCACGCTCCTGCGCGTGCTGGCCGGCCAGCTGCCTGCACGCAGTGGCATCGTGCAGCGTCATGCACCACTGGCGCTGCTCGACCAGCAGCTGCTGGGGCTCTCCGGCGAACGCAGCATTCTCGACACCGTGCAGGCTGCCAACCCGGCGGCCGATACCGGTGAACTGCGCACACGGCTGGCCCTGCTCGGGCTGGACGCGCAGCGCATCCAGCGTGCAGCCCATCGCCTCAGCGATGGCGAACGGGTAAAAGGCGCGCTGGCCAGCGTGCTGTATGCCGATCCCGCACCGCAGCTGTTGCTGCTGGACGAGCCTGGCAATGCACTGGATCTTGATGCCCTGCAGGCGCTGGAAGAACTGCTGGCGGCATGGCCGGGCGCGCTGCTGATGGTCAGCCACGACCGGCACCTGCTGCAGGCGTTGCGGCCGACCCACGTGCTGCAGGTGGGCACCGGGGGTTGGCAGTGGCGTGACGCCTTGTAGATCCACGCCATGCGTGGGTCCACTGCAGCAGCCGAGCATGGGCTCGGCTCTACAGGATTGGCCGCGACGGATCACATTGTAGAGTCGAGCCATGCTCGACTCCGCCATGCATCCATCCACGCATGGCGTATCGACCAGGGGTAGTGCCGCCCGCTGGCCGGCAACCCATGGATCCTCAGTGCACCGTCACCGCTTCCACACCGGGAACGCCTGCGGCAGCTGTTGCCACAGCAGCGGCCCCGCACGCAGTTCCTGATCGTTGAGCAGGCACGCGTCCAGCTCCGCACGCACCGCACGCTCATCCATGTGCACGCCGATCACCACCAGCTCCTGGCGGCGGTCGCCCCACAACGGGTGCCACACGCGCTGCATCGCCGAATGCGCGGCTGCATCCGGGAAGTCTTCCGGTCCCGGCAACGGTGCGCTCCAGCAGTCGGCCTGCTGCCGCGCCCAGCCCAGATCGCTGTACGGCAGCGGCGTGGGCGGCAGCAACGGCGGCGTGTCCTCCAGCCCGGCACGCACGCGATCGCGTGCGGCGTACCAGAACCCCGCCGCCTGCGTCCGCGTCGCGGCGCCCACGGTGTTCAGCTCGCCCACCCAGTCCATGCGGTTGGCCAGCCAGAACCAGCCCTTGCTGCGGATCACGCCGGGCATGCCCGACTGCAGCGCACGGGCGAAGCGCGCGGGATGGAACGGTCGCCGCGAGCGGTAGACGAAACTGGCGATGCCATATTCTTCGGTCTCCGGCGTATGCTCGCCACGCAGTTCCTTTACCCAGCCCGGCGCACGTTGCGCACGCTCGTAGTCGAAGCGGCCGGTGTCCAGCAGCTCGGCCAGTGGCACGTCACCGAAGCGTGACAGCAGCAGCTTCGCGTCGCGGTTCAGGCCACGCAGCACGGCCAGCGTGTCCTGCAGCACTTCGTCATCTGTCTGGTCGACCTTGCTGACCACGATCACGTCGGCGAACTCGACCTGCTCGCACAGCAGGTCGACTACGCCGCGATCGTCATCCGGCCCGGCCTGCTGGCCGCGCTCGGCAAGGCGCAACGTCGAGCCGAAGTCGGCGAGGAAAGCGCTGCCATCCACCACCGTCACCATCGTGTCCAGGCGCGCGATGTCACTCAGGCTGAAGCCCTGCTCGTCGCGTACCGCGAAGGTGGCCGCCACCGGCATCGGCTCACCGATGCCCGTCGACTCGATCAGCAGATAGTCATAGCGCCCCGCATCGGCCAGGCGCCGCACTTCCTGCAGCAGGTCATCGCGCAGCGTGCAGCAGATGCAGCCATTGCTGAACTCCACCAGCGTCTCTTCGGTGCGGTGCAGTTCGGCGCCGCCCTCGCGTAGCAGCTGCGCATCGATGTTGACCTCGCTCATGTCGTTGACGATGACCGCCACGCGCAGGCCCTCGCGATTGCGCAGGATCTGGTTGAGCAGGGTGGTCTTGCCGGCTCCGAGGAAGCCGGACAGCACGGTGACCGGAAGGCGACGGTCGGCGCGGGAAACAGTGTTCATGTCGGAGCGGGTTGGCTGCGGAACGGAAATGTTACTGTATAACAATTGCTGCGCAAGGAACCTCCCCCGATGAAGTCGCCTTCTGCCGCCCTGCTTGATGCCGGCGCGGTCGCCCTGTCCAGCCTGTGCCTGCTGCACTGCCTGGCGCTGCCCCTGCTGGCCGCCGCGCTGCCGCTGTTCGGCACGTGGGCCGAAGCGGAATGGGTGCATCTGCTGTTCGTGGCCATCGCCCTGCCGCTGACCGGGTATGCACTATGGCGGGCCGAGCGCCGCCATCCGTTGCCGGTGCTGGCCTGGGCCACCGCCGGCGCCGGGCTCGGCCTGCTGCTGGCCGGCGCGCTGGCGTTGCCCTCGCACGACTGGGAAACACCGATGACCGTCACCGGCAGCCTGTTGCTGGCCGCCACGCACATCTGGAACGCGCGGCACCGGCACGGGTAATGCCGGTCGCTGGCCGGCAACTTCACGAACGGGGAAGGCAACCTGCGGTTGCCGGCCAGCGGCCGGCACTACCCGGTCATTTGCCGTAGCGGCGCAGCAGTTCGACCAGCACTTCGGCCTCGGCCGCCCGCTGCTGCGGGTCTTCGGCGCCGACCACATGTTCCTGCAGATGCTCGTGCAGCAGCTCCATCAGCAGGCTGTGGGCGGCGCCGCGCACCGCAGCAACCTGCACCAGCACGTCCGCACAGTCGCCGGCCTCACCCTCCGGCCTGTCCAGCGCCTGCTCCAACGCCGCCACCTGGCCGCCGATCCGGCGCACCCGGGTCAGCAGCTGCTTTCGATTCCTGTGTACATGGGCCATGGGCGCATCGTATACCCTATGAGGGTATCCTTCCACCCTCTGGTCTTCCCATGCACCTGGACGCCCTCGCCGCCGCCCGTCGCCACGAACACCGCTTCGACGACGGCAACCCGCTGGCCGAACGCAATACCCGCCGCGCCCTGTGGCTCACCGTCAGCATGATGCTGGTGGAAATTGTCGGCGGCTGGTGGTTCAACTCCATGGCCGTGCTCGCCGACGGCTGGCACATGAGTTCGCACGCACTCGCGTTGGGCCTGGCAGTGTTCGCCTACCGCTGCGCGCGCCGCTACGCGCACGACCCGCGCTTCGCTTTCGGCACCTGGAAGATCGAGATCCTGGCCGGCTATACCAGCGCCATCGCCCTGCTTGGCGTCGCCGCGCTGATGGCGGTGCAATCGCTGGAGCGGCTGTGGGTACCAGCGCCGATCCACTACAACGAAGCCATCGCCATCGCCGCGGTCGGGCTGGGCGTGAACCTGCTGTGTGCCTGGTGGCTGCACGACAGCCCGGGCCACGCGCATCATCACCATGGCCATGACCACGGGCATGGCCACGACCACCACGACCACGGGCATGCGCACGGTCACGACCTCAACCTGCGCTCGGCCTACGTCCACGTGCTGGCCGACGCCGCCACCTCGGTGCTGGCCATCGTCGCCCTGCTCGGCGGCAAGCTGCTTGGCCTGACCTGGCTGGACCCGGTGATGGGCCTGGTCGGCGCCGTGCTGGTCACGGTGTGGGCGATCGGCCTGCTGCGCGACAGCGGCCGCATCCTGCTCGACGCGCAGATGGACGCGCCAGTGGTGGCCGAAGTACGCGAGGTGATCGAACAGGGCCCGTGGCCGGCACGCCTGGCCGACCTGCACGTCTGGCAGGTGGGTCGCGGCAAGTACGCGGTCAGCGCCAGCGTGGTCACCAGCGACGCCACGCTGGATGCCGATACCGTGCGCAGCGCGCTGGCGATCCATGAAGAGCTGGTGCACGTAACGGTGGAGATCCACCGCAGCGCGTGAGACATCCGGTAGTGCCGGCCGCTGGCCGGCAACCCCATGAACACCGCACGCGATCTGCAGTTGCCGGCCAGCGGCCGGCACTACCGCTAGAGCTTCAGCATCATCCGCAACAGGTACATCAGCAGCGGCAGCGCACTCAGCACTGCACCGCCGATGCCGATCCACGGCCAGCGCTCACCGCGCACGCGCGAGGCCACGGCCAGGCCGCCCCCCACCAGCGCCGCACCCAGCACGCCCACGCCCAGCCCTGCGGCCATGCCATTGCCACCCGCGGCGACCGCCGCCTGTGCCGCCACGGTGCCTGCCCCCCACCCCACTGCAATACCCAGCCAACTGGCCACGCCACACCACGGTGCCTTGCCCTGCGCCATCCGAAAACCCCTGTGTCCTTGCCGAATTTCTGTACGGGCCACGCCCGCGTGCTGCCTACACTAGCCGCACCTGCCCTGTAGGGACATCCCATGCGCGCGCTCCGCCTGCTGCTGCCCGGTGCCCTCCTGCTGCTCACTGCCTGCGGCGACGATGCACGGCTTCCCTTCTCCGCCGACCCATTACAGGGCTGCTTCGCCACAGGCGCGCGCAAGCCCGCCGACTTCCGCATCGACAAGGAAGGCGGCCAGTACTTCGTTTCCTTCAGCCGTGGCGCGCAGTGGCAGCGCGAACCCAATGCCCTGCACAAGGCCACCCGCAGCGAGATCGGCCGTTACTTCCGCGACGGCGCCGAGCAGATCGACAGTGCCCTGATCCGCATGTCCGGCGGCTTCGGCATCTTCCACTTCAACAAGGGCGCGACGCTGAAGGGCAAGGCCGGCGACAGCGACTACATGGCGCTGATGCTGATCGGGGCTGGGCCGGTGTATGCGGTGAAGTGCGATTAGGCAATGGATCAACATTCAAACTAGTGAGAAAAGTTTGAAATGTGGTCAAGCACAGCGCAGGTCACAATCTGAAACATGAATATGTTTGAGCCTGATGTCTCCGCAACCGTAGAACGGAGACTCGCAGATGAGCAATCGCACGCTGATCCTGTGTCTGGCAATCGCCACGGCCTCGCCTGCATTCGCAGAAACACCATTGAGTGTCGACAAAACGGAGCTCGGCACCAAGGGGGAGATCATCATTGTTCGCCGTACAACTTGGCCGGACTTCGACGGCGGGCAGATTCCAGTTGATCAGCATCTCAAGCCGGATGGATTTGGACGCCTGATCTATCGATACAGCGACCAGCCGGAGGCGACCAAGCTCTATCATCAAGCCTTCTGCGCTTCCATGGATATGGAACCATCTCAAGGCGAAGGGACGATTGAAGGGCCTGCAGCAGGCTGGGCATGCACTCGTGAAAACACACCTGGTAATCCAACCTCAAAATTGAATTCGAAGAGTATTGACTGGGTTACGGCAACTGCGCCGAATGGACGTGTGCCTGTGGGTGTTTCCTATTACTCAACAGGCCAGATGAACGCAGAGAGCTCCGTCGCCGGAGCCCGAACAGCTAAGATTGGTGTTGACAACGGCAGATGCTACCTTAGCGATACACGTCATTACTCATCCCCCTTCTATCTCAGCGAGGGAATTGGCGTCGTCTGCACCGTAATGGAGTCACGGTTCGTGAGCACCTCCCTGGACGTGTGCATACCAAAGCAATGCGCATCCAATCGCGGAACTCAGTTCGCCCAGTAGGCAACTGATCTTAGGCGGCCTTCAGCCTTTCACTGAAGGCCGTGCCGCGGCATCCCGTCATACTGATTGATTGCACACGCCTCACAGACCGTTGTTCTCAACGACCATGGTCAGAAACCACTCTTTCAACCCATCATGGGGGCTGCGGTAACATGCCCTCCCCCGAACCGCCCCGGTACCCGCCGTGCCCCATTACACCGGCCCCCTGCTGACCCGCGACAGCGCCGACACCCTGCGCCGTGCCCATGACAAGGGCGCCGCCGACTGGCAGGGCTCGCTCGACCTCGGGCGCAGCCAGGACAGCGTGGCGCTGGACGCGGACGGCTTCCACTTCCGGGGCCAGCCCTACCCCTGGCCGGGCAAGCTGAAGGACCGCACGCTGTACTACTGGGATGGCGAGGACTTCGCGCCGATCTCGCGCTACAGCGGCTCGCTGATCAAGCTGGTGCCCACCGAATGGGGCGCACCGACCTTCGAGATCGACGGCATCAAGATGCTGCCCACCTCGAAGCTGTCGCCGTTCGAGGATGCGCGCCGCAAGGTCGAGCTGGTCGCGCCGGCCGGCAAGGTCATCCTCGATACCTGCGGTGGCCTCGGCTACTTCGCCGCCTGTGCGCTGGAAGCCGGTGTCAGCCAGATCCGTTCGTTCGAGAAGAACGCCGATGTGATGTGGCTGCGCACGCTCAACCCGTGGTCGCCGGATCCAGACTCGGCTGCCGCCGGCGGCCGCCTGCAGTTCAGCCACGGCGACGTCTCGCAGCAGATCGAACAGGTGGCCAGCAACAGCGTCGACGCGATCCTGCACGACCCGCCGCGCTTCGGCATCGCCGGCGAGCTGTACTCGCAGGTGTTCTACGACCACCTCGCCCGCGTGATCCGCAAGGGCGGCCGCCTGTTCCACTACACCGGCGCGCCGAACAAGCTGACCAGCGGCCGCGACGTGCCGCGTGAAGTGGCCAAGCGCCTGGAAAAGGCCGGTTTCAAGGCCGAACTGGCGCTGGACGGCGTGCTGGCCGTCAAGCGCTGAGCCTTACTCCGAATCGACCTTGGCCAGCTTCATCACCCACGCCGGCACCTCGGGTTCGCCGGCGTAGAAGTCCTTCGGCTTGTTCTCCGCCATCGCCCAGCGGTGCAGCCAGCTCGGGCCATAGCGGCCGTTGTAGCCCTCGGCACCCCGCGCGTAGGCCGGGTCACGCATCGCCTCGTCCAGCGAAATGAAGCGATAGCCGCGGCGCTTCGTGGCCGCGACCAGTTCGGCGAAGGTGGCCGCGTTGAGCTCATTGGCGTGCATCAGCCACACCTGCGGCAGCGCGTACCCCAGCAGCGCCTGCGACTGCTTCTCGTAGTAATCCAGCTTGTTCAGCATGTACGGCACGTAGCCCTTGCGCAGCTGCGCCAACGTCGCCGCGCGCGCGGGCGAGTCCGCCTGCTCGTTCATCACGTTGGCATAGGCGAACGCCCACACCCACTCGCCGTTGTCCACCGTCACCGGCGCCACGCGGTAGCCATGCTGCTTGAAGAACGCATCCATCTGCGCGCGCTCATCCGCGGTGCGCCCGGCGCGCAGGTAGGGGTGGCGCATCCACTGCGGCGCCTGCCCCTGCTCAGCCAGCAGCGGCCGCAGCACCGTCTCGCCGCGCAGGAAATCCTGCTGGAACGCCGCCACGCCCTTCGCATTCAGATCCATGTGCGAGTAGGTGTGGTTGCCCAGCACATAGCCCGCATCGCGCCAGTCGCGCAGCATCTGCACCCGCGCCGGCTGCACCTGTCCATCCACCTCAAGCTTGTTCTCGTTGACGAAGCCGACCACCGGCACGCCTGCCTGGTGCAGCTGGGCCATCAACGCCTCATGCCGCGCCTGCAGGTCCGGCGGCGCAATCTGGTCAAGTCGTGCCCATGGCAGGTCATCGATGGTCACCGCGATACGGCGGTCCACCTCGGCGGCATGTACCGCCAGCGAACACAGCAACAACGGCAACGCACGCAGCAACAAGCGCATCGGGTCTTCCCTGGAGTGGCGAGGCATCGACTGTAGCGCGATTGCCGCGCGCCGCCGAGCGTGCTCAGCCCGCCCGGGCCCGCGCGATCGCACGCCACAGGGCAACGCCGCCGGCCATTGCGGCCAACAACAGCACCGTCAACACCAGCGCCAGATCATCCGGATTGCGCAGCAGTGGCGCGTTCACCCGCGTCAGGATGTGGAACACCACGCGCTGCGCCTGCTCCAGCGGTACATCACCCTCCGACACCAGCTCCACCAGGCACGCCGTGGGTGACAGCAGCGCCACATTGCTCCACGCATTCTCGTACAGGTGCAGCACCCATCCGGCCAAAGCCAGTGCGCCACCGTGCAGCACCATAAGCGCCACGTTCGCAGTGCGCAGCCGATCGCGCAGCCACAGGGCACGGCTTGCGCATACCGCCATGGCCCCCAGCAACGCCAGCACCACGCCTACCCATGGAATCCAGCCCAGGGGCTGCCAGTCATCCAGTGCGCCCGCACGCGCCATCACTTGTTCGGCAACCTGCAATCGCGCTTGGGCGTCCGGGCCCCCACAGGCCGCCGTCACCGGCTCCAGCAACAGCTCCACGCGGTAATGGAAGAAGCCGGCAGCCAGTACCACAGACAGCAGCGCGACCCACTGGAGCATCAACAGGATCGGCCCCTGCCCACAGATGCGGCGGATTCGGGAAGTGGCGGCGCTCATCGGTTCATCCATGACAGCAAAGAGCCATCCTAACCAAGCGCTTCGCACGTGTCGGCTGGCGGATGCGACACGCACCACGCAGCGCCGTTACGATGACGAGGTTGATTGAATCCGTGTGTGCCAAGCAGGATGTTCCCGATGGTGATGCTGTACCTGATCGTACGAACGCTGCTGCCACTGCTGGCGTTCGTGCTCGCATGGTGGCTGCTGGCGCGCCTGATCAATGCGCGCGTCGCCCGGATGCCACGCGTCCCGTTGAACCTGCCGGAGCACAGCAGCAGCCCCCGCAAGAACGATCGACGCATCTACGCGCGCAAGCTGCGGCGGAAGCCGGGCCTGCGTATGGCAACCCGCGCCGCCACCGCACCCCGCAGCTGGCACGTCGCCGCGGCCATCCTCTTGCTGATGGCGCTGATCGCCACCGTGCTGGCCATCCCCGATGGCGCACGCTTCCAGGTGATGGTGGGCAATCTCATCGGTTATCCGGGAATCGTCATCGAGGCGCAGGTTCCCGTGGCCGCACAGCCCGTCGTGCTGCAGGCATGGCAACCCGCGCTCGCACAGCTGGGGCGGCCCACGGCGATGCGCTACCCGATCGGTCGCACCGGTGGTGAGCATGAAGCCCATGCGGTCGTACCCGTGCAGGTACGGCTGCAGGGTGATCGCCTGCAGGTGGCCGTCGCGCGACCGGTAGACGCTGAAATGCTGCGTGTAGAACTGGCACGGCTGGCCGGGTTGCCAATCGAGGCCATTGACGTACAGCAACGCGACGTTGCGCCGTGGAGGGAGTCGGGCTGGCAGCCACTGCCCGGCCCTTAGAGCAGAGCCCATGCTCCGCTGCCCTTTACCCCTTCCCCGGACGGCACGCGCTGCGCGCGCCAGCCGAGCATCGGCTCGGCTCTACATCAAGCCCACACCCAGCCTTTGAATCACGACCCTCGCGGCAGCTTCGCCGCCCACATGTTGTCGACCAGGTTGGGATAGCGCCGCCCGTTCTCCTCGGCACGTTGCCGTGCCGCCGCCTTCTGCGCATCCGACAGCGGTTGCGACGTCTGGCCCTTGGGGTTGGGCTTCTTCCACGGGGGGGTTCTGGTCTGGCGCATGGCCGCAGCTTAGCGCTTCAGGAAGTTCAGCAGGGCCAGATTGAAGCGGTCGGCGTGGCTGGTGTTGCAGCCATGTGGCGCGCCTTCCAGGATCACCACTTCGCTGCCCTTGATGGCCTTGTGGGTACGCTGGCCGGAGCCCTCGAACGGCACGATGGCGTCACTGTCGCCGTGCAGGATCAAGGTCGGCACCGTGATCTTTTTCAAGTCATCCCGGAAATCGGTCGTGGCGAACGCCTTCATGCAGCCCAGTGCCGCCGTCTGGTCGGATTGATGGCACAGCGCGATGGCCGCCTGGCGCGTTTCTTCGGTCACCATCAGCTGGCCATTGGCGCTGAAGAAGTCGCGGGTGAAGCCGTCGAAGAACGCCTCGCGGTCCTTCTCCAATCCGCTGCGCATTTCATCGGCCTTGGCCTGGGGCAGCGGCCCCTCCGGGTTGTCGTCACTGCGCAGCAGGAACGGCGGCACCGCCGCAGCGAACACCACACTGTGCAGGCGATCCTGGCCGTGGTTGGCCACGTAGCGCGCTACCTCGCCACCGCCCATCGAGAAACCGACCAGGGTGACATCGCGCAGGTCACGTTCCTCGATCAACCCCGCCAGGTCCGCCGCCAGGGTGTCGTAGTCATAGCCGTCGGCCGGTTTGTCGGAGCGGCCGAAACCGCGCCGGTCGTAGCTGATCACGCGGTGCTGTGCATCGCGCAGGATCGCCACCTGGGTCTTCCAGGCGTCGGCAGACAGCGGCCAGCCGTGGATCAGGATGACCGGGCGGCCGTCGCCACCAGTGTCTTCAACGTGCAGGCGGATGCGGGAAGCAGGCATGGGCGCTCCTGTGGAAGGGGAGGATTTCAGGCTAGTGGCCGTCACCTGTGGCGGCTGTGAGGGAATCCCGGCCGCTCATGACATCCCCTGCACAGGCAACGGCCTCAAGGCTGGAACAGGGCCGCCAATATGGGCATTCATTCCGTGGCGAGGCCGTTTCGTCGGAAGCCGGCTGCAGCGGCCCAAACGCCATGCCAGCCTGCGTGAACCCTCCCTGGAGCCTCACCATGCTGCTGCTCACCCTGCCCTTGCTGGCCGCCGGCCTCGTTGCCGCGCCAGCGCCCGCCGACACCCTGCGCGCGCAGGTCCGCCAGGCCGACACCCAGCTGTTCGCCGCCGCCTTCGAGGCCTGCGATGCCGACAAGGCCGCCGCGATGACCACCGAAGACATGGAATTCTTCCATGACAAGGATGGCAAATCGGCCAGCAACCGCGAGGACTTCCGCCGCAGCGTGGCCAGCCTGTGCAGCAGCGCGCGCAAGGGTGGCTGGCAGCTGCGCCGCGAGCTCGTGGAATCTTCGCTGCAGGTGTTTCCGCTGCACGATGAGCGGGCGCTCGAAATCGGCGACCACCGCTTTTACGAGCGCGGCAAGGACGGCGTGGAACGCTGGACCGGCCAGGCCCGCTTCATCCAGGTCTGGCGCCGCGTGGGCGGGCACTGGCTGGCCGAACGGGTGATCAGCTATGACCATCGGCCGGCGGACTGACGTTTCCGGCGCCCTTCACCGGCCGGATCTATACTGGCAGAGTTAACCCCGACCCACCGCTACCGTTCGATCGCCATGGCAGAGATCACCCCCAACCACCCCGACTACGGCCTCAACCAGCAGATCCGTCAGGGCGTGGCCGCACTGGACGCCCAGCATGGCCGTGCGTTCGACCAGACCAGCGAACGCCTGACCGCCAGCCTGACCGTGCTCGCCCGCGAGCAGGGCCTGCAACAGGTCGACCACGTGCTGGTCAGCAACGCCACGGCCCAGCACCCGGCCGGACACAACATCTTCGTGGTGCAGGGCGACCCGGCCAATCCAGCGCACCTGCGCGCGATGATGCCGACCGCGGTGGCGGCGCAGACGCCGGTGGAGCAGTCGATGCAGAAGTTGGGGTTGGGTGTGCAGCAGCAGGTTGAGGCGCAGGCGCAGGAAATGCAGAATCCCGCGCCTCGGATGGGGTGATGCTTCTCTGAAGCTATCTTCACGATTTACGGCATTTTCCAGTAATGGACCTCAATAGAGATAGCGCCGCCCGGCTGACGTCTCGCCACAGAGTAAACACCGTTGGCGTGCATCAGCGTGCGATCGTCGGCGGGCAAGCCCGGATACTTGTCGGCTGCTTGATAATCGCCATAGTACGCAATCCAAAGCCCTACCCACTCAAGCTCTGGTTGAAAATCCCTCAACTGTTGACTTGAGACAAGAAGCCCGCCGAACAACCCAACTACGCCCAGAAGCCGTGCCAATGCGATGTTCTTCTTCCCTTCCAATCTATTCTTTACACGCCGGCCGACAGAAGGGATCAGCATCGCCAGAAGTGGCACTCCGAGCGCCACCAATCCCAACGTGATTTGCCAGACAACGGTCGCCAAGCCTACAAGCAACATTGCCAGCGTCAGCCAAACAAATATGTAAAGCGGAAGCGCTAGTGCTCCGGTAGCCATGACGAAATCCTGCCCCGGAAGACCGGTTGCGCTGGTCATGATGTTTCGCGCGATCATGGCCGCCCCAAGAATAACCCCCAAGTGCAGCATCAGCATTAGCCTGCGCACATAGCCATACCTCCATGCCCCCTGAAAAATTGGGATAAGCCAGGTCATCAACCCCAGCGCCATCAATGTATAGCCAAGGACAAGAGCAGCCTGGCAGCTGTACTGATTCCCGGTTCTTACCACCTCAAAAATCCACACCGCCAGCAGTGATACTCCGAGCAGGTAGAATTTTTTCTCCAAATCCAGCGCTCTGAGGCGATCAACAGTGCGCGCAAGAATTTCCATGTTTTCCGAACTCAGTAGGAGCGGCCAGCATTCTGCAGGTTCATCAATTTGTTGACCACTGTGGATCAAGTCCACAGTGGTCACTCGTTCGACTCCTTACAACTGGATGCGCGCCACGCTCTCGTCAGCGCCCTTGTCATCCTTCTCGCCGTTCTTGATGCTCACGAACAACACGTTGTTCTTCGCATCCAGCGCCAGGCTGTTCGGGTGGGTCGGCACCGTGTAGGTGGCCACCTTCTGGTAGCTGTCACTGTTGTATGCGGTCACCGTACCGGCTTCGCGGTTGGTCACGTACAGGCGCTTGCGCGGTGCATCCAGCAGGATGCCCAGCGGGCCGGCATCGGTCGGGATGCTGGCCAGTTCCTTGCCGGTGCTGCGGTCGAGCACCAGTACGCGCTGGCCCGGATGCTTGCTGACCAGGCCGCTGCTCTTGGCCTGGTAGCCACGCAGGAATTCCGAGCCCTGGTCGGTCACGAACAGGCGCTTGCCCGCCGGGTCCAGCGCGATGTTCATCGGCTGCTCGGCGGCGATCCTGTGCTGCGCCACCACCTTGTTCGAATCGGTACCCACCACCACCAGGTCGGCCAGCAGGTTGCTGGTGTAGACGCGCTTGTTGGCCGCATCCAGTGCCAGGCCCGGCGCCTTGGCATTGCCCAGGCCGTCGATGGTGTTGATCACCTTCAGCGTGTTCGTATCGATCACGAACAGCACGCTGCTCACGTCCGGCTGGCTGCTGTGGCCGGTCACGTACAGGCGGTTGGCCGCGCTGTCGACCACCAGCTCGCGCAGGTCATGGGTGTAGGCGGCCTTGCCGTCCTTGCCGGTCTTCTTCTCCATCAGCTGGATGGTGCCGACGGCCTTGTTCTGCGCGGTGTCGACCACGGTCACCGACAGGTCCACGGTGTTGCCCACGTACAGGCGGTTGTGGGCGTCATCCAGCACCACGCCGAAGGCTTTGCGCTCCAGCGGGATGCGGGTTTCCACCGCCAGCGTGGCCGGGTTCAGGCGCAGCACCTGGGCCGGGCCGGCGTCATCGCCGAAACCGCCAGAGGAGGCCACGAACACGGCGTTCTGCTTCGGGCTGTAGGCCAGCTCGTACAGGCCCTTGGCCACGGCCTGGCGCTGTACAGCGGCGGTGGCACTGGCGGCGGGCGCGTTGTCGGCGAACGCGGAGGGCACGCCGAGGCTGAGCGAAACGGCAACGGCCAGCGCGGCCGAGCGGAAGAGAGGAGTACGGAACATGCGAGCGTCCTTGAATGGGCACGGGAAGGTGTCCTGGCTCGCTGGGCCGTACTTCGACGGCCCGCCCCGCATCTGTCTGCGCGGGGTGGGCTGGCTGGGGTTGCGGGGGGAATGGTAGCAGGTGGGGGGCGTGGCGTGCGCCGGCGCGGGCATGGCCGACGCTCGACCTCGATGCTGCGCCCGCCGCTATGCCATCCGTGGACCGTGGCTCTGCTGAAGCTGCTGCTCCTCCTGCAGGCGCTGCGCGTCTCGCTGCGGCTCATTCTGCTGCAACTGCGCGACCCGATCGAACGAGGCCTCCACCGGTGCCTGCGCAGCCACCTCCGCCGGCATGCTGGCGCGCTGGTGTGCCGGGTCACTGCGGTCCCCCTGCACGATGAACAGCTTCGGTGCGGTATCACCGCGCTGCTCGCCCAGCACCACTTCGTCCACGCGCGAGAACTGCTGCTCCTTCGACAGCGCGAGCAGGCTGGCACTGACATTGCCGTTGCGCGCCCCGAAAGCGCCGAGGTCGGCCACCTGCTGGTGGATCTGGTTGAGGCGGGCATGATCGTCGTGCGCCGGGTCTGCGGGCGTGCCGCTTGCCGCGAGGGTGCTGTTGCCGCGCCACTGCTCGCCGTTCTCGGTGAACATCCACTCGCGGAAGGTCTGCTTCGGCATCGGGTTCCACTGCACCTTGTCCAGCTCGCTGCCCTTCACCTGCTGCGGAATGGCGTTGACCGCGCGGATGTTGTCCAGGACCCTGGTAGCGCCCTCGTAGTTGCTGATCTCCCCGGCCAGCCCGACCGGGCGCAGCCCAGCGTGGTTCAGGGCACCCCATGCGAAATCGGTGCACGCGTTGGAGAAGAAGTCGTACTCCATGTCGAAGCCGTGCTTCTTCGGGTTCGCCGAGAACTCGAGGATGCGGTCGTACTGCTCCTTGCTGATCTCGATCGTGCGCTCGAAGCGGGGCTTGTCGTAGACCCGCAGATCCGTGTCATCGACTTTGCCCAGCGAGGGATTCGCACGGTCGTTCCCCATCGTGAATCCCCTGCTCACGGGTACCGGGTCATTTGATCGCGCCAGCGAAAGAAACATGTGCCCGGCAAATGACGGATCCAACAATCTCTTCTGGCCCGCGTCGCCCACATCGACTCTCGGCGTGCCCGGTGCGGCGAGATGAATCGTGACCGTATAGCGCTCTGCTTCCTTGCTCATGTCTTACTTCCCTAGCGATTGATATCCAACAATCAGTTCGGCTTGGAGCCCTTCCAACTGCGGGCGGTCCTCCATCAGGTCGACAGTCAACCGATACCGGCCCGGCTCCAGCCAACCGACCTGCGCGAACTGAAGCACCTGATACAGCATCTCATCCGAGTGCAAACCGGCCTCGATCAGTGCGTTGTCATCCAAGCTTGTATCAGCCAGATATCGCACAACCTCATCTTCTGGAATTCTCTGTGAGTCGCGCCCGTCAGGAGTGCTCTGCCATAGCTGTACAGGACCAAGTGCGCCGCCATCAATCCGCTCCAGGCGCAATCGCGTGGGTGGCTTTCCCAGCCTGATCTTCTCCCACGCGTCCAGCAACGAGCGCCCATCGGTATCCTGCAGCCGCAACCCGATGTTCAGGATCGGAATGGCCGGCTTCTGGGGCGCCGGCAAATCAAACGTGACCTCGGCAATCCGACCGGCCTTCTGCAACTGCACGGCCCGCGTGAGCGGCACAACCGTGCGGGCCTCGGCCTGTGCGCGCGTCAGCAGGGACGGCGCAACCTCAGGCGCTGGTGACGCACGGCATGCCGTCAGCGCGCCCAGCACCGCCAGTACCACCAGCCCCCGCCGCAGTGGCCGCGTCATTGCTCCTTCAACCGCAGCGAATCGGCCACATCGGTCTTGGCCGCCACCTCGGTGGCGATGCTGGCGCGGCGGTGCCCCGGGTCGTTGCGGTCGCCCTGCACGATGAAGATGCTTTCGGCGGCATGGCTGTTCTGGGTCGGCCGGCTGAGCAGCACGTGGTCCACGCGCGAGAGATTGTTCTGCTTGGCCAGCACCAGCAGGCTGGCGCTGATGCGCTGGCTGGCTGCATCGAACGGGCGGCCGTGCGCGGCGTCCAGCTCCGCCACCTTCTGGATCAGCTGCGAGAACAGGCGATGGTCTGGGTGCGAAGGGTCCAGCAGCGTGCCGGCCACTTCAATCGGCGTCGGCGGCGGCTCGTCGCTGGCGCGGTCACCCTGGCGATGGTGCTCGGCCTCGTGCTCGGGCATCGCGTTGTGGGTTTCGGCATTCAGGTCGCTGCCCGGGAACGGCGCGGCGATGCACTGGATCTCCGGCAGGTTGAACAGCACCGCGAACTCGCCCAGATTGCTGCCGCCATCCAGCGTCGCCGGCAGCGGATGCAGGCCAGCGTAGTGCAGGGCCGCCCAGACGAAATCGCTGCAGCGATTGATGGTGGCCGGGCGATCAACGTCGAATTCGAACTCGGCCGGTTCCTCGGCGAAGTCGCGCAGGCAGCCGTAGTGCTCCTCGGTGATTTCCAGGGTGCGGCTGTAGTACGGGTCCAGGTGCTCGTCGGCATCGTCGTGGCGCACCTGTGCGTACTGCACGCCGGTGCGGGTTTCGCCCGGCGCGTGGCACGGTGGTGCGAAGCCATAGCTGTGGGCCTCGTCGCCCGCAGCGACCTGCAGGTACATGTGGCCGCGCGGCGAGATGCCCCCACTTTTCAGCGGGGTGCCGGGCGCGGCCAGATAAAGGGTTGCGGTGTAGCGTGTTGCCTGCTCCATGCCTGTTCAGCCTTGATGGGTACTGCGGTCCTGGGCGGATGATGGCATAGGTGGGATGGGGGGCAGGTGGAGGTGAAAGCAGTTTCGAGGCCGAGGCGCTCGAAACTGTGATCTGCCGTGCAGTCGCTGGAAGTCAGCCCATCTGCAGCGGCGCCCGGGTTTGTTCCATGGCCAGCTCCTGCGGCGCCAACGAGGCGCGCTCCTGCTGGGCTTTCGAAATCTGCTCGACCTTCGCAAAGGACTGCTCCACTGGCGTTCGCGCGGCCTCCTCCGCCGCCATCGACGCCCGCACGTGGGCCGGATCGTTGAGCTCCCCCTGCACAACGAACAGTCGCTGCGCCGAACCATCGCTTGGCGCATTGCCCAATACCACATGATCAACGCGCTCCAGCCCGCTCTCCTTGGCCGTGGCCAACAACCCCACTGAGATCCTCTCGCTGGTCGCATCGTAGGAACGGCCATGCCCCTCATCGATACCCGCCACTCCCTTGCGGATGGAGTCGAGCATATCCCTGTCCCCCCGCGGCAGTTGCTCATCGCTGATGATTCGCTGGAACAGCGTTCTCTCCGGCATTTTGTTGTAGTGCTCGGTATTCAACGCGCTGTCCGGAAAAGGCGCCCGGATACTACGGATGTACTCGATGTTGGTGAGAGGCTTGAGGCCGCCTTGGAAATCCTTGTCCTGCATGAAAAGCGCATTGGTGCGATGAAGTCCCGCGTGGTTCAACGCACCCCAAGTGAAATCGATACAACTATTGTTGAGCCCGTGATACTCCGTATTGAACCCGTGCTTGTCCGGCGCATCACCAAATTCTTTGAGCTTTTCGTACTGATCTTTCGAGATTTCGAGCGTTCGCTGGTAAAAGGGATTCTGGTAATCACCCGCGTCGGAGTCATAAACCTTGCCGGGACCGGTCGTTGCCCCGTGCTCCTTCGGCGCAAAGCCATAGCTGATGCTCTCACGGCCATCGCCCACCGTGTAGTAGACGTGACCCGCGGCAGACGTTCCGCCCCCCAACAGCGGGGTTCCTGGCGCCGCAACGTAGATTGTCACGCGATATCGTTCGTCCATGAAGCGCTCCTATTTTGACTTGTGCTTGTAGGCGACCAGCAATTCTGCCGGGATTGGCGCAAGGCGCGGTGAGGGGTCAAGTAACTCCACACTCAGGCGATAGCGGCCTGGAGAGAGATTCTGGCCCCACGCCATCGCCAACTGCTTGTAGTGCCCTTGCAGACTGGACAGCCCCGCCGCCTCAAGTGAAGTGTCGTCCACGTCATCGAGCCACACCGTTGAAACTTGCCCATCAGCGTTGATCGGCACAAGAGTGGCGGCCGTTCCTGGCTGCTGCTCAACACGCACGAGTGGAGCATTTGCCTCACCCATTTCCCCGAGCCGAGTGAGGTGCACGCGTGCAGGCAGACCAGCGCGTCGAATCATCAAGGCCCGCTCAAGCGCTGCTGCGCCATCCTCCCCACTTACGCGGACGGCAACCAGGAGTGTTGGCGCGGCGTTTCTACCGGGCGGCTCAAGATTGAACTCTACAACCATGGGCTCGGCCATTGACGTCAACGTAAGCGGCCTGACAAGCGGCACATTGTTCTGCGCAGCACCGGAAGAAGGCTCAGATCGCGGCGGTGCTGTCTGAGCCTGGCAAGCGCTTAGCAGTAGCAAAGCCAAGCATGCGCCTGCCCCCAGCATCCGTCGTCCCAGTCGCAGCATCGTCCGTCCTCGCTTCAACTTTGATTGATAGGTGTTTTCTCACCAGACCTTCTTATACACGCAGGCCTGGAAGCAATCCATGACGACTGCCACCACAGAACGGGAGAGCTGCAAATTGGACAGCGGCTGATTAGTCGCTATGGGCTGCAGAGCACGAGGCATTGACGACCCAATGCGTGCTTGTCCCAGCGCAGCCTATGAAACACTCAATCGTTGAGGCTGTTGACTGTCCATAGTCCTATTTCACGTTGTAGTTAGCGACGAGAAGCTCGAAGTTGAGATGCGCAACGTCTGGATTGCCCTGAAGGTTGGTCACCTTCAGCCGGTACTTCCCGGCTGTCAGATCCCCGGAATCGGCACGGGCCACCTCGTATTCCCTGTAGGCCAGGGACATGTCGTACTTTCCTGCGTTGACCAGACTGTTCGAATCCGCGCCGACGGCGCTCCTGTACTCGTACACATCGCCCTTGGCCGGTTGATATCGGCTGCCCTGCCAGACGGCAGGCAGATCGCGAGTCAATACCTGTAGTGCTATGGGCGTTTCGGCGTCACCCTCCAGCTTCCACAACTGTACCTTCAGGGGAATCCGGGCGTCTTCAAGGAAGTCGACATCGCCCGGCTTCATGTCCGGGCGCTTGGCAGGCCCACCGGTACGGAAACCGATCAGGAAGGTGCGAGGTCTGGGATCCTTCTCCCAAGGCGGTGGCAGCTCAAAACGCGCCTCTACCGTCGCACCTGCATGGACCAGGTCCATTGGCTTGGCGACAGGGAAACCGTCGCCATACATCTGGGGTGCCTGGGCGCCACAGCCGCCCACAAGCAGCGGCAGCAGTACCATCCATGGCCTCAGTAGGTGTCGCATCCGTTCCTCACGTTCGGGCACTCACTTGCCGGCAGTTTATACACCGCACCGGCCGGGGGACCTGAACTGGCTTCACATTGCCCAGCGGCGGGATGGGGATTTCTGCCGGTGAACATTGCGTGGGCAAGTTCTGGTGTTAGCAGGCACGCGATGGTGCAGGCACTATTCCTGCAGTCAGGAGGATGACCATGACCACGATAGACACCGCATGGCTGGAAGCGTTCGACAAGGAGCTCCTCCACCTGTTCGCCATCGACCACCGCGATGCTGGCATGGATGAGTACCTGCTGGGCTGCTACGCAGACCTTCCGCCGCGCGAGGCGCTGGCGTTCGGCAGCGACTACGACCTGGAGCGCGACGATGCGCTGTGGCCACGGCCGTGCGTGGCGTCGGAAAGTTAAGCTGTGTCGCAATCGGCACACTTCGGATCGAAGCCCAGCGGGCGGACTGTCGCTTTTGAGACCCCGATCCTCTGCAAACCGTGCTTTTCAATGCGCATTCGGGCGGTAACTTAACACCGGACGAAACCACTGCACCGCAAGGGTTCTGCCACGCGCGCGCCATGCAACAATGCCGTAAGCGTCAGCATTTGCGGCCTCTGCGGCCTACGGTTTCTTGGCATCTCGCAACCATGCGAGTACACCTTGGCGTGCCACCGGAAAAGGGTGGCGCGGGACTCGAAAACCCGTCTATGTACCAGATGTATGCGCTTGCCAGCCGGCGCCACCGTTTGTGTGGCGCCGGCTGGCAATCCGTTCGCGTTTCCATGGCGGGCGGTGCGTGGGGATCTTCGGATCCGCCGGTCTGGTACATACCGGTTTTCGAGCCCGCACCGTCCGCCACCTTTATCGGTGGCGTTGCTATCTGTCCTGTACGGAGCATTGCCATGAACACATCGGACTTCCGTTCCCTGCACGCGCAGTACGATCCGGACAACGCCGAACCCGAGCGCGTACCCTTCCCCGATCCCAACGCATTCGTCGCCACGCTGCGCCGCATCGGAACTGGTGCGGCTGCGGATGGCCAGCCTTGGCCGGAGCGGCATCAGCTGCCTGGGCGTTGTCTTCAGCTGGCGGATGCGGATTGCGCGCTGGCCGGGCTGCGTGTGGTGGCGGAGCTGATGTTGGCTGCGGAGCGCACGCGGCAGAACGGTGCGCCCGAGGAGTACCTGGGGGATCGGGTGATGGAAGGGTTGAAGATGGCGTGTGTGGCGTTGACTGCGCAGGTGGCTGAGCGGTTACAGGTGCGGGAGTAGCTACCCGATTTGCATCTCATGACACTGCACTGCAACCTTCTTGGAGATCTGCGCTGTTAGGGCAGTACACCGAGCCTCATTTGTATGTCTTTGCGATGCCTGGGTTCACACCCCACTTACCGCGCTATGCAGTAGGTGGGGCCTAGAGCTCTAGGTCCCTCCAATCAACTTAGGAGAGCAAAGAAGAAAGCCTCTCGACGGTTCGCCTGAGACTGTCCGAAGCTACCGAAGCCCGGCGGGGGCACCAATGTTCTGCTACGAACTCCGAAAGTTTCGTGTTATAGCCGACTCCTTGGGATGCGATAGCAGAGCGCTGACTTATCAACTCTTCCCTGATGGCTCGGGGCGCCTGTCGTGCCAGATGCAGCAATTTAGCTTTAGGATCAGGCAGCTGTTCCGGGTCAAAATCAATGCGAGTCCCGATAAACTGCCCGAATCCATCACGATCTGCCATTATCCAGCTTTCAACCTCTCGGACAGCCACTCGCAAGAAGAATTGATCTGAAACTTGCCGCCCAGCCACCCATTGTCGCACTAATTCTTCCGCGCAGACTCCATCATCCAAGTCAGTTACAACGAGGACCGGGTACTGGCGGGCCATCTCGATAAATGAACTAATTCTGGACTTTAGATAACCGCAACCACCCTTCCTAAGACGCATAAAGACATTCAATCCGAGTTCACTTGCAATTCTCTCGCAAACTACTTCGGTAAGAAGATCTTCTGTCGCAATTGCAATCTCTGTCACTCCCAGAACCCCAATTGCTCAATTGAGGTAGGCCTTGTTTTTGGAAGTATGACTTCTGCAACAGAAAGTCCGGCATTCAGCGCAACCGCCTCTTTCTCATTGACGGGACGAATCACCGTACCTTCCACGACCGGCTCCAAAAGAAGAACCCCTCTCGCGTCAATCCCAGGATTGCTAAGTAGCGCCTCACTATGGGTGCTCACTATGATTTGACGATTCTTCCTCTTTCTGTCCCGCTGAATCCTAGTCAAGAGGAGCGGAATCTCCCTGACAATTGCATCATTTAGAGAAAGCTCTGGCTCTTCGAGCAGAAGCAAAGAGTCTCCTTCAATGAGAACCCATAGCAGGCCCAGCAGCCTCAGCGTACCGTCGGAAAAATGTTCTTCTCGTTGCCAGCCCGCGTTAGGGCGGTAATGCGAATAGAGCGCCTCGAGGTGGGGCCTCCCGTTAACAGGATCGGGGGCAAATCGAAGCTCTTTGAACTGCGGAACTGCCAGCGCCAGGGCCTTTCCAATTTTCTTAAGCCGGGAGTCTCTGGCGCGAGGCTGGGTCTTTGCAACGCGCTCCAGAAATCCCTGACCAAAGGGATCGTCCTCCAGCAATTGACCGCCAATTCGGTCTGCATACTTAAGCAGCTGAGGGACCAGATGGAGATACGTGGTCTCCCCGAAAAACTCAGCTAATTCTCGGAACTTTACGTTTGCCTGGATTTGTTCTAAAGCGGTCTGAGTGAGGCGAACTTCGTCCGCTCTGTCCTTATCATCCGGCCTATCAAGAACGGGCTTCCCATTCCGGAAGACTTGCTCTCTCGAAACAATTGTTCTTTGCGCGCCCTTCCCTTCAGGACGAAAGCCAAGCACATACTTCCAAGTGGGTGCATCGTCTTCGGCATTCTCTGACAACTCAATTTCAATCCTGACCTCTGGATCACGCCGCGCGTGGAGGCAGCGCAGTTTCTGAATACCTCCTCGATCATGAACCGCCTTCTGCAGACCGCCACCATGAGACTTGCTTACGTCCCGAAGGAACCGAAAAACGTCGAGAAAGTTCGACTTCCCGGATGCGTTCGCACCGAGCAAGTAGGTGCGCTCTCTAAGCGGGACATCGACCTCCCTAAAGTTTCGCCAGTTTCTGAGCTTCAGATGCGTCACGATCATCGAAATAGTCCATACATAGAAAGAGCGACCCTTGACGGGTCGCTCTATCATGTCCAATCAGTCGAGAAAATCAAACCCCAACAGGATTAGCCTTCTCCGGATCAATCTTGTACTGCTTGATCGCCCGGGCCACGTCCTTCGCGGTCATCTTCCCTTCCTTCGCCAGCGCCGCAATCGCGGCATGGGCGATGTAGTAGCGATCCACCTCAAAGAACCGGCGCAGGTTCGCACGCGTATCCGACCGGCCGAAGCCATCCGTACCCAGCACCGTGTAAGACATCGGCACGAACGCGCGGATCTGGTCCGCATACGCACGCACGTAGTCGGTGGCGGCAATCGCCGGGCCCTGGCGGCCTTCCAGCAGCTCGGTCACGTAAGCCTTGCGCTGCTCACCTTCCGGATGCAGGCGGTTGGCACGTTCCACGTCGAAACCATCGCGACGCAGTTCGTTGAAGCTCGGGCAGCTCCAGATGTCGGCGGTCACGCCGAAGTCCTTGTCCAGCAGCTCGGCGGCAGCAATGGCTTCGCGCAGGATGGTGCCCGAACCCAGCAGCTGCACGCGCAGCTCGCCCTTCTTCGGCTTGCCGGCGTCGGTCAGCAGATACATGCCCTTGACGATGCCTTCGGCCGCGCCTTCCGGCATTTCCGGGTGGGTGTAGTTCTCGTTCATCAGGGTGACGTAGTAATACTCGTCCACCTGGTCTTCCATCATGCGCTTGGTGCCGTGCTGCAGGATCACCGTCACTTCGAAGCCGAAGGTCGGGTCGTAGCTGCGCACGTTCGGGATGCCACCGGCCACCAGATGGCTGAAGCCATCCTCGTGCTGCAGGCCTTCACCGTTCAGCGTGGTGCGGCCGGCGGTGCCACCCAACAGGAAGCCGCGGGTACGCATGTCGGCGGCCTGCCAGGCGATGTCGCCCACGCGCTGGAAGCCGAACATCGAGTAGTAGATGTAGAACGGCAGCATCGGCACGTTGCTGACCGAGTAGCTGGTACCGGCGGCCATCCACGAGCTGATCGCACCCGGCTCGCTGATGCCCTGCTGCAGCACCTGACCGCTCTGGTCTTCGCGGTAGAACATCAGCTGGTCGGCGTCGACCGGCTTGTACTTCTGGCCGAACGGCGCGTAGATGCCGATCTGGCGGAACAGGCCTTCCATACCGAAGGTACGGGCTTCGTCGGCCACGATCGGCACGATGTGCGGGCCCAGTTCCTTGTCACGCAGGGTGATGTTCAGGCTCTGCACGAAGGCCATGGTGGTGGAGTAGCTGCGCTCGCCGCTGCTCTTCAGCAGGCGCTCGTAGGCTTCCAGCTTCGGCGCCACGAAGGTCTTGTCGGCCTTGCGGCGGCGCTGCGGCAGGTAACCGCCCAGCGCGGCACGGCGTTCCTGCAGGTACTGCACTTCCGGCGAATCCGGGCCCGGGTGGTAGAACGGCACCTGGCCGTCGGCCAGCTGCGCATCGGTCACCGGAATGTTGAAGCGGTCGCGGAAGTGGCGCACCGCTTCGTCGTCCAGCTTCTTGGTCTGGTGGGTGGGGTTCAGTGCCTCACCGGCGCTGCCCATGCCGTAACCCTTCACGGTCTTGGCCAGGATGACGGTCGGCATGCCCTTGGTGTTCACGGCCTGGTGGTAGGCGGCGTACACCTTGTGCGGGTCGTGGCCACCACGGTTCAGGCGCCAGATGTCGTCGTCGGAAAGGCCGGCGACCATCGCAGCGGTTTCCGGGTACTTGCCGAAGAAATGCTCGCGGGTATACGCGCCGCCGAAGGCCTTGCAGTTCTGGTATTCGCCGTCGACGGTTTCCATCATCAGCTTCTTCAGGACGCCGTTGGTGTCCTTGGCCAGCAGGGCATCCCAGTAACCGCCCCACAGCAGCTTGATCACGTTCCAGCCGCCGCCACGGAACACGCCTTCCAGTTCCTGGATGATCTTGCCGTTGCCGCGCACCGGGCCGTCCAGGCGCTGCAGGTTGCAGTTCACCACGAAGATCAGGTTGTCCAGGCCTTCACGGCCGGCCAGGGCGATGGCACCCAGGGTTTCCGGCTCGTCGCTCTCGCCGTCGCCGATGAAGCACCACACCTTGCGGTCGGACTTCTCGATCAGGCCACGGTTTTCCAGGTAGCGCATGAACTGCGCCTGGTAGATGGCGGCCAGCGGGCCCAGGCCCATCGACACGGTCGGGGTCTGCCAGTAGTCCGGCATCAGCCACGGGTGCGGGTACGAGGACAGGCCACCGCCGTCCACTTCCATGCGGAACTTGTCCAGCTGCTCTTCGCTGATGCGGCCTTCCAGGAAGGAACGCGCGTAGATGCCCGGGGCGCTGTGGCCCTGGATGAACAGCAGGTCGCCCGGGTGGTTCTCGCTCGGGGCGCGCCAGAAGTGGTTGAAGCCCACGTCGTACAGGGTGGCGCCGGAGGCGAACGAGGCGATGTGGCCGCCCAGGTCACCCGGCTTGCGGTTGGCGCGCACCACGGTGGCCATCGCGTTCCAGCGGATGATCGAACGGATGCGCCATTCCAGCTCGGCGTTGCCCGGGCTCTTGGCCTCGAACTGCGGTTCGATGGTATTGACGTATTCGGTGGTGGGAGAGAACGGCAGGTAGGCGCCCGAACGACGGGTCAGTTCCACCATGCCTTCCAGCAGCTGATGCGCGCGCTCGGAGCCCTCGACATCAATAACGGCCTTCAACGACTCGATCCACTCCTGGGTTTCCACAGGATTCGGGTCGTTGTTCAGCACCTCGTTCAACCAGTTCATTAGCGCTCCCATAACCGCACGCACGCGCGCGACTGTTGTATAGATTTCTAGACCGCAAAGTGTAGCGCACCAAGGGCTTTCGTCACTTGGCTACGCAGGCGTATGGATGCAACCGGCCAGTGTCCGCAAGGGGCTTGCCGGGCCCGCTGATGGCCCTGCGGCAGGCCTTGGCGGCTGCGCGGGCTGTCGCTTGCGGGCCGCTGCGCCCATGTGCAGGACGCAGTGTTACCGCTGCCGATGACGGTTGTAGGGCAACCCCGGCACCGCTGTAGGGGCGGTTTGGGCAACGGTACTGAACCGGCGACAACATGTCGCACCTGCCTCTGGATCGGTACCGGCAGCGGGTCCAGCGTGGGCCGCGAGTGAGGGGCCTGGCGGCCCTGCTCCCTTCCACGGTTCGCCGGGGCGCCCTGCAAGGGGCGCCCCTTTTGCTGTGCACGCGGCCGCCCGTGGCCCAAAACGGACCTGCTTGTGGCCGGATCGATGATTGCCGGCTTCGATATATCGATATATCGTTTGCACACTCGTTTACCGATATATCGAAATGAGCCGCGTCTCCTCTCCCAGAACCCGTTCCACCGATCCGGATGTGCCCCGCCGCAACGGCCAGCCGCGCGTGCTGAGCCGCGGCGACCTGCGCCTGCTGGTGCTGGCCCTGATCGGCGAGCAGCCGCGCCATGGCTACGAGCTGATGCAGCTGATCAGCAACCAGTTCATGCAGGCCTATACGCCCAGCGCCGGCACCATGTACCCGCTGCTGGCCAGCTTCGAGCAGGCCGGCTGGATCGAGGCCGAGGAAGTGGACGGCAAGCGGATCTTCCGCATCACCGCTGCCGGCGAGTTCGAGCTGAAGGTGCAGCGCACCCAGGTGCGGCTGGCGCAGCGACGTGCCTTCGACCGTGCCCGCGAGATCACCAAGGCTTCGCTGCCGCCGCCGCTGGCCACCGCCCTGCGCGAGTTCAAGCGGGCGCTGGTGCATCACCACGGCCGCTGGGCCGAGGGTGAGGCGGACGAAGTGGCGGCGCTGCTGACGCGGGCATCGGCCCTGCTCAACGGTACGGCCGGTAGCGAGAGCCCACCCATTTCAACGACCCAGCCAGACTGAATCCAGCCAGGTCTCCCCTACGCCGCGCGCCCCCGCGCGACACCTTTACAGGTATCCCCATGACCGAACACAACAACACGCGCCTGCGCCTGGATGTGCGCTTCCGTGAACTGACCGTGCTGCGCACCGAAGAGGTCACCCCGCACATGCGCCGCATCGTGCTGGGTGGCGACGACCTGGCCGGCTTCGATTCGCCCGGCGCCGACGACCACATCAAGCTGTTCTTCCCCAACGCTGCGGGCGAGATGGTGTTGCCGGTGCTGACCGCCGAAGGCCGCAGCTATCCAGCCGGCAAGGAGCCTTCGCCGTCGCGCGACTACACCCCGCGCTGGTGGGACCACGAAACCGGCGAGCTGGCCATCGACTTCGTACTGCACGACCAGGGCGTGGCCGGGCCGTGGGCCGAGCGCGCGCAGCCCGGCGACACGCTGGTGATCGGCGGCCCGCGCGGCTCGTTCGTGGTGGCCGACAGCTACGACGCCTACGTGCTGATCGGCGATGAAACCGCGCTGCCGGCCATCGCCCGCTGGCTGGACGTGCTGCCGGACGGTGCCGAGGTGCAGGCCTTCATTGAAGTGCGCGACGAAGCCGAGCGCCAGGACCTGCCGCAGTACGAGAACGTGCGCATCCACTGGCTGGAGCGCAACGGCTTCCCAGCGGCCAGCAGCACGCTGCTGGAAGACATGCTGACCGACTTCGAGGCCCCGGACGGTGATGTCTTCTACTGGATCGCCACCGAATCGCGTCGGGCACGGATGATGCGCAAGTTCATCGAAGGCCACCTGGGCGTACCGCGCGACTGGATTCGTTCCACCGGCTACTGGAAGGCCCACCCGGACGAAGCCGACGGCGATTGACCGGGCAGCCGGCGGGTTGCGCGCCGTTGCCCGCACGCCCATGACTAGGTAGAGCCGAGCCCACGCTCGGCTGCTCTCCGCTCCGCCATCGGAAAACCCTCGCGCGCGATGAGCCGAGCATGGGCTCGGCTCTACGGGTATGCCGCCGCCCGGTTCAACGCATCAGCCGCCAAGCAATGCGACAATCGCGCTCCTTTCCTGCAGCAACGAGGCCCACATGGCCAAACTGACCCTGGCCAGCGTGGATGCGCTGCGTACCCGCTTTGCCGATGACGCCGCCTGCGATGCGGCGCTAGCCGCCTTCGCCGACGCCGCTGCCCTGCGCGCGCCGCTGCGCGAGCTGGTGGCGGCACAGCACCGCTACCTGCAGGCCGAATTCGAAGTGGCCCAGGTGGCCGACGTGCTGCGCCGCGACCAGAAGTACGCGCCGGTGGGCCGGCCGTCGGTGCACATCGTGCAGCTGCGCAAGCAACAGGCCGCGACCAAGCAGGCGGCGCTGATCGCACGCCAGGTGGTGGCGCAGGCCGCGCAGACGTTCGCACGGGCCAGCGGGCTGGCGGTGAAGGCCAAGCAGAGCCCGAGCGAAGCGTGCGTGGCATGGTTGGGTACGTTGCGCTGAGGGATCGTGCGGACCAACGGTCCGCACCCACCAGATGCCGGTTGGCACCTGCCGGGTAGTGCCGGCCGCTGGCCGGCACCCCCCTCATCATCGGGCACCTCGCAAGCAGCCGGCCAGCGGCCGGCTCTACCAGAACCCAAAAAGAAGGCCCGCTTTTCAGCGGGCCCTCTGCCTTCTCACGACGAGTGAGCGGGGTGCATCAAGCCGCCGGCTTTTCGCCGGTGGCTTCGGTGGTGATGCGGATCTTCACTTCATCGCTGACGTTCGGAGCGTAGGCGCCGACGCCGAAATCGCTGCGCTTCAGGGTGGTGGTGGCGTCGAAGCCGGCGGCCGGAACCTTGGCCATCGGGTGCTCGCCGCCGCCGTTGACGGTGACGTCCAGGGTGACCGGCTTGGTGATGCCCTTGATGGTCAGGTCACCGGTAACGGTCAGCTTGTTGGTGCCGGCCGCTTCCACCTTGGTGCTCTTGAAGGTGGCATCGGCGAACTTGGCGGCGTCGAAGAAGTCGGCGCTCTTCAGGTGCTCGTCGAACTTGGCGGTGAAGCTGTTCAGGCCGCTCAGCGGCAGCTTCACTTCCACGGTGGACTTGGTCACGTCTTCAGCGTTGTACACCAGGGTGCCTTCGACGTTGCCGAAGTGCGCGCTCGGGTTGGAGAAGCCGAAGTGGCTCCACTGCGCCAGCACGTCGGTGTGGCTCGGGTCCAGCTTGTAGGTGCCCGAGGCGATCTTGATCGCTTCGGCGGCCGGCGCGGCAGCAGCGGCATCAGCGGCCGGGGTGGCGGCCTGCTCGGTGGTGGCCGGGGCGGCGGCATCGGCCGCCGGGGCAGCGGTGTCGGCCGGCTTGGAGCAGGCGGCGATGGCCAGGGTCAGGGCCAGCGGCAGCAGCAGTTTACGGGTGGCGCTCATCTGAGGAACTCTCCGGATCGTAGGGTGGGTACACGGTGCAGCAATGGCCCGCCGCGGAACAGCGGGCCCGAAACCGATACAGCGACTTACGCGATGCGCGCCGCTTCGTCGAACGACAGGCGCGGCAGGCGCGGGAACAGGCCCGCCGGGTCACCGTAACCCAGGTTGACCAGGAAATTCGACCTGATGGAGGTGCCGGCGAAGAAGGCTTCGTCAACCTTGGCCGGGTCGAAGCCGGACATCGGGCCGGCATCCAGGCCCAGCGCGCGCGCAGCCAGGATCAGGTAGGCGCCCTGCAGGCTGCCGTTGCGGATGGCGGCTTCGTGGCGGCCTTCCTGCGGGCCATCGAACCAGGCCTTGGCATCGGTGTGCGGGAACAGGTACGGCAGCTTCTCGTGGAAGTCCAGGTCGAAACCGATGATGACGGTGACCGGCGCAGCCATGGTCTTGGCCAGGTTGCCTTCGGACAGCGCCGGGGCCAGCTTGTCCTTGGCTTCCTTCGAGGTGACGAAGACGAAGCGCGCCGGCGTGGTGTTGGCCGCGGTGGGGCCCCACTTCACCAGGTCGTACAGTTCCTTCAGCAGGCTCTCGGGGACCGGCTTGTCGAGGAAGGCGTTCTGGGTGCGAGCCGTGCGGAACAGCTGGTCGAGGGCGGCGGCGTCGAGCGCGTGGGACATCGGTGGATCTCCAGGGCGGCGAAGGGAAGTCAGTGCCCGCGGGCGGCGCGGGGCGAAACGACGAGCCGCAGTGTAGAGTGTCGCGACTGTTGCAACACCCAGCAGGGCTGAAACGAATTAATGCCAATGGTGAAACGATCGAGCGCGCCATGGACGGTCACTGATGGCCGCGCGGGCAATGTCCGCCAGGCGGTCGCGCTGGCCTCGGCACTGCGCCAGGGCACCCACCGACCGCTGCTCCTGCAACCGCGCGCGCCCTGGCGCTGGCTGTCGCCGCAGCGCCTGCCCGGCGATGTCAACGGCTACGGCGAGGCCTTTGCGTCACTGGCCAACGAGGCGCCGGCGCTGGCCATCGGCTGCGGGCGCCAGGCGGCCGGTGCCCTGCGCGTGCTGCGTGCACGCGGCAGCCAGGTGGTGCAAATCCTCGACCCGCGCATCGGCGCCCGCCATTGGGACGTGGTGGTGGTGCCCGAACACGATGCCCTGCGCGGCAGCAACGTGCTGACCCTGCTCGGCAGCCTCAACCCGGTGGACGATGACTGGCTGGCCTGGGGCCGCGCCGCGTTCGCCGGCTTCAGTACCCTGCCCGGCCCGCGCACCGCACTGCTGGTCGGCGGGCCGACGCCGCTGGCGCCGTGGGATGAGACGGCAATGGTCGGTGTGTTCCAGGCGCTGGCCGAGCAGATCCGCAGCGAAGGCGGCAGCCTGCTGGCAACGACCTCGCGTCGTACGCCGCCGGCCCTGGCCGAGGTCCTGCGTGCGAAATTCGCCGACCTGCCGCACGTGATCTGGGGCGATGGCGGCGACGGCACCAATCCCTATGGCGGCCTGCTCGGCTGGGCCAACCGCGTGGTGGTCTCACCCGATTCGGTGAACCTGCTCTCTGAGGCCTGCGCCACGCGCATGCCGGTGATGGTGGCGCTGGCCGAGACCGCGCAGGGCCGGCTGGCCCGCTTCCAGCAGCAGCTGCGCGAGCGCGGGCGCCTGCAGCCGCACTGGCTGGACTGGCAGTACGACCGCATCGAGCCACTGCGCGAGACTGCGCGGGTAGCGGCGGAAGTGAAGCAGCGCCTGGCATTGGGGTAGTGCCGGCCGCTGGCCGGCAATGCTGCACGCATTACCGAACACCCTGCCGATGCCGGCCAGCGGCCGGCACTACCCGACTACGCGGCGCAAGGGCGTGGATCGCCCGCTGCGCTGAGCAGCGTATGATCGGCGCGCGGGCCTGCCCGCCGTTGAAGGTACCGACATGGATCGTTTTTCCCGCCTGCGCCGCGCCGCGCTGCTGATCGCCAGCCTGCTGGCGACCGCACCGGCCTGGGCCGACAGCACCGCCTGCCGCGAGCGCTACCCGAGCGTGGCGTCGCAGGCGGCGATGCTGGACGTGGCCTGGACCACCGCCGAACGCCTGGACGCGCTGCCCGATGTGGACGTGGTGATGGCCGCGCGCGGTGGCCAGGACCTGAGCCGCTACGGCCTGCGCCACAGCCACCTGGCCTTCCTGCTGCGCGAGGACGACGGCCGCTGGCGTGCGATGCACCTGCTCAACCGCTGCAAGACCGACCGCTCGCAGCTGTACCACGAGGGCCTGGGCAACTTTGTCGGCGAAAGCGGCGGGCATACCGACCTGCGCATCGGCGTGCCTTCGGCACCGCTGCGTGCTGCATTGAAAGCGATGCTGGTATCGCCGTCGATCCAGCCCAAGGCGCTGCACGAAGCGAAGTACAACGTGGTCGCCTACCCGTTCGCCACCGACTACCAGAACTCCAACCAGTGGGTGCTGGAAGTGCTGGCGGCGGCGATGGCGCAGGCCGAAGGCACGCCGGCCATCGTCAAGCGCGAACAGGCGCAGCAGTGGCTGCGCCAGCACAAATACCAGCCCAGCGTGCTGCACATCGGCCTCGGCAAGCGCGTGGGTGCGCGCCTGTTCGTGGCCAACGCCACCACCACCGACCATCCGGCCGGCGAGCGCATCTCCGGCAACTATTCGGTGGTGACGGTGGAATCGGTGTTCGACTTCCTGCACCAGCGCAGCCAGCTGCAGCAGGAACTGGTCATCCCCCATGTGCCGGTGGCCGGTGCCACCGCCGCCGCCCCCTGATTTCCCCGAGGAGAACGACATGCGTCCGCTGCTTACCTCTGTGTTGTCGATGGTGATCGTCACCGGCCTGGCCTGGTCCACGGCCGCCCACGCCGAACGCCGCATCGTGATCATCCACGACCCGGGTCCGCAGGGACCGAGCCTGGAGATGTCTACGCAGATGGTGGCCTCGGCCCGCGCCGCAGCAGCGAAGGAAGCCCAGGACGCGGCCGACGCCGGCCGGCCGCTGGCCCGCCCGCAGCAGATCAAGCTGCCGCAGATGGAGGTGAGTGCCATCGCCACCACCGTCGATGGCCGCCGCGAAGTGCTGCTGCGTGATGCCAACGATCCGCAGAACACCGCATCGATGCAGTATCCGCGCGGCGTCGGCGACCCAGCCGTGCAGTTCACCGTGGGCCAGACCGTGAACTTCGAGCCAACCGGCAACGACCAGGGCTGGCAGCTGAAGGACAACCAGGGCCGCCCGCTGGAATACCTGCCCGAGGCCACCGGCCCGCGCGACATCTTTGACACCCGGCGCTGAGCCGCCGTCCCACGCTGACCAGGAGGTCTCCATGCTCCGTTGCCTGCGCGTTCCCACCACTGCATTGCTGCTCTCGGCGCTGCTGGTGCCCACCGTCCATGCCGGCGCCGCGCCGCAGTTGAACAGCAGCGAGGCCAGCGTGATCGTGACCTCGTTCGTGGTGCTGTCGCTGCCGCTGGCGGCGTCGATGGGCCTGTCCGAACTGTCCAAGGCGCCGTTCAAGGCCAGCGAACGCAACGCCAGGGCTGCCCGCACCAAGGCGGTGCCGCTGCCGCCGATGGAAGTGAAGAAGGTGGAGACCACGCCGTCGGGCGAGCGCCAGGTGCAGCTGCAGGTACCCGACAAGGCCGACCACACCGCCACCCTGCGCTGGCCGGTGCAGCCGCAGGGCGAGAACCCGACGGCGGCCTTCGTGGTCGGGCAACGGGTGCATTTCGACCCCACCGAGGCCGGTGCCGGCTGGAACGTGAAGAGCGCGCAGGGCCAGACCCTGGCCTATGTGCCGACGGCCTATGCCGCCGGTGACGTGATGAGTGAAGCGCTGTAAAGCTGAACGACCGGTTTTGGCTTTGCCGCAGGCCGGGCGGATAATGGGCGATCCCCTTTGTCCCCCTGGCTCGCCATGTCCGTGCGTCCTGCCCCTCTGTTTGCCCCGCTGACCCCGCGCGCCCTGGTGCTGGCGGTGCTGGCGATGGGCGCGGTGGTGCTGCTGTCCAACGTACTGGTGCAGTACCCGATCAACGACTGGCTGACCTGGGGCGCCTTCAGCTATCCGGTCGCGTTCCTGGTCAGCAACCTGATCAACCGTCGCTTCGGTCCGGCCCCGGCGCGCCGCGTGGCGTGGATCGGTTTCGCGGTGGCGGTGCTGCTGTCGATCTGGGTGGCCACCCCGCGCATCGCCATTGCCTCGTGCTCGGCGTTCATCGTGGCCCAGCTGCTGGACATCACCGTGTTCGACCGCCTGCGCCGTGGCAGCTGGTGGCGCGCACCAATGGTGGCCACCACCTGCAGCGCGACGGTGGATACCACGATTTTCTGGTCGATCGCGTTTGCCGGTTCCACCTTGCCGTGGGTGAGCTGGGCCGCTGGCGACCTGGCAGTGAAGCTGGCGATCGGCGTCTGCCTGCTGGCCCCATTCCGCGCGCTGCTGTGGAAGATGGCGCCGCTGCGCGCCACCAGCTGAACGCACATGCTCTGGTAGGTGCCAACCTTGGATGGCACATGAGCACGGTAGGTGCCGACCGTTGGTCGGCACGCTCCATCAGAGTTCATCACCGCTGACAGATTGTGCCGACCAACGGTCGGCACCTACCAACAGCGGATCATCCCCGGGCAATTGCTCTAATGGGTGCACCCACTCACCCGAACGGCAACGCCGCCGCTCTGCACGCCGCCGTAATCGCCGCACACGCGTCTTCAATCGCCGGCGTGGTCGGTGCCAGTCGCGGGCGCCGGTCCAGCGTGCAGGCCAGGCCTACGTCGAGCAGCGTGGCATGCGCGGTGTGCAGCGCCTGCGCCGTGGCATCGGGAACGAAACCGATAACTGCCAGCGCATCAATCAACGACGGTGTATCGCGCGGCTGCAGCAGCGCCGGATGCTGCGCGCTGCGTGCCAGCACGCCGGTCTGCAGCAGGAACTCCAGGTCCACCACGCCACCGGCACCCTGCTTCAGGTCCAGCCGCACGGCGTCGCTGCGGTCCAGTTCGGTGCGCATGCGGCCACGCATCTTCAACACATCGGCATACAGCACACCGGCATCGCGTTCGCGGCCCAGTGTCTGCGCACGCACCTGCTCGAAGTCGGCCAGCAGGCTGGCATCACCGGCCACGCCGCGTGCACGTACCAGGGCCTGGTGTTCCCAGGTCCATGCGCGTTCGCGCTGGTACTCGGTGTAGCTGGCCAACGAAGACACCAGCGATCCTTTGCCACCGTCCGGGCGCAGGCGCACGTCGATGTCGTACAGGCGCCCGGCGGCGGTGACCGCACCAAGCAGCGCCATCACCTTCTGCGCCAGCCGCGCATACCAGCGCCCCGGTTCCAGCGGACGTGCGCCGTCGCTGGCCTCCACGCCGGCCGGGTTGTCGTGCAGGAATACCAGGTCCAGGTCGGAACCGAAGCCCAGCTCGAGCCCACCGAGGCTGCCGTAGCCGATGATCGCGAAACGTCCACCGGGAATCGCGCCGTGCGCGGCGCGCATGTCCGCCTCGGCCATCGCCAGCACGGTGGTGACCACCGCCTGCGCCAGCTCGGCCAGTTGCCGCGTGCTGTCCACCGCCCCCTGGCGACCATCCAGCGTGGCCATCGCCATGCGGAAACTGAGCGCCAGCCGCGTCTCGTTGAGCCAGCGCAGTGCCGATTCGGGATCTTCCACCGCCAGCACCTGCCGGCATTCGGCCAGCATGCCGGCGGCATCGGGCATCGGACCGGACACGCGCACGTCCAGCAGTTCGTCCAGCAGCAGCGGGTACGCGGCCAGACGCTCGGCCAGCAGCGCGCTGCGCGCCAGCACGTCGACCAGACGCGCCAGCGCGCTCGGTTGTTCGTCCAGCAGCGCGAGATAGCTGGTCCGGCGCAGCACCGCCTGCAGCAGGCCAAGCACGCGCTTGAGCGCGGCATCGGGCTGCGGCGAACGCGTGGCCGCATGCAGCAACGCAGGCAGTACGCGATCCAGCCGCGCACGCGCGGCATCGGACAATGACTTCACGCCGGTGCCCTGCGCGAAATCACGCAATGACTGGTCGGCGCCGTTGGCATCGAGGAAACCGGCTTCGGCCAGCAACGCCGCGTTGCTGCCCTCGGGCAGGCTGCGCCAGTAGTTGGCCAGCGCGTCGGGCGCGGCCTGGCCCTTGCGCGGGGCCAGCAGCGCGGCGAATTCGGTACTGACCCGCTGCTGCTGTTCGGCCAGCGCCGCGCGCAGCACCTCCCAGTCCGGGTAGCCGAGGCCGACGGCGATGCGCTCGCGGTCCAGCGCGTCGCTGGGCAGCACGTGGGTCTGTGCGTCGCGCAACATCTGCAGGCGGTTCTCCAGGCGGCGCAGGAACAGGTAGGCCTCGCGCAGCGCAGCGCCATCGTCGGGCGCGATCTGCCCCGCGGCCACCAGCGCGTCCAGCGCCACCAGCAGGCGGCGCTCGCGCAGCGCCGGCTCGCGGCCACCGCGGATCAGCTGCAGCGCCTGGCACAGGAACTCGATTTCGCGGATGCCACCGGCACCGCGCTTGATGTCTTCGTGCAGCTCGCGGCGCGCGACTTCGGCGGTGATCGCCGCCTTCATCTCGCGCAGGCCATCGAGCGCGGTGAAGTCCAGGTAGCGGCGGTACACGAACGGGCGCAGGGTCTGCAGCCACGCCTCACCCGCCTGGACATCGCCGGCGACCGCGCGCGCCTTCAGCCATGCATAGCGCTCCCAGTCGCGGCCTTCGCGCTGGAAGTACTGGTCCATCGCCGCGAACGACAGTGCGACGCGGCCGGCGCTGCCGAACGGGCGCAGGCGCAGGTCGACGCGGTGGCTGAAGCCATCAACGGTGGTTTCGTCCAGCAGCTTGGCCAGGCGCTGGCCGAGGCGGGCGAAATACTCTTCGGCGGCCAGCGCGCGCGGGCCGTCGGATTCGCCGCCGTGCGGATAGGCGTAGACCAGATCAATGTCGGAACTGAAGTTGAGCTCGCCGCCGCCGAGCTTGCCGAGGCCGAACACCACCAGCTGCTGCGGCGTGCCTGCGTTATCTCGGACCACGCCGTGGCGCTGGGCGAATTCCTGCTGCAGGGCGTCCAGCGCCAGCCGCAGGCAGTCCTCGGCCAGGGTGGTGGCGCCGGCCAGGGTCTGTGCCACGTCGTCCAGACCGGTGAGATCGCGCCAGATCAGCCGCGTCGACATGGCAGTACGCCAGCGCCGGATCTGCGCCGGCCAGTCGCTGGGCTGCAGCGGATCGAGCACCGGTGGCGGGATCGGCGGGCAGCCGGGGGTAGCCAGCTGCGCCAGCAGGGCCGGTTGCCGCACCAGCGTGTCCAGTGCGAAATCGCTGGCCACCGCCAGTCGGGACAGCAGCGGCTGCAGGTCACTCGGGATGGGCTCGGGCAGGACCTGGGCCAGACGCGCCAGCGCGCGGTCGACAAGGGGCTGCAGGGGGGCGGGCAGGTCAGCGGGGGCGAGGGTCATGGGCGGATTGTATCGACCCGGTGGGGACGCGACGGACCCGGTAGTGCCGGCCGCCGGCCGGCAAATCCGATGATCTAGTAGTGCCGGCCGCTGGCCGGCAGATCCGATGACCCGGTAGTGCCGGCCGCTGGCCGGCAGATCTGCTGATCCCGCCGACGGTTGCTGGGGTTGCCGGCCAACGGCCGGCACCACCGATACTGGGAGCCGCGTATTCATACTGGGCGACAGGCAATAAAAAAGCCCGCTTGCAGCGAACTGCCAGCGGGCTCTGCTCCCTCCCCCACGTCGGGATGCAGGGCCATCGTGCGGGCTGCGAAAGCACTTTGCACGCTGCACTGCAAAACAAAACCGGTGGGTATGGGTGAGCCCCGGGGAAAAGCCATTCCACGAAGGTAGAACCCCGCGTACGGATGAGGATGGCCGATAATCGGGATTCCCCCCAGAAACACTGTCGTCATGTCTGTTGATCGCATCGCCAACGCGCGTCTCCGTGACCGCGTGGTCTCCGCCGAGGCCGCAGCCGCGCTGATCCAGCCCGGTGAAACCGTGGCCATGAGCGGCTTTACCGGCTCCGGGTATCCCAAGGCCGTTCCCGTCGAACTGGCCCGCCGCATCGAAACGGTGCATGCCCAGGGCAATCCCTTCCAGATCAAGCTGATGACCGGCGCCTCGACCGCGCCGGAACTCGATGGCGCGCTGGCCAAGGCCGATGGCATCGCCATGCGCATGCCGTTCCAGAGCGATCCGGATGCGCGCAACCGCATCAACGAGGGCAAGCTGGATTACATCGACATCCACCTCAGCCACGTCGCCCAGCACGTGTGGTTCGGCTTCTATGGCGAAATCGATACCGCCGTCATCGAGGTCTCGGCCATCCGCGAAGATGGTTCGCTGGTGCCCTCCACCTCGGTCGGCAACAACAAGACCTGGCTGGACCTGGCCAAGAAGGTGATCGTCGAGGTCAACGAGTGGCAGCCGGCCGGCGTCGACGGCATGCATGACATCTACTACGGCACCGCGCTGCCGCCGCACCGCAAGCCGATTCCGCTGGTGAACGCCAACGACCGCATCGGCGATACCGCGCTGCGCTGCGACCCGGACAAGATCGTGGCCGTGGTGCGTACCAACGGCCCGGACCGCAACAGCCCGTTCAGCCCGATCGATGCGACCAGCGAACAGATCGCTTCGCACCTGATCGAGTTCCTCAAGCACGAGGTGAAGAAGGGCCGCCTGCCGCCGAACCTGCTGCCGCTGCAGTCGGGCGTGGGCAACATCCCCAACGCCGTGCTGGCCGGCCTGGCCAAGAGCGGTTTCCGCGACCTGGCCGCGTTCACCGAAGTGATCCAGGACGGCATGCTCGACCTGCTGCGCGACGGCGTGCTGAGCTATGCCTCGTGCACCGGCTTCGCGCTGAGCCCGCAGGCCAACGAGACATTCAAGGAGAACATCGATTTCTACCGCGAGCGCATCATCATGCGCACGCAGGAAATCTCCAACCATCCGGAACTGGTGCGCCGTCTGGGCTGCATCGGCATGAACGGCATGATCGAGGTGGACATCTACGGCAACGTCAATTCGACGCACGTGATGGGCACGCGGATCATGAACGGCATTGGCGGTTCGGGTGACTTCGCCCGCAACGGTTTCCTGTCGGCCTTCCTGAGCCCGTCCACTGCCAAGAACGGCACCATCTCGGCGATCGTGCCGATGGCCAGCCATGTCGACCACACCGAGCACGATGTGTCGGTGATCGTCACCGAACAGGGCCTGGCCGATCTGCGCGGCCTGACCCCGCGCAAGCGCGCGCAGGTGCTTATCGACAACTGCGCGCACCCGGACTTCCGCCCGCAGCTGCAGGATTACTTCGACCGTGCCAGCCGCGAGAGCTACGGCAAGCACACCCCGCACCTGCTGCCGGAAGCGTTGTCGTGGCACCAGCGCTGGCTGGATACCGGCACGATGAAGGGCTGAGACCCGCTACGGACGTCGGGTAGAGCCGGCCGCTGGCCGGCTTCCCCCTACAGCCGGCCAGCGGCCGGCTCTACCTTCACGCGGCGCGCCCGGCCAGCGGCCGGCTCTACCTTCACGCGGTGCGCAGGCTCGCCAGCGATTCGGCCTGCAGCCGCTCGTAGATCTCGAACTCGTCATTCACCGCCACGCCCAGCGCCTGCTCGAAGGCCTCGCGGTTGGCATGTGCGGCATACGCGCGCTGTTCTTCGCCGCCCAGGTTCGACTGGAAGATGCCCGCGGCACTGACCGGCAGGAAATCCTCGTAGACGATCGGATCGGCCGTGGCCAGGCCGGCGGCCACCAGCACTTCGGCCGGCAGATCGGCCACGCGCTCCGGCGCGGCGCGGCCAGCGTCGGTCAGCTGGTAGCGGTAATACCCCAGGCCTTCCTGGCGCAGCGTGTCATGGTCATCCGGGAAGCTGGCGAACACCGCCTGCAGGCGCTGGCCGTAGTCGCCACCGGTACTGCCTTCGCCACCGGCATCACGTGCCTGCGACAGCAGCTGGTCGTACAGCGCGCGGCCCTTCGGGGTCAGCGCCAGGCCGCGCTGTTCGATCTCGCCGAAGCGCGCGGTGTGGGTGCCGGCATCACCACCTTCGGCATCCGGGAAATGCACGGCCTCTTCCAGCGCCTTGAAGCTGGTCTGGCGCAGCAGGATCGGGCAGGCGCGGCGCGGCGGGCCTTCGATCACCGCCTTGGCCGCCATGCCGTGCTCGATCATTGCCGCCTGCGCGGCATCGATGTCCAGCGTGCGCGGGGTCAGGTGGTTGATGTGCGGGCCGCGGAAACTGACCACGTCGGCCACCAGCCGGTGCGCGTTGTGCAGCGCGTGGTAGGTCGGCAGGTCGACCGTGGCGTCGCCGTGCCAGCGGAAGGTCTCCAGGGCTTCATCGACGAAGCGCTCGGCATCGGCCTGCGACAGCCCACCGTCCCGCTCGGCCTGGTCGATCAGCGCCAGCGCGCCGTCGGTGAAGATGCGGCGGCGTGCCAGGATCTTCGCCGACTCGGCACGCAGGGCTTCGTCTTCGATCAGCTCCAGGCGCAGCAGCGAGGTGAACACGCGGAACGGATTCTGCGCCAGCGCCGCGCCGGTCAGCGGGCGGAACGCGGTGGAGTGCACCGGCACGCCGGCCACCGACAGGTCGTAGTAGCCGACGGGGTACATGCCCATCACCGCGAACAGGCGGCGCAGCGTGGCCAGCTCCTGCACGGTACCGACGCGGATCGCGCCATGACGCTCTTCATCCAGGCGCGCACGCTCGTCGTTGCGCTGCAGCTGCGCGGCCAGCGCCGGGTCCTGGGCAAGCACCTGCGCGTTGATCCGCTCCACCAGTTCCACCAGCGTGCCGTACAGCGGCACTTCGGTACGGTACATGCGGGACATGGCCTGCGCGAACAGGCGGCGGATCACATCAGGCGAAACGAAAGAGGCGCTCATCAGTCACTCGATTACGGGAACGGGGAACAGCTCGGACCCGTATTGTCGCCGGAGCGCGCGGCGGCGGCGATATGCACAGCAACATAAGGAAATCGGTAGTGCCGGCCGCTGGCCGGCAACCCCGGATGCCTGGAAAGGATGCAATAGCCGGCCAGCGGCCGCCGCTACCGCTTCAACTGGCGCTTCAGCGTGGCATCCAGCGTGATCGGCCGGTCCCAGTGCTGGTAGCTGGCCACGATGGCATGGCGCACAGCCCGGTAGTGCAGATTGTCCGGCTTGGTGGGCATGCGCTTGACCACCGCCTCCCAGCCGCCCTCCGGGTCCTGGCTGAAGGCACGCACGCTGTCGCGGCAGGTCTGGCCACTGGCCTTGGCCCAGAAGCAGGCGAAATAGATGTCTCCGGCCTGCCAGCCGTGGGTGGTGAACAGCGCGCTGATGTAGCCGCGCGGTACGTCGGCATAGCGCGACACTTCGTCGAGGAAGGCGTCGGGGTAGCGTTCGGCGTAATGGTTGATGTCCTGCAGCTGGGCATCGACCCAGCTGTCACCGGTTTCCACCTCGTAGGCCGCCGAACGCTCGGCGGTCTGCTGGGCCAGCACGGTGGCCGGCACCAGCAGCAGGGACAACAACAGCGCGCGCAGTCGGTGGTTCATGCCCCGATTCTGCCGCAGCCGACGGGCCCTGTCAGGCCGCAGCGGCCTTGGCCTCGATCGCCGCCAGTGCGGCCGGCCAGTCGTGGGCGGTATCGGCAGTGACCATCCGCGGTTCGTCGTCGGCCACGCCATGCTGGGTCTCGTGGGCCCAGGTCACTGCGTACGGGGTATGCACGCCCCAGCCACCCAGGGTCACCACCGGCTCGATGTCCGAGCGCAGCGAGTTGCCGACCATCACGAAGCGCTGCATCGGCAGGTCGAATTCGGCCAGCACGCGGGCGTAGGTCTCCGGGTCCTTCTCGGAAACGATCTCGATGCGCGGGAAGAGCTCGGCCAGGTTGGCGACCTTGATCTTCGCTTCCTGGTGGAACAGGTCGCCCTTGGTGATCAGCACCACCGGGTAGTGCTCGGCGATGGCCGCCACGGCTTCGCGCACACCGTCGATCAGCTCGACCGGGTGGCGCAGGGTGTCGTGGCCGATCTCCAGGATGCGCTGGATGTCCTTGGCCTCGATGCGCTGGCCGGTGATGTCGATGGCCGCTTCGATCATCGACAGGGTCATGCTCTTGACGCCGTAGCCGAAGGTGCCCAGGTGGCGCTGCTGCACTTCCAGCAGGTGGCGCGCGGTCTGGGTGTCATGCACGTCGACGTAGCGCGACAGCAGGTCAAGGTAATCCTGCTCGGCCTTGCGGTAGTAGTCCTCGCTCTTCCACAGCGTATCGTCACCGTCAAAACCGACCAGGCCGATGGCGCGCGACGGCGCAGGCGTGGGGGTGTTCATCACACAAGGATACAGGGGCCGTGGTGACGAAAAAAACCCGGGCGGCCAAAGCCGCCCGGGTTCCCATACGCCCCGATGCAGGACTTATCTGCCCTGGGCACCCTGCGCTGCGCCACCGGCGCCGGCCTGCTGGGCGGCCACGTAGGCCTTGTACTCATCGGCGCTCAGCTCGCCGTCCTTGTTGGTATCGGCCTGGTCGAACACCTGGGCCAGGCCTGCGTTCACCTGCGCCTCGGTCTTGCTGATGGTGCCGTTGCCATCGGTATCGATGCTGGCCCAGGTCTGGCCACCGCCGTTGGCCTGGGCCGAGGCCGCTGCGGCCGCATTGGTTGCCTGGTCAGCCGCCTGGCCCGCCTGTGCCGCTGCCTGCTGCGCCTGGGCGGCCTCGTTCTGTGCCTGCGCGGCCTGCTGCTTGGCCGACTGGGCCATCGCCGGGACGGCCAGCACGCTGCCGGCGGCGACGATCAGGGCGATCAGGGGCTTGCGGTTGCGAATAGTCATCAGGGGTGTCTCCTACCGATTGGGTGGTGTTGCGCGGCGTGTTGATTCCGCACGGCACCTACCCTGCCACCGCGTTTCTGAATCGATTTTGCGCCGCGACCGGCGCCCACACGCGCGATTAACCACTGGCCTCCACGCATGCGTTAGTGCGGTGGTTAGGGCGAAGTGAGTGGCTCATAAGATGCGCATTCAGCGCCTCTGCACTTAACCGGCAGGCAACGAAAAACCTGCGTCAGTCGACGGTTTTTTCCGATGACCGCGAACTGAACAACACCCACGCAAGAGCAACACCGGCGAGCGCACCGGCGATTTCCAGCACCACACGGCTGCCAAGTTCGTTCGGATCGTGGATGGTGGCCAGGAAGATGCGCGCGTACAGCGGCGATTCCAGCCGCACGATGCCCATGTAGAACAGCTTCCACGCATCGATGCCGGCGGCGATGATCACGGCGATGACGCAGGACCAGCCGATCGCATGCCCCGCTGTCCAGTGCAGGAGCCGGCACAGCTGCGACCACAGGAAGTACACCAGCAGCCCGACCAGCATGGCGATGGCGCCGGCTTCCAGGGTACCGAGCAGGCCGAAGTGCAGGGGAAGATTCATCGGGTGGGCAAACGTAGGATGGCGGCCAGTGTAAGGGTATCGGCAGGAGGGCGCTCTGCACCTGCGGTAGCGCCGGCCGCTGGCCGGCAACATCAACGAGAGATGGCGCACCAAATCATTGCGAGGGTCGAAGTCAGATCCGTTTTTCTATGGAGAACGGATCTGACCCCAGTCCATCAAGGGTGCCAGCTACCGCACGGGAACGTCGTAGGCGGTAGCGGGATCCGGTTCCGGTTGGAACGTGTAGTGCCACCACTCCTGCGGATAGTTCACGAAACCACGCCGTGCCATTGCCTGCACCAGTTGCCGCCGGTTCGCCTGCTGCGTCTCACTCAGCCCGCTCGTCTGCGTATGCGCACGTGGCCCGAAGAAGTCGAAGTCAGTACCCATGTCCAAGGGCGTACATGCACCGCTGCGGCAATCCAGCAGGCCCAGATCCACCGTGGCACCGCGGCTGTGGCCGGAGCGCTCGGCGATGTAGCCGTCAGCCAGCAGGCGTGGCTTGTCCAGATCCGGGTACTGCTGCGCCTTGCGCGAGAGCTCGCGCGGATCGTTCACCCAGGCCATGAACGCCTGCACCGAACGCACCGGCCGGTAGCAGTCGTAGAGGCGCAGGCCGAAACCATCGGCGCGCAGGTCCTGTTCCACCTGTGCCAGCGCCTTCGCCACCGGCGCCAGCAGGTAGCACGAAGGCGCCTCGTAGCCGGGCACGCGCGCGCCGGTGAAGTTGTTGGCACCCGCATAGCGGATATCCAGCTCGATGCGCGGCGACAACGTGCGGATCTCCACCAGTCCGGCGCTGGCCGCGTCGGTGGCCGGTGAAACGCGCGGTGGCTCAGCGGCGCGGGTGGTCGCCGCCAGGGCAATCGCCAGTACGAGTGAAATGCAGGTCCTGGAAGTCATAGCTGAAGTCGATGTCCGGATCGATGGCGCGCAGGTCCAGTGTTGGTGTGTGGCCTTCGCCGGGCTGCAGCCACGCCTGCGCGTCTTCGCCCAGCGTATCCCAGCGCAGCAGCCAGCGCCCCTGCAGCTGCCGCACGGCCCCCTGCAGCCGGGGCGACTTGTCCACGCTGAAGCGCAGGCCGTCCTTGCCCGGGCAAAGCGAGGCCGGCCCCAGCCACGGATCGGTGTAGCGGCCCTGCCAGCGCGGCAGATCGGCGTCCGATGTCGGCCGTGCCTCCGACGTCGCCGGCCGCTGATGGCCGCTTGCCGCGCGCGTAGCCTGGTCAGCCTTCAGTTCGGCCAGGTACGCCAGCGCCGGACGCGCCTCATCGGGGGCGGTGAAGCGCTTCAGCGCGGCCTGCATCAATGCGGTGCGCGCATCCTCGCCTTCACCGTTGATCAGCATCACCACGCCCACCTTGCGGTCAGGCAACAGCGCCAGCGACGAGTACATGCCCGACAGGGTGCCGGTGTGCGCCACCTTCCACTGCCCATCCATGTCCGACACCCGCCAGCCATAGCCGTAGCCATAGAAATGCGCTTTGTCCCAACGCCGCTGGCGTTCACCCAGCGCCATCGGCATGTGCAGGGTCCACAGCGTACGGCGCTGCTCAGCGTCCAACCAGCCGGGCGCGAGCGTGGGATCGAGCAGCACCTGCATCCAGCGCGTCATGTCGCGCAGCGAACAGCGGATGCCGCCGGCGGCCATCGAGGGCAGGTCCGGGCTGATCGCTCCATCCGCGTTCACTACCGCGTTGCGATCACCGCGCCAGGCATGCGGCTGCGCCACGTTGCCCACCCGCTTCACCGACCACGCCCCAACCTGGCAGCGGGTCATGCCCAGTGGTTCGAACACCTGCTCGCGCATCAGCTGGTCATACGGCTTGCCACCGGCTGCCGCCGCCACTTCGCCGGCCACCACGTACATCAGGTTGTCGTAGGCGTAGCGGCTGCGGAAACTGCTGACCGGCTTCAGGTGCGCCAGCCCCGCGATGATGTCGGCACGGGTGAACGCGTTCGGCTCCGGCCACAGCATCAGGTCACCGGCGCCCAGGCCGAGGCCGCTGTTGTGGATCAGCAGGTCGCGCACCTGCATCTGCTCGCCCACCCATGCATCGTGCATGCGGAAGCCCGGCAGATGTTGCTGCACCGGATCCTCCCAGCGCAGCATCCCCTGCTGCACCAGCCGCGCCAGCAGGGCGGCGGTCATCGCCTTGCTGTTGGAGGCGATCTTGAACAGCGTGTCCTGGTCGATGCGGCCGCCGTCGCCGCGGGTCCCCTCGGCGTGGCGATAGACCACCTGCCCGTTGTCGACCACCGCCATGGCCAGCCCGGGCAGGTGCTCGTGCTGGACCACGGCGGCGACGTCGGCATCGAGGGAGGCGGTCGCGGTGGTCTGTGCCACCGCAACCGGGAACACCGCCAGCGCCGCCGCGCAGACGCAGTTTCGAGCCTGCCGTGCGGGCTTCAGTAGGCCCATGTCACGGTCAACTGCGCATAGCGCGGTGACTGGAAGCCGGTGCCGTAGCGGTACAGCGGGTTCGGCGTGCCGATGCTGTCCTGCGGCTCGTAGTCCTGGTCCACGGTCACCACGCGCTGCTGGTTGAGCACGTTGTACACCGCCAGCTTCAGGCGCAGATCGGTGGGAATCGGCACCTTGTACGAGACGCTCACGTCCAGGTCATAGGTCCAGGGCGTGCGGCCATCGCCACCGCGTGGCGAATGCACGAACACGCGCTGGGACGGAACCGTCGCCTGGCAATTGGACACGCACACGTAGTAGCTGTGGAAGTCGGTGTCGTCGAACGGATTACCGGCGCCGAAGCGGGTAATCGGGCTGCCCGACTGCACGCCCAGCGTGGCCGCCACACTGAGGTTCTCGGTCAATGCGTAGCTGCCACGGAACTTGAACTGGTGGCGGCGGTCGTTGGCCAGGTAGCCATAGCCACCGTAGTTGACCCAGGGGTTGTCGAAGTTCTCGGTGCGCCCTGCATCGGCGAAGTCGGTATCGGAGTTGACCGGGCCTTCTGCGTTGCCGCGACCGTATGCAAGGGTGTAGGACGCGTTGAAGCCCCACTTGCCGTCCCAGGCGCGGTCGACCTGCAGTTCCAGCGCCTTGTAGTCACGCTTGGGCTTCACCCAGCCGCGCTGGCCGACATAATTGCCGTTGTCGTCATACAGCGCCCAACCTTCCTTCGAGGTGTCGATGCTGATCCAGCCATCGTTGCGGCCGTCGCAGTCGGTGTCACCCCACACGGTGTTGGTGCGCCCCGGGTTGCCCATGATCCACACGCCGTCGATGGCACCACACTGCCCGGTCGCGGTGATGTTCATGTCATCGATGGCATTGTGCAGGCGCCGGTAGGTCACGCTGGCGCCTACCGACCAGGCCTCGTTGATCATCTGCTGGAAGCCCAGGATCGCTTCATCCTGGTAGACCGGGTCCATTTCCCGGTTCACTTCCGCGCGCAGGTCCGGCACGCTGCCGTCGCCCTGCGAGTTGTCCACTGGGCCGATCTGCGCGCCCAGGTTGGGGATGTTGTTGGCTGCGCCGGTGTAGCCGAGGAACTCGTACCAGGTGCGCTCGTCGAGGAAACCACCGGCCTGCTTGATGTTGATGACGTTGGCCACCGGCAGGAAGTATCGGCCCAGGTTGCCGAACACCTTGGTCGTGCCATCGCCGCGCACGTCCCAGGAGAAGCCCAGGCGCGGGGCCAGCATGTCGTCGATCTTGATGTAGCTGCTGCCGTCGCCGCCCTTGTTGTCGAAGGCTTCCAGGCGCAGGCCCATGTTCAGCAGCAGATTCGGCGTCACCTGCCAGTTGTCTTCCAGGTAGTAGGCCGAGTTGATCGTCTCGAAGGCCCCTTCCACTTCATAGCGACGGGTGCGCACGACCACGCCACTGGCCGGCACCACGCCACCGTTCAGCGAGCTGCCGGGAGTGCGGTAGTAGATGTCGTAGCGGAATCCACCCGGGCCCGGATAGGCGCGGCTGTAATCGGAGGTGTTTTCCTCCCGATCCAGGCCGAACCGCAGCAGGTGGTCGCCCAACGTCCATTCGAAGTCCGCGCGCGCGGCCTTGCGCGTGTCCAGCGCCGACTCCAGCTGCGAGCTGCTGGTGCAGCTGCGGTCGCCCTGCAGCGACGGCGGCACGCCCTGGCCGGCCGTGCGGTTGTCGAACACGCGGTTGCAGTTCTGGTCCATCAACGAGCTCTGCACACGGTTGCGCTTGTTCTCGCCGTACATCAGCTTCATGGTCAGGTCGTTGTTGACCTGCCAGCTGTAGGTACCGGACCAGTTCTTGCCACCCACCGTGTTGTAGATCTGGTTGCTGCGCTCGCCCACGGTCTGCCCCGTGGCGTAATCGTAGGCGTAGACGTCGGTGAGGGTCTTGCTCTTGTCCGAGAAGCCGAACAGCGACAGCATCTGGTTGTCGGTGATCTGCCAATCGATCTTGCCGCCCCAGAACGGATCATCGGCCTTGCCCTGGCTCAGGCGCGTGCCGGCGTCATTGGTCGAGGTGGGGCGGTAGTCGCGTGCCTCGTACATGCCGAAGAAGAACAGGCGGTCCTGCACCAGCGCACCAGAGGCGAACACATTCAGCGCGCTGCGGCTGTAGTCGTCGCGGCTGGCGGTGATGTAGCGGCTGCCGCTGCCGTCGTAGCGGTCGCGTGCCTGCGACTGCCACGCGCGCGGCTCGAACACCAGTTCGGCACCGGCCTTGAAATCGTTGCTGCCCGAGCGGGTCACCGCGTTGATGACGCCGCCGGTGCTGCGCCCGAACTCCACCGAGTAGCCGCCGGTCTTGACCTGGAATTCCTGGTAGAACGAGAACGGCACCGACGAGAAGCCGACCCGGTTGTAGAAGTCGGTGACGTTCAGGCCATTGATGTAGACGGTGTTCTCGGCCACCGACGAACCGCCGAAGGAAATGCCCTGCCCGCCCAGCGACCCCTTGCCCTTCACCGCGCCCGGCGCGAGCAGCGCCACCGCGGTGATGTCACGGTCCACTGGCAGGCGCGACAGTTCCTCGCGGGTGATGTTGGTGGCCGACTCGGTGGACTTCACATCCACCATCGACACCACCTGCGGCGCCCGCACTTCGACGGTGCCCAGGGTACTGACCGCACCCAGCGGCACGTTGACCGTGGTGGCACTGCCGAGGCTGACCGTCACCTGGCCGACGCGGCTGGCCCCTCCGCCGGGCAGGCTCACCTCCATCTCATAGGTGCCGACCGGCAGCAGCGGAATGCGGTAGCTGCCGTTTGCGTCGGCCTGCACGGAGCGCACGAAGCCCGTTGCCGGGTTGCGTACGGTCACCGTGGCACCGGCCGGGACCTGGCCGGCATCGCTGACCAGCCGGCCGACCACTGAACCATCCTGTGCGAATGCGCTGGGCGCGATCACGCCCAGACACGCCCCAAGGGCGACGCACAACGCCGCCCGCTTGATGCTGTAAGACTTCATCCCCTGCTCTCTCCTGCAAGAATTGAATGGTGTGGAATGCGATGTGTCGCGCTAGCGTTGCCTGGCTGGCAGTACCCGCCACTGGAAGTCGTAGCTCCATTGGTCGAAGTACAGGTTGCCGCCTGCCCACTCGGCCTCGCCACGCTGCGAGTCGACCGTTTCCGAGCGGTAATGCTGTTTGGCCGGCACGAAGGGCTGGCCGAAATCATCGTTGAAGGCGATGCGGTAGCCATCGAGGCCACCCAGGTAGAAGTCGCGCAGTGCCGGTACATCGCTGGCCAGTGCGCCAGTGGTCACGTCCATCGGCAGCCAGCCAAACGGCGCCAGGTAGACCTGTCCCCAGTCATGCAGGTTGCTGTAACCACTGCCATCGTCGGAGAACACCATGCCCGACTGCCAGCGTGCGGGGATGCCGTTCAGGCGCAGCAGCGCGATCAGCAGCAGGGTCTGCTGCCCGCAGTCGGCATGGCCGGCACGCAGTGCGTAGTCGCTGATGTTGCTGAGCGTGGAATATTCGCGCGCACCGGCCCACGGAATGCGGTCGACCGCGGCAAACAGCCTGCGCACCACTTCATACGGGCGCGTCTCGCCCTGCAGCACCTGGTCGGAGAACAGCTTCAGCGCCGGGGTGAAGCGCACATGCGGCAGCTGCTCGGCCAGGTAGGGCTTCAGGGCCGGATCGGCCGGGGTCGGTTGCACTACGGCCGGGTTGATCGCGGTATGCCGGGCGAAGATCGTGACCGCGTAGCGGATCTCGAAGCGGGTCGGCTGCCCGGCGACCGCTTTGGCTTCGAGGTAGGCGGTGCGTTGACGGGTATGGGCCGGAGCCACGCGCGCCTTGCCCGGGCTGCTGCCCAGCCACTGCACCTGCTCCTGCTGGCCGGGGATCTCGCGCGGGTACGGAATCCACGCGCGGATCGTTTCACCGGCGGGCACCACATCGGCTTTCACCGTGAGCGACTGGGTGAATTCATAGCGCTGCGGCAGTACCGACGCCTGGCCACTCTGTTCGGCCGCGGCAACCACGCCTGCGTGGTGGGCGTTGAGCACTTCGTTGGGGCCCGGAGGCGGCATCGGTGCATCCGCGCGGCGGCGCGCGCGTGCTTCGTCGCTGAGCAGGAACAGGTTCGAGGGTGCGCGCTTGAAGTACCAACGCTTGCCATCGATATCGAGATGCTCGATCAGGCCAAGCTGGTCCCAGCGCGCGAATTCCTCGTCGGTCAGATCGGGAATGCCGCGCCGTACGGCGTCCTTGGCGGCGTTTTCGTCGAGGGCGAAATCCAGGCGGATGCGGCGCATGCGCTCGCGCTGGAACGCCTCGTCTGTGGCGGCGGGTGTAGTGGCCAGCTGCGCATCGGCGTCGCGGAAACGGCCGCTGTCGACCAGGTCGATCACCTGCACTCCCCGCGCGCGCTGCTGGCTGCTGCGCTCGCCTGCTGCGTGCGTGGCCGACACCCACAGCAGCAACACGGCAGCCAGGCCGGCGGCGGCAGTCAGACGCGGTTTGCGAACGGCAGGATCCACAGCGACACTTCCCCAGCGCGGGTGGTAACGGCTGTGTAACACGGGCCGGGATGTTGGTCAATAATTTATTCTTGCTTTCGGGGCCAAAAGGAATAAATATTCCAACAGGCATTCGAGGAGGGTGTGCACCGCATGAGCCTGGCTTTCCGCGAACGGCATCGGCATTGGCCGCGCCGCTTGACCCTGGCCCTGTGCCTGCTGGCCGCTCCGGCCTTTGCACAGGCGGCCCCACCGCCCGACCCGGGTGCGCCGCTGCCCTATGTGATCGGCCTGCACGAGGCCTATCTGACCCCGCAGTACTGGGCCGCGCGCCTGGACAACGCCGATGCGCCGATTCTGGATCGCGCGCAGATCGAAGCACAGAACGCGCGGATGCGGGCGCAGGACAGCCACATCCAGGACATCGCCACACTGCCCGCCCAGCTTGATGCGGCGACGGTTCGCGCCAGCATCACCGCGCTGTCGAGCTGGCCCACCCGCGCCCTCTACAACGACAAGGGCCAGGCGATCGCACCCGCGCTGCGCAGCACGATCGAAGCCAACCTCGGCCTCGATGCGATTCCCACACAGGTGGCACCGGCCTACGGGCTGGTGGTGAAGCGTGCCGCGCTGCGCACCTTCCCCACCCGCGAGCGCGTCTTCAGCACCGTCGGTGACACCGACATCGACCGCTTCCAGGAATCGGCACTGTTCCCCGGCGACAAGGTCGCCGTGGTCCACCGCAGCGCCGACGGCCGCTGGCTGTTCGTGCACAGCGAGCGCTACAGCGCGTGGATCGAAGCCGACGCCATCGCCGGCGGCGACAAGGCCACGGTGCTCGGCTACGGCGCAAAGGGCCCGTACCGGATCGTCACCGGCGCCACCGCACAGACCGCCTATACCCCGGAGGAGCCGCGCGTCTCGCGCCTGCAGCTGGACATGGGTATACGCCTGCCGGTGCTGGCCGACTGGCCCGCCGCCGAACCGGTGAACGGCCAGCAGTCCCACGCCTCGTGGGTGGTGCAGTTGCCGGTGCGCGAAGCCGATGGCCGCCTGAAGCTGGTACCAGCGCTGCTGCCGCGCTCGCAGGACACCGCCGCCGATTACCTGCCGCTGACCCCACGCCTGTTGCTGCAGCAGGCCTTCAAGTTCCTGGGCGAACGCTACGGCTGGGGCCACGACTACGACACCCGCGACTGCAGCGGTTTCGTCTCCGAGATCTACCGCAGCTTCGGCGTGCTGCTGCCACGCAATACCAGTGCACAGGCAGTCAGTCCGGCACTGGACCGCCTGCCGTTCACCGGCAAGGACGGCAAGGCGGTGCGCGACCGTGCCGTCACCAGCCTGCAGGTGGGCGACCTGGTCTACATTCCCGGTCATGTGATGATGGCCATCGGCCACGTCGACGGCCGCACCTGGGTCATCCACGATACGGCGGGCGGCAGCTGGTTCGGTGCCGACGGCACGCGCGTGCAGGCCCATCTCAATGGTGTTTCGGTCACGCCGCTGGAGCCGATGATGGCCAGCGATACCGTCCGCTACATCGACCGCATCACCAACATCCAGCGCCTGCGGGCCAAGACCCTCTGAATGAAGATCACTGCCATCGAACTGGGCATGCTGCGCGTGCCGTTGAAGACACCGTTCAAGACTGCGCTGCGCACGGTGGAAACCGTCGAGGACGTGGTCGTCCTGATCCGTACCGATACCGGCAACACCGGTTACGGTGAAGCCCCGGCCACCGCCGTGATCACCGGCGATACGCACGGCTCGATCATCGAAGCGATCCGCCACTTCATCGCCCCGCGCCTGATCGGCCAGGACGTGGTCAACCTCAACCACCTGTGCACGCTGGTGCAGACCGCGATGGAGCGAAACACCAGCGCCAAGGCGGCGGTGGAGATCGCGCTGTACGACCTGTGGGCGCAGCTGCACGGCGCCCCGCTGTACCAGATGCTCGGTGGTGGCGACCCGGTGATCACCACCGACATCACCATCAGCGTGGACTACATCGACAAGATGGTGGCCGATTCGTTGTCGGCGATCGAACGCGGCTTCGAGTCGTTGAAGATCAAGGTCGGCAAGGACATCGGACTGGACATCGAACGGGTCAAGGCGATCCATGCCGCCGTGGAAGGCCGCGCCCTGCTGCGCCTGGACGCCAACCAGGGCTGGACCGCCAAACAGGCGGTGCATGCGATGCGTACGCTGGAGGAAGCCGGCGTGGTACTGGAGCTGCTGGAGCAGCCGGTGAAGGCCGCGGACATCAGTGGCCTGAAGTACGTCACCGACCGCGTCAACACGCCGGTGATGGCCGACGAAAGCGTGTTCAGCCCCAGCCAGGTGATGGACCTGATCCAGCAGCGCGCGGCCGACATCATCAACATCAAGCTGATGAAGACCGGCGGCCTGTCCAACGCGATCCGCATCGCCGACATCGCCGGCATCTACGGCGTGCCGTGCATGATCGGCTGCATGATTGAATCGAGCATCAGCGTGGCTGCGGCTGTGCACCTGGCCGTGGCCAAGAGCGATGTGATCACCAAGGTCGACCTCGACGGTCCCTCGCTGGGCCAGTTCGACCCGGTCAGCGGCGGCGTGCATTTCAACGAATCGGAGATCAGCATCAGCGACGTGCCGGGGCTGGGCATCACCGAAGTGCGTGGGCTGGAGATGCTGGGTTGATTTCTGCCTTGCGGCTGACGTTGCGTGCCACTGACGCTGGGTCGCGCGTTACTTTTCTTTTCGCGAAAAGAAAAGTAACCAAAAGAAACGCTCCGCCGGCCGCGAGCCGGTGCTACGCACCGGTTCCCTGCGCTCCTCGGCCCGTCGAGGGACGGCGCGGGAACTCGCTACGCTCAGACACCCGCGCCTCTTCGCCCTCGCCGGACCTGCGGTGCTCGGCTCGCTACAAGGCGGACTCAACGTCCAATGCAACAGCTGCACCCAGTAGATCCACGCCATGCGTGGATGCTTTTGCTCTTGCTTCTGCTCTACCCCGTATCCCCTTCGCGGCTGGCACGCGCGCGATCTGTCCGGGGTCGGGCGGGTGGGGCTTGCAGGGGTGTCCGCGCCATGGGCCCGAGGCATGCCTCGGGCGGGTTGGGCAGGACGCCCAACCCCGGTCTTGCCGTTTGCGCAGGACAGCGCAAACGAGCAAGCGCGGCCAAGCCTCCATGGACGGATTCACGGCGTCCCCTGCAAACCCCACCCGCCCGACCCACTCCATGACCTGCTCTACGCTGCCAACCGCAACGCGTTCCCCTATGCTCCAACGCACGCCCCCCGGACACCCCGCATGCCGCCCCTGCTGAAGATCCGCACCGAGCGTGGGCAGATGTCGGCCATCGAGCGCCGCATCGCCGACTTCATCCTCGACAACGCCCACCTGCTGCGCGACTACTCGTCGCAGCAGCTGGCCAGCGCGTTGGGCATCAGCCAGTCCAGCGTGGTGAAGTTCAGCCAGAAGCTCGGTTTCAAGGGCTACCCGGACCTGAAGTACTCGATCGGCCAGGATGTGGCCCGCGCAGGTGCCGATCCGCAGCAGGCGCCCGACGAACCCGACAGTGGCGATGACTACCTGCGCCTGGGCGAGGCCCTGCGCCGCAGCAAGGCGCAGGCCGAGGAGGAAACACGCCAGGCCAATCCACGCGAGGAGATCGAGCGCATCGTGCAGCTGCTCGACGGCGCACCCAAGCTGTTCGTCCATGGCCTGGGTGACGACGGCCTGTTCGCCCGCGAGTTCGCCATGCGGCTGTCGCTGCTCGGCCTGCTGGTCGTGCCGCACACCGACCCGATCCTGATGCTGGCCAACCTGTCGGCCGCCCGTCCCGGCGATGCGCTGCTGGTGTTCTCCGAATTCGGCAACCTGCCACAGCTGTCGCAGCTGTCGCGGCAATTCCAGGACATGGGGGGCAAGGTGATTTCCATTACCCGCCACACTGCCAACCCGCTGCGCGCGCATGCTGATGCGGCACTGGCGGTCTGCGCGCACGACCGCACGCCGCAGGTCGCGCAGCTGCTGTACCGTAGCGCCATGCACGCCCTGCTCGATTTCCTGTTCGTGCTGCTCTGCCACACCAATCCGGACCGCCGGCAGCAGCTGGCGGTGAACCTGGAGCGGATCGACCACCTGCTGGATTCCTGACCGGAGCACCTGTTGATGAAATCGCTGGTCCGCCTTGCCACCACCGCACTGCTGCTTGCTGCGACGGTGTCCGTTCACGCGGCGCCGCTGGATGGCGCGCGCCAGCTGATCGTGGTCACCAGCGAAGGCTGGGACAGCACCCAGGGGCAACTACAGGCCTATGTGCGCGACGGCCAGGGCTGGCACCCGCATGGCCAGGCGTTCCCGGTGGCGCTCGGCCGCACCGGCAGCGCCTGGGGCCTGGGCCTGCATCCGGCGCAGGCCGATGGACCGCAGAAGCAGGAAGGCGATGGCCGCAGCCCGGCCGGCATATTCGCGCTCGGCAGTGCGTTCGGCTATGCGGTCACCCGCCGCGGCACCGCCATGCCCTACCAGCCGATGCTGGACAGCAGTTACTGCATGGACGTGCCCAGCTCGCCGTTCTATAACCGCATCGTTGATGAAAAGAAGGTCGGCAGCGCAGCGGTCAAGGGCTCCACCGAGCCGATGCGGCTGGATCTGCACAACAAGGGCGACGTGCGCTACCGGGAGGGCTTCGTCATCGCCCACAACCCGGACAACCAGCCTGGCAAGGGCAGCTGCATCTTCGCCCATCTGTGGCGCACGCCCGGCGAGGCCACCGCCGGCTGTACCGCCATGCCACAAGCACGCATGCAGGCGCTGCTGGACTGGCTGCGGCCGCAGGATATGCCGCGCTTCGTGCTGCTGCCGCGCACCGAGTACCAGCGACTGCAGGTGCAGTGGCAGCTGCCCGCGCTGAGCGGAGGCGCCCGTTGAGCGCGCAGGACGAACCACAGCTGCAGCGCGCGGTCAGCCGCTGGCAGATCGTCGGCCTGTCGATCAACGATGTGATCGGTAGCGGTATCTACCTGCTGCCGGCCGCCACCGTCGCCCTGCTCGGCCCCTTCAGTCTGTGGGGCGTGGTCGCCGCTGGCATCGTCGTCGCGCTGCTGGTGCTGTGCTACGCGCAGGCCGCCAGCTACTTCGATGAACCCGGTGGCAGCTACCTCTACGCACGCGAGGCCTTCGGCCGCTTCGCCGGATTCGAGATCGGCTGGATGATCTGGCTGACCCGCATCAGCTCGGCGGCCGCACTCAGCAACGCGCTGGCCGATGCGGTCGCGCGCTTCTGGCCATGGGCCGGCGCCGGCATGGGCCGCATCGCGGTGATCGTGGTGTCGCTGGGCTTCCTGACCGGCGTCAACATCATCGGCGTGCGCTCGGCCGCGCGCACCGGCGTGGTGCTGGTGATCGGCAAGATGCTGCCGCTGCTGCTGTTCGTGGCCATCGGCGCGTTCTACATCGACCCACAGCTGACCTTCTCCGGCCAGCGCCCGGACCCGCATGACCTGCAACGGATGGGCGAGGCCGCCTTGCTGCTGCTGTACGCCTACGCCGGCTTCGAGAACATCCCGGCCGCCGCCGGCGAGTACCGCAATCCGCGCCGCGATATTCCGTTCGCGCTGATCACCATGATCATCACCGTCACCGTCATCTATGGCGCGGTGCAGGTGGTGGCGCAGGGTACGCTGGCCGGCCTGGCCAGCTCGGCCACGCCGCTGGCCGATGCCGCAGCCGGTTTCGGCGGCGAGGCGCTGGCGCTGATCCTGACCATCGGCGCGACCATCTCCATCCTCGGTACCAACAGCAACACGATGATGATGGGCCCGCGTTTCCTGTTCGCGCTGGCCCGCGATGGCTACGGGCCGAAGATCCTGGCGCAGGTGCATCCGCGCTTCCATACGCCGGCCGCATCGATCCTGTGCCAGGGCCTGATCGCGCTCGGACTGGCGCTGTCCGGTTCGTTCGTGCAGCTCGCCCTGCTGTCGATGACCACGCGCCTGTTCGCCTACATCGGCACCGCTGCCGCCGTCCTGGTGCTGGCCAAGCGCTACGCGGATCGCCCAGGCGCGTTGAAGCTGCCCGGTGGCCCGCTGATTCCGGTGCTGGCGCTGCTGCTGTGCCTAGCCCTGTTCGCCAGTGCCAGCTGGCAGAACATCGCCGCTGCACTGGTGGCGTTTGCGATCGGCGCGGTGATCTACAGGCTGCCGCGCAAGGATGCCAGCGCCGGGTGATCGATGGCGCCGGGCCACGCCGGGCGGATTGACTTGGCGATCACGCTACCGGACCGGGCGGTTAACCGCCACGCAGGCACGATGAGGCTTCGTCCATAACGGAGCCTTCCATGACCGAGTACCAGATTCCCGGCCGCGTACCGGACGACAGCACGCCGCGCGATGCGGTCAGCAACTACTGGCGCGAACGCTACACCGCCGAACCGTACTACGACGACCAGCTGTTCTTCGAGGACTACGAGCCGGCCTACCGGATCGGCCACGCCGCGCGCGCGCAGGACATGATCCGCGCTTACGAGCAGGTCGAAGCCGAGCTGGAATCGCGCTGGGCCAACGAGCGTGGCCACAGCCGCCTGGAATGGACGCAGGCACGCAATGCGGTGCGTCGTGGCTGGGAAGACGCACAACTGGCGGATCCGCGGCTGGCACGATAGCGCCAGGCTTCTGCAGAGCCGAGCCTACGCTCGGCTCTCGCACCACGTCTGTAACGTCGAGCCACGCTCGACTGAGCCGAGCATGGCCCGGCTCTACACCGGATCGATCACTCCTGTTCCGGCAGCGGCGGAACGATCGCGCTGCGCTTGCTCTCGCCACCACCGGCGGCGATCAGGTCGCGGGTGTTCTTCTGCACAGCCACCGCACCGAACAACGACAGCGCATACGCCATGCCGTAGAAGCCCTTCTCGCTGGGTGCCAGCGTGGCGTTCCACAGGCCGACCAGCAGCAGCATCAGTGCCGACAGCAACGCGAACCAGCACAGCGCGTAATACAGGCCGCTGACCGGAATGCCTTCGACGCGGTCGCGCACGCTCTTCTGCAGCGACACCGCCGCGAACAGGCCGAACAGCAGCAGGGTCAGGTAGTAGCCCTTCTCGTTGAGCGCCATCGTGGCATTGAACAGGCCGATCAGGTACGCCGCCGCACCCAGCAGCAGGGCCACCCACGAGGCGGCGATGAAGGCGGTGGAGGGCTTGTGGGGCATGGCAGTGTTCATTGCAGGTCCTTGGCAGGCAGGCGGGCACGCTTTGCCCGGGCGTGCCCACCCTAGACGATCCCGCCGCGCTCGCACAGGGGGCGCAGGACCTTCGGGCCACGACGCTCACGGCGCCGGTGGTATACAAGGGACAGCCCGGCCATCCGCATCCCCGCACTGGAGATACCCATGACCCGCACGCCCCTGCTGCTCGCCCTCGGCCTTGTGCCGATCCTTGCCACCTCCGCCTGCAACGCCGCCGATCCGGCTTCGGGTACCGCCCAGGCCACAGCTCCTGCAGCCACCGCCACCGACCAGCGGCCGTTCACCGCCACCGACGTCAGCCGCTTCGACCAGCCCTGGGCCATGACCTTCCTGCCTGACGGCAGCCTGCTGGTCACCGAGAAGCGCGGCAAGCTGCAGCACCTGGACCCGGCCAACGGGCAGAAGCACGAGATCACCGGCGTTCCGAAGGTCGCCTATGGTGGCCAGGGTGGTTTCGGCGACATCATCCTGCACCCGGATTTCGCCCGGAATCATGTCGTTTACGTCAGCTATGCCGAGGAAGGCACGCTGGATACCCGCGGTGCCGCGGTGGCCCGGGCCACGCTGGCACTGGACGCCAACGGCGGTGGCCAACTGAAGGACCTGAAGGTGATCTGGCGGCAGAGCCCCAAGGTCAGCGGCGAGGGCCACTACGGGCATCGCCTCGCGTTCGGCCCCGACGGCAAGCTGTGGATCAGTTCCAGCGAGCGCCAGAAGTTCGATCCGGCCCAGGACATGGGCGGCAACCTCGGCAAGATCATCCGCGTCAACGACGATGGCAGCCTGCCCGCCGACAACCCGTTCGCCTCGCAGGGCGGGGTTGCCGCACAGGTGTGGTCGCTGGGCCATCGCAACATCCTGGGCATGGCCTTCGACGCCAACGGCAAGCTGTGGGCGCATGAGATGGGACCCGCCGGTGGCGACGAGTTGAACCTGATCGTGCGTGGCGCCAACTACGGCTACCCGATCGTTTCCAACGGTGACCACTACGACGGCCGTCCGATTCCCGACCACGACACCCGCCCGGAATTCGCCGCCCCTAAGGTGACCTGGACGCCGGTGATCTCGCCGGCCGGCTTCGTGATCTACAGCGGAAGCCTGTTCCCGCAGTGGAAGGGCAGCGGCTTCATCGGCGGCCTGTCGTCGACCTCGCTGGTGCGCGTGGCCTTTGATGGCGACAGCGCGCGCGAAGCCGAACGCTTCAACATGGGCGAGCGCATCCGTGAAGTGGAACAGGGCCCGGATGGCGCCCTGTGGCTGCTGGAAGACGGCAGCAAGGCGCGCCTGCTGAAGCTCACGCCGAAGACCTGAGGTAGTGCCGGCCGCTGGCCGGCACCCTGGATCCTTCCGGCATCCTGCGGTTGCCGGCCAGCGGCCGGCACTACCCTTGCCAGACGGCCCCGCACGCGGGGGACCTTCACCTCGGTCTTCGTGATGGGCGAGCGCACCCGACGGTGCGCTGTGGCTGCTGGAAGACGGCAGCAAGGCACGCCGGTAGTGCCGGCCGCTGGCCGGCACCCTGGATCCTTCCGGCATCCTGCGGCTGCCGGCCAGCGGCCGGCACTACCCTCGCCAAACGGCCCCGCACGCGGGGGACCTTCACCTCGGTCTTCGTGATGGGCGAGCGCACCCGACGGTGCGCTGTGGCTGCTGGAAGACGGCAGCAAGGCACGCCGGTAGTGCCGGCCGCTGGCCGGCACCCTGGATCCTTCCGGCATCCTGCGGTTGCCGGCCAGCGGCCGGCACTACCCTCGCCAGACGGCCCCACGAGCGGGGCCGTCTGCGTTCATTGGATGGTGATGACCTTCACCTCGATCTTCGTGCAGGCCTGGTCCAGGCACTGGCCGCTCAACCACACTTGGCCGCTGCCAATCATCACGCCCTGCTGGTTGACGAAGGCCTTGCCGAAGTCCTGTTCGGACACCGCCTTGACCACCGCCGGGGTGATGATCTTCTCGTAGTTCCGCTGGAACTCACCGGGGCCAGTGATCTTCTTTCCGTCGCTGATGTTCAACGGGAAGCGCACTTGCTCGACCACCGCAGCGCGATCTCCGCCAACCACAGCGGCCTTGAACGCATTGAACACCTTCTCGAACTGCGCGGCATCGCCGAGCAGCGATTCGATGCGCGCACGCGCGTCCTCGGCGGGCGCCTCCGCTTCGGGCACGGCCGGTGCGGCGGCAGCGGGTTCAGCGGCAGGCGTAGCTGCCGCGTTGGCCTCCATCGGCGGCGGTGCATCCGCCGCAGGCTCGGCCGTTGGCGCCGCCGGCTGCGAACAGGCCGCCAGCAAGAGGGCGGGAATCAAGACAGCGATCGTGCGCATGCGCGGGCATCCATCGTTGAAGAACACCGATGGTAGCGCCGCCACAGTGACGGCAACAAAAAGGGGACGGAGGGGATTAAGTCGTCAGTGCCACTAACGACTTAATCCCCTCCGTCCCCTTTTTTCGATCAGGCCTTCAGCAGTTCGAACTGCACCGCTTCGCCGGCGGCCGACGAGGCGCACACCCACAGGTCGAACTGGCCCGGCTCGGCACGCAGCACGCCGTCACGGCCGGTGAAGGCCAGCTGCTCACGGGTGAGGGTGAACACCACGTCGGTCGACTCGCCCGGCTGCAGCGCTACCTTGCGGAAGTCCTTCAGCTCACGCACCGGACGTACGCGGCTGGCCACGCGGTCGTGGATGTACAGCTGCACCACTTCCTCGCCGGCCACGTCGCCGCTGTTGGTCAGGGTGGTGGTGATGGTCAGGGTGTCGTCCCAGCCGAGCTGTGCCGTGCTCAGCTGCGGCACGCCGTAGGCGAAGGTGGTGTAGCCGATGCCGTGGCCGAACGGGTACAGCGGCTCGTTCGGAATCTCGCGCCAGCGGGCCTTGAACTCCGACATCGTCGGCAGTTCCGGGCGACCGGTACGCGGGTGGTTGTAGAAGTACGGCTGCTGGCCGGATACCTGCGGGAAGCTGACCGGCAGGCGACCGGACGGGCTGTAGTCGCCGAACAGCACATCGGCCACGGCATGGCCGGTCTGCGTGCCCAGGTACCAGGTCACCGCCACGGCCTGTGCATTGCGCACCGCGCCCTGCAGTGCCAGCGCACGGCCGTTGCGCAGCAGCACCACCAGCGGCTTGCCGGTCATCGCCACCGCCTCGGCCAGTGCCTGCTGTGCCGGCGGCAGGGTGATCTCCACGCGCGACTGCGCTTCACCGCTGTAACGCTGCGGTTCGCCCAGCGCCAGCACCACCACATCGGCGCGCAGCGCGGCAGCCACCGCCGCTTCGGTACCGCCCGGAATGGCCGCTTCCAGTTCGCAGCCCGGCACGATTTCCAGCAGCGCTTCGTCGCCGATGGCGGCACGCACGCCGGTTTCCAGGTCCACGTAACGCTGCTTGTCGCCGAACAGCGTCCAGCAGCCTTCGATGTTCTCGCGGTCCTGCACGAACGGGCCGATCAGGGCGATCTTCTGCCCGGTCTTCTGCAACGGCAGCACGTTGTCACGGTTGTTCAACAGTACGATCGAACGCCGCGCGGCGTCGCGCGACAGTTCATCATGCGCGGCAATATGCGAGGTATCCGCTTCGCGCGCCGGGTCCAGCGAACGGTACGGATCATCGAACAGGCCGATGGTTTCCTTCAGCCACAGGATGCGGCGCACGCCTTCATCCAGCACCGCCATCGGCACTTCGCCGCTCTCGACCAGACCCGGCAGGTGCTCGGCGTAGAAGCCGCTCTGCATGCTCAGGTCCAGGCCGGCGGTGAACGCCTTGGCGGTGGCATCGCGGTCATCGGCGGCGTAGCCGTGCGCGACCAGCTCCATGTCGGCGGTGTAGTCGGAGATCACCACGCCCGGGAACTTCCATTCGCCGCGCAGGATGTCGGTCAGCAGTTCGGCATTGGCGCTGGCCGGCACGCCGTTGATGTCGTTGAACGAGGACATCACGGTGATCGCGCCGGCCTCGAAGGCGGCCTTGAACGGCGGCAGGTGCACATCGCGCAGGGTCTGCGGCGAAATGTCCACCATGTTGTATTCCATGCCGGCCATCACCGCGCCGTAGGCGGCGAAGTGCTTCGGCGTGGCCAGCAGCGAATCGGCCGCGCGCAGGTCGCTGCCCTGGAAGCCACGCACGCGGGCGGCGGCGAACGCACAACCCAGCACCACGTCCTCACCGGCACCTTCGGCCCCCCGGCCCCAGCGCTGGTCGCGGGCGATGTCCACGGCCGGGGCATAGGTCCAGTGCAGGCCGGCAGCGGTGGCTTCGATGGCGGTGGCGCGCGCGGTGCGCTCGGCCAGGTCCGGCTCGAAGCTGGCGGCCTCGCCCAGCGGGATCGGGAACACGGTACGCATGCCGTGGATGACGTCGGCGGCCAGGATCACCGGGATGCCCAGGCGGCTCTCCTCGGTGGCGACCTGCTGGATGCGGCGGCCCAACTCGGCGCCCACGCCATTGAACAGCGAGCCGACCTTGCCCTCGCGCACCTGCTGCAGCACCTGGTCGGCATTGCGCACGTTGGCTTCCGGGTTCACGTCCGGGGCGAACGGGCGGACCATGTCCGCGAAGACACCCAGTTGGCCGACTTTTTCCTCGACGGTCATCTGGGCAATGAGGGATTCGATGCGATCGGAGGCCACCGGCAGTCCTTGATGAAAACGTTTACAAGCCCGGCATTCTAGCGATCCCGAGCCATTTGGCGAGAGGTTTCTTCGTTCAGTTTCAGCCAACAGCGGGGCCCGTATGGTCCCGCCGGGGGCACCGCAGCTTACTCCGAGCCGGCCAACTGGCGCTGCCCGGCCATCAACATGGCGTCGCTGGAGGCCTGGAACACCCGCAGGCCGAACGCCGGCAGAATCGCCAGCAGGTGGTCGAAGATGTCCGACTGCACGGCCTCGTACTCGCTCCAGGCGGTGCTGCGGGTGAAGCAGTACAGCTCCAGCGGCAGGCCTTCGGTGGTGGGCTGCAGCTGCCGCACCAGCAGGGTCATGTCGGTATGGATGCCCGGATGGCTGCGCAGGTAGCGCTCCACATAGGCACGGAAGGTACCCAGGTTGGTCACCCGGCGGCTGTTGACCTCAGCCACGCCCTGCTCGCGCAGGCGCCCGTTCCACTGCCCCAGTTCCTGCTCCTTTTCACGCAGGTACTCACGCAACAGCGCGAACTCGCCGAGGAAGGCCAGGTCGCCCTCGTCCAGGAAGCCGACGCTGTGCTGGTCCAGGTACAGCGCGCGCTTGATCCGGCGGCCACCGGCCTCCTGCATGCCGCGCCAGTTCTTGAACGACTCGGTCACCAGCTTCTTGGTCGGGATGGTGGTGATGGTCTTGTCGAAGTTCTGCACGGTGATGGTGTGCAGCGCGATGTCGATGACGTCGCCGTCGGCATTCTGGCTGGGCATCTCGATCCAGTCGCCGATGCGCACGCGGCCATCGCCACTGATCTGCACGCTGGCCACCAGCGACAGGATGGTGTCCTGGAAGATCAGCATCAGCACCGCCGTGGCCGCGCCGAGGCCGGTGACCAGATAGCGCAGATCGACGCCCGCCAGGGTAGCGACGATCGACAGGCCGGCGATCACGAAGATGACGATCTTGGCGACCTGCAGGTAGCCCTTGATCGGCTTGTTGCGTGCCTCGGGGCGGCGCTCGTACAGATCGTTGGCCGCATCCAGCGCATGCGAGATGGCCAGCACCACGGTCAGGATCGCCCACGCCTGGCAGGCGCCGATGATGAAGCTGACCAGGCCCGGCGGCAGGTCCGGCACGATGCGGATGCCCGAGGCGATCACCTGGCTGGGCACCACGTTGGACAGGCGCGAGATCACCCGCATCAGGTGGCTGCCGCGGCCGGTGTCAGCGCCGGGGAGGCGGCTGAGCAGGCGCCGCAGGCCACGCAGCAGGATGCGCTTGGTCACCCAGTTGGCCAGGCCAGCCGCGATCAGCAGCGCCGAGATCATCAACGCCAGGTAGGCACCGGGATAGGGTTCCAGTGTGTTCTGCAGCCGTTCCAGCCACTGTACCGCCACCACCGCATCCACCATCAGTTGTCTCCTGTCTGTTTCGTTGTTGCCAAGGTTGCCGGCCAGCGGCCGGCACTACCGGGGTTGTCGGCCAACGGCCGGCACGACCGGGTCAGTCCCGCGAGCGTTCGATGATCACGCCCACCGCGCGCGCGCCGCGCACCGCGCCCGGCTTGCTCAGCTTCAGGCGCAGCCACTTCACGTCGAATTCGTCCAGCACGATCTGCGCGCAACGCTCGGCCAGGGTCTCGACCAGGCCGAACTCCGACTCGCGCACGAACTGTTCCAGGCGCTTGCTCACCGCCTTGTAGTTCAGGGTGTGGGCGATGTCGTCGGTGGCCGCGGGGCGACGGTTGTCGAAGCCCATTTCCAGGTCGAACACCAGGTCCTGGCGGATCCGTCGTTCCCAATCGTAGATACCGATCAGGGCGTCGATCGTCAGCCCTTCGATGAAAACCTTGTCCATTGCGCTTACCGGCACGAATACAGGCGGCCATGGTAACGGCACGGCGGTGAGCCTGCCCGGAACGGGCGGCGGGCGGCCGACAGGGAGACGGCGCCGGAAAAAACAAAGGGCCCCACTAGCAGGGCCCTTTGGTACTACCGTTTGTCCCCGGGGGGAGCTGGAATCCAGCCGCGAGTCCCGGTGGCGCAGGCACGCAGATTAGGCAAGGACCAGATCGCCGGTCAAGGCCAATTCCGACAGGGCAGGTCAGGTATTCGTCCGAGGCAAAACGCAGAAAATCTGCCGCGCGGACAACGACGTTCCCTGATGGTCGCCGCCGCCCACTCTCGCGAACATCGATCCCTCCTTCACCACCGCACATGACGATGGCTCCATACGATGTACTGCGGCGCGCGTTGTCAGCGGAGCGTCTGTCTACTTACGAGAGAATCGCATCGACCTGCAGCCCCGACGTCACAGCCGAATCCCTGTACCTGTGGAACATGCGGATGTGCAGTGCACTGATGATGCCGGTCCATCTGTGCGAAGTGGTCACCCGCAACGCCGCTGCAGCTGTGCTCGCCAGGCAGCATGGCCCGCGTTGGCCGTGGAATGGTGCCTTCCGACGGAGGCTGCCAACCTCATCCAGTACTTCTCCGCGCACGGTACTGGAACAACTTGCCAGCCGCGCAACCGATACACCTGGGATCGTCGCCAACCTGCCGATGGTGTTCTGGCAGCAGCTCTTCACCTGTCGCTTCGACTCCACGCTTTGGATACCCGCACTCAGCAGGGTTCTGCAGCATGCTCCCTCTGCTCATCCCAGTGCCGTCAGGAAAGCCATCCATGCGGATATCGGACGCATCCGCCACCTGCGCAACCGCATCGCCCACCACGAGCCGGTCCTGGAACGTGACATCGGCGCCGACCTGGCCGCGATCGGGCGGCTGATCCATGCCCGCTGCCCACACACGCTGGGCTGGCTGCAGCGCCATGAGCGGGCGACAACCGTGCTGGCGGCGTCGCCGTTGGCAGTGCATCGGTAATGCGTCCGCCGGGCATGGCCCGACGCTATCGGTTCACACCGCCGGCAGGGTCGCCATGTCCCAGCGCGGGGTCACATCCACCTTCGGCGGGCTGTGCTGGCCGGCCTGCAGGCGCAGCGCGCCGGCGAAGGCGATCATCGCGCCGTTGTCGGTGCACAGTGCCGGCCGCGGGAAGCAGGCACGGCCGCCGAGGCGCTCGGCCATCTGCTGCAGGCGGGCGCGCAGGCGCTTGTTGGCGCCGACGCCGCCGGCCACCACGATCACGTTGGTCCCGGCCGCTTCCAGCGCGCGCTCGCACTTGATCGACAGGGTCTCGACCACCGCATCTTCAAAGCCACGGGCGATATCGGCACGGGTCTGCTCGCTCTGGTCGCTGTCGCGCCAGGCCATCAGGACCTGGGTCTTCAGGCCGGAGAAGCTGAAATCCAGCCCCGGGCGGTCGGTCATCGGCCGCGCGAAGCGGTAGACACCCGGCGTGCCCTGCTCGGCCAGCCTGGCCAGCTGCGGGCCACCGGGGTACGGCAGGCCCATCAGCTTGGCGGTCTTGTCGAAGGCCTCGCCGGCCGCGTCGTCCAGGGTCTCGCCCAGCAACCGGTACTGGCCGATCGCGTCCACCGCCACCAGCTGGGTATGGCCACCGGACACCAGCAGTGCCACGAACGGCGCTTCCGGCGGGTCGTCTTCCATCAGCGGGGCCAGCAGGTGCCCTTCCATATGGTGTACGCCCACCGCCGGTACCTCCAGCGCCCAGGCCAGCGATCGGGCCACGCCGGCACCGACCAGCAGCGCGCCAACCAGGCCAGGACCGGCCGTGTAGGCCACCCCGTCGATGTCGCCGACATCCAGACCGGCGTCGGCCAGGGTCTGGCGCACCAGCGGCAGCAGCTTGCGGACGTGGTCGCGGCTGGCCAGCTCGGGCACCACACCGCCGTATTCGGCGTGCAGGGCGATCTGGCTGTAGACCGCATGGGCGCGCAGGGCCGCGCTGCCGGCCAGGCCGGTGTCATACACCGCCACGCCGGTCTCATCACAGGAAGATTCGATGCCAAGGACTCGCATGCCTGCTATTATGACGCCCCTGCCGCCCCCTCGGGGGATGTGCAGATCTCACTGCTTTCGAACCCCCGGCCCGTATTCAGGGTTGGCCGCTTGCAGTTTGTCTATTCGCCGCTATAATGTGCGGCTCGCCGGGCGTGACCCGGTTCTACTGTGTCCCGGAGATTCCATGCCCAGCGTCAAAGTCCGCGAGAACGAGCCCTTCGAGTTTGCTCTTCGCCGCTTCAAGCGCACTTGCGAAAAGGCCGGTGTGCTGGCCGAAACCCGCAAGCGCGAGTTCTACGAAAAGCCGACCCAGGAGCGCAAGCGCAAGGCCGCCGCTGCTGTGAAGCGTCAGCTGCGCCGCTCGTCGCGCGACGTCACCAAGCGTCAGCGCCTGTACTGATCGGACGCATCTTCATTGCGGCGGGCCTGCCTGTCGCGATGGAGCCGAAGCCGGCACGCGCGAGCGTCGCCGGCTTTTTGCGTTTCCGGGTTCGGGCACCCGCCCCGCCCCACCTACCACCACGAGGTTCCTCATGAGCATGAAGCAGCAGCTCACCGAAGACATGAAGGCCGCCATGAAGGCGGGCGAGAAGCACAAGCTGGGCGTGATCCGCCTGATCAATGCCGCCATCAAGCAGCGCGAAGTGGACGAGCGAATCGAACTGGACGACACCGCCGTGATCGCCGTGCTCGACAAGATGGTCAAGCAGCGCAAGGACTCGGTCAGCCAGTACGAAGCGGCCAACCGCGAAGACCTGGCCGAGATCGAGCGCGCCGAGATCGTGGTCATCGAAGCCTACCTGCCGGCCAAGATGGGCGAAGCCGAGATCGTGGCCGCCATCCAGGCCGCCATCGCCGAGACCGGTGCCGCCGGCCCGGCCGACATGGGCAAGCTGATGGGCGCACTGAAGCCCAAGCTCGCTGGCCAGGCCGACATGGGCCTGGTGTCCAAGCTGGTCAAGCAGCAGCTGGCGTAATCCGGCACACGGGGTCGGATCCCTTTCGCAACGCGAAAGGGCTCTGACCCCATTGATGCACCCGCTTCACCGCACCTTCGTCGGTCGCCTGCTACAACCACACCCATGGTTGAACCCGAGCCCAACGTTCCCGTGTCCCTGCACAAGTACCTCAAGCGCCTGCAGGACAGCTTTCCGATGGCGGTGGCCAAGCGCTTCATCGACGTCGACGTGCTGACCCAGGCCGCCTCCGTTTCCTTCTACGCCCTGCTGTCGATGGCACCGCTGCTGGTGCTGCTGCTGTGGTTGACCGCTTCGCTGTACCCGCCGGCACAGCAGGCGCTGATCGACCAGATCAGCTCGGTGGCTGGCAGCAGCGCGGCTACGGTGGCCGAAACCGTCCTGAAGAACGCCGACAACCAGCCCGACGTCGGCTCGTTGGCGGGGCTGTGGAGCACGCTGCTGCTGTTCGTCGGCGCCACCGCCGTGTTCGCGCAGCTGCAGAACGCGCTCAACCTGATCTTCCGCACCAGTGGCGAGCGCCTGGAGGGCATCAAGGCCTGGCTGCGCAAGCGTGTGTTCTCGTTCGGCGTGGTGCTGGCCCTGGGCTTCCTGCTGATCCTGTCGATGACGGCCACCACGGTGCTGCAGGTGGCCTTCGCGCAACTGCCCTCGATCCTCCCCGCCCTGGGGTACGTCACCAGCCTGCTGCTGTACGCGGTGGGGTTCGCCTTCATGTACCACTACCTGCCCGACCGCCGCGTGGCGTGGCGCCAGGCCTTCATCGGCGGCGTCATCACCTCGGCACTGTTTGCACTGGGCCGCTACGGCATCGGCGTCTACATCGCCACCGTGGCCCCCGGCAGTGCCTACGGCTCGATGGGCGCCCTGGTGATCTCGCTGGTCTGGATCTATTACGCGACCGTGGTCTTCTTCGTTGGCGCGTTGATGACCGCGGTGATCGATGAGCGACTGCGCGCGCGCCATCACCTGGCCGCCGCCGGCATCGATCCGGCCGCCGCCAGCCAGGTGCCCGACAGGGGGTAAACTAGGGCAACCGCCCCCGGTTCCGTCGCGTGGTCCTGTACCGCGCCCTGCCCTGTTGCCCATGGCCCGTATCCCCGACGCTTTCATCGACGACCTGCTGGCCCGCACCGACATCGTCGAGGTGGTGGGCAGCCGCGTGCCGTTGAAGCGCCAGGGCAAGGAATACGCCGCACGCTGCCCGTTCCATGACGAGCGCTCGGCCTCGTTCACGGTCTCGCCCACCAAGCAGTTCTATCACTGCTTCGGCTGCGGCGCGCACGGCACCGCGATCAGCTTCCTGATGAACTACGACCGCCTCGAGTTCCTCGACGCGGTGGATGAACTGGCCAAGCGCGCGGGCATGGACGTGCCGCGCAACGAGAACCCGCGCAGCCCCCAGCAGCAGGACGACAGCCGCGAGCTGTACTCGGCGCTGGACGCCGCCACGAAGTTCTTCCAGAAGAACCTGGAAGGCAGCGAGAAGGCACGCGCGTATCTTGAAAGCCGCGGCGTGGACGAAGAGAACCGCGCACGCTTCCAGATCGGCTACGCGCCGGATGGCTACAGCGGACTGCGCGATGCACTGGGCAAGGACGAGCGGCGCATGAAGCTGCTCGACCGCGCCGGCCTGTTCTCGAAGAACGACCGCGGCCACGTCTACGACAAGTTCCGCGACCGGGTGATGTTCCCGATCTTCGACCGCCGTGGCCGGGTGATCGCCTTCGGTGGCCGCGTGTTCGAGAAGGACAACGGCCCCAAGTACCTCAACTCGCCCGAGACCGCGCTGTTCCACAAGGGCCGCGAACTGTACGGCCTGTGGCAGGTACGCCAGGCCAACCAGAAGATCGAGCGGCTGATCGTGGTCGAAGGCTACATGGACGTGGTCTCGCTGTTCCAGTTCGGTGTCACCAAGGCGGTGGCAACGCTGGGTACCGCGACCACGCCGGACCATGCCGAGCTGCTGTTCCGCAACGCGCCGGACGTGTTCTTCTGCTTCGACGGCGACGCCGCCGGCCGCCGCGCCGGCTGGAAGGCGCTGGAGTCGGTGCTGCCGCGCATGAAGGATGGCCGCCAGGCCTTCTTCCTGTTCCTGCCCGATGGCGAGGACCCGGACACCATCGTGCGCAAGGAAGGCGCCGAGGCCTTCAACGAGCGCCTCAAGCAGGCTACGCCGCTGTCGCAGTTCTTCTTCGACGAACTGACCCGCGAGATCAACCTGGGCACGCTGGACGGCAAGGCACGCCTGGCAGAACGGGCAAAGCCGATGCTGGCGCAGATTCCCGACGGCGCCTTCGGCGACCTGATGAAGCAGCAGCTGGCGCAGCTGACCGGCCTGGGCGGCACTGCCCAGGCCACGCGCGCGCCGATGCCGCAACGCCAGCCGCAGCGGACGATCCAGCCCGTGGCCAAGCGCAGCCTGGTGCGCGGCGCGATCGCCGTGCTGCTGCAGCAGCCGTCGCTGGCGCTGACGCTGGGCGGCAAGCACCACTTCCAGGGCCTGCGCCTGCCCGGCGTGGAACTGCTGCTGGAGCTGCTGGGGCTGGTCGAACAGCGCCCGGACATCAGCACCGGCGCCCTGCTGGAACACTTCGACGGCCGCGAGGAACAGGCGTCGCTGCATACGCTGGCCGCTCAGACGCTGCCCGGCACCGAGGCCAGCTGGACCCAGGAACTGCACGACGCAGTGGCACAGCTGGAGAAACAGCTGCTGGTGCAACGTCTGGAGGAGTTGTTGGCAAAGCAGCGCCAGCAGGGCCTGGATGATACTGACAAATACGAACTGCGCGAGCTGCTGAAGGCGCGCGCCGGACTGCGCCTGTAGAGGGCAGAACGTTTTCACGGAGAGGACCATGCTGCTGCGCCTGACCTGCCTGCTGTTGTTGTCGCTCTGCCTGCCACTGGCGGCCCTGGCCGCAGACGGCCCGCTCAATGAAGTCCGCCCGGGCCTGTATGCCGGCGGCCAGCCCTCCGCCGCACAGCTGCGCGAACTTGCCGCGCAAGGCGTGCGCACCGTGATCGACCTGCGCCAGCCCGGCGAGGACCGGGGCTTCGACGAAACCCGCCTCGCCGAATCATTGGGCCTGCGCTACGTGCGCATTCCGGTGGCCGGTGCCGAGGGGCTCGATGCCGCCAACGTGCGCGCCGTGCACCAGGCCCTGCGGCAGAGCCAGGGGCCGGTGCTGCTGCACTGTGCGTCCGGCAACCGCGCCGGCGCCGTGCTCGGCCTGGTCAATGCACGCTACGAACATGCCGGCCCCGAACAGGCCCTTCAGCTGGGCCAGCGTGCTGGCCTGACCTCGCTGGAAGCCGCCACCCGCCAACGCCTGGCCACGCCGGTCACCTGGCCCTGAACCCTCCGCACCAAGGACTCTGCCCACCATGACCCACTGGTGGTCGCGCCTGCGACCGGACAACTTCACCCTCGCCCTGCTGTGCACCGTCGGCCTGGCCTCGCTGCTGCCGATGAAGGGCGCCGCCGCCATCGTCCTCGACGATGTCACCACCGTCGCCATCGCTGCACTGTTCTTCCTGCATGGCGCGCGCCTGCCGCGCGAGTCGATCATCGGCGGCATGCTGCACTGGCGGCTTCACCTGACCATCCTGGCCTGCACCTTCCTCCTGTTCCCGCTGCTGGGGCTGATGTTCAAGCCGCTGTCGGGCTGGCTGCTGACCCCGGAGCTGTACCTCGGCGTGCTGTTCCTGTGCACCCTGCCCTCCACCGTGCAGTCGTCCATCGCGTTCACTTCGATGGCGCATGGCAACGTGCCCGCAGCGGTGTGCAGCGCCTCGCTGTCGAGCATCCTCGGCGTGTTCCTGACCCCGCTGCTGCTGACCGCGCTGGCCGGCACCTCCGGCGGTGTGCACGACCCGCTGCATGCGATCGGCGGCATCATGCTGCAGCTGCTGGTGCCGTTCGTGGCCGGCCACCTGCTGCGGCCGTGGATCGCCGGCTGGGTGGAACGCCAGCGCGCGCTGCTGCGTTACACCGACCAGGCCACCATCCTGCTGGTGGTGTATTCGGCGTTCGGTGAAGCGGTGACTGAAGGCCTGTGGAGCAAGACGCCGCTGCTCTCGCTGCTGGCCGTGGCGGTCGTGGCCGCCGTGCTGCTCGGCATCGCGATGCCGCTGATTACCTTCATCGCGCGTCGCCTGCGTTTCAACCGCGAGGACGAGATCGCCATCGTGTTCTGCGGTTCGAAGAAGAGCCTGGCCACCGGCGTGCCGATCGCCAAGGTGCTGTTCGCCGGCGGCAGCCTGGGCGCCATCGTGCTGCCGGTGATGATCTACCACCAGATCCAGCTGATCGTCTGCGGCGTGATCGCGCAGCGGTACGCGAAGCGCGCGCCCTGACCCGGCGGGAGGACATCCACGCATGGCGTGGATCAACTGTAGAGCCGAGCCCACGCTCGGCTGACACCTGTGATCCGGAGTAGATCCACGCCATGCGTGGATGGATTGCCTGACGCTACGGATCCACCAGCGTCCCGACGCTCAGTTCCGGCATCCATACCCACAGGTCGTACGGCCGTTCCGCACCGGCAGCGACCCGCGGCCCCGTGGCAACCTGCTCTCGAAGTGGCCGCGCCATGCAACCGCCCGCGCATCCCCACGTCTGACCACGTTGCGCGCCCATCCGTACGCTGTAGATATCCAGGTCCCGCAGCTGCGACGCCATCGGATGCATCTGCATTTCCGGAGGCATACCTTGCGGCCTTTGCAGCATGGCGTGCACGTTACCAGTCAGCACCAGCATGCGCGCATTGGCCGGTAGGCCTCGATAGAGCCGCCGCAACTCGGCTGCCATGAGGTCATCGCGTACCTGGTTGCCGCCCTTGCTGGCGTTGACGTCATAGCCAACGACGTCGATCACACGTCCCTGCGACTTCAGCACGCGCAGGCTTTCGATCATTGCCAGCATGTCGCGGCTGCGACGGCCGTCATGCTGGTCATCGCGCACGGTCCAGAACGCACGCCCGCGCAGATGCTGGCGTGCCTTCTCCCCGCCATCGGAAGCCAGGTAATCGCGCAGCGTGGGGGTTTCCCCGCGTGGCAGTTCCAGCGCCAGCAGGACCGGCCCGGTGCGGCTGTAGCCGTCCACCAGCTGCCGCACCAGCAGCGGCGTCTCGCGGGTTCCATGGAATTCGCCCAGCACCAGCAGGCGGTGATCACCGGCGTGCTGGCGGATCTGCGCGGCGGTGTCGTCGGCATGCGCGGTCACGGCCATGCCCAGCGCCAGAATCAGCGCGGTGGTCCAACGGAAGATCGTATGCATCCCTGCTCGCTCCTTTCCTTGGGGTCAGGAACAGCAATGGCGACGCCGCTGGAAGAGATCAAGTGTAGAGCCGAGCCCACGCTCGGCTGCTCTTCCAATCCCCCCCTGGGCCGAGCATAGGCTCGGCTCCGCATTGGACTGGCGCCTTCGATCAGGCGAGGTCACAACCAGGGCAGGATCCAGTGGTCGACCAGCAGGAACGCGAACAGCGCCATCAGGTAGACGATGGAGTAATAGAACATCTTCATCGAGAACAGCTCATCCGGCGGGTCGAGCATGCGCCAGGCATACCAGAGGAACACGGCGTTGAGCACGATCGCGCCGCCCAGGTAGAACGCACCGCTCATGCCCACCAGGAAAGGCAGCAGGCAGACCAGCGCCAGCACCACCGAATACACCATGATCTGCTTGCGGGTGTGCGCCACGCCGTGGGTCACCGGCAGCATCGGGATCTCCGCCTTGGCGTAATCCTCGCGGCGGAAGATCGCCAGCGCCCAGAAATGCGGTGGCGTCCAGATGAAGATGATCAGCACCAGCAGCGACGAGTACGCCCAGTCCGACGAGCCCTGCATGCCGGTCACCGCAGCCCAGCCCAGCATCGGCGGCATCGCCCCGGCCAGGCCACCGATGACGATGTTCTGCGAGGTCGCACGCTTCAGGTACACGGTGTAGATCACCGCGTAGCCGATCAGCGAGGCGAAGGTCAGCACTGCAGTGATCAGGTTCACCCACAGCACCAGGATGGTCATCGACAGCACGATCAGCACGCCGGCGAACACCAGCACCTGCCATGGCTTGACCTTGCCGACCACCAGCGGGCGCCACGACGTGCGTGCCATCTGCGCATCGATGTGCGCATCCAGCAACTGGTTGATCGCGGCGGCCGCCGAAGCGGCCAGCCAGATGCCGAGGAAGCCGAGCAGGCCGGCGCGCACCTGCTCCCAGCTGGGCACGCCCGGGATAGCCAGGACCATGCCGACCAGGGCAGTGAAGACAATGAGGGCGACGACCTTGGGCTTGGTCAGGTCCCAGTACTGGCGGTAGTTGGAAAACATGGAATCAGTCCGGGGCGCGCAGGCGGGCCAGCAGGCTGACCAGCACGAACAACAGGGCAACGGCCACGCCGTTGTGGGCCACGGCCACTTCCAGTGGCAGCGCCAGCTTCACATTGAGGATGCCGAGGGTGACCTGCAGCACCAGCAGCGCGATCAGCGCGCTGGCCCAGCCGCGCATGCTCGGCAACCGGAACAGGCGCACGCCCAGCCACAGCAGGTAGATGGCCACCACCACCGCGAACAGGCGGTGCGCCATCTGGATGGCGATACGCGAGGCGCCATCCAGCACGCCGCCTTCGTAGTCCACGCCGATGCCACGCCACAGGGTGAAGCCTTCGACGAAGTTGTGCTGCGGCCACCACTGGTTGGCACAGCGCGGGAAGTTGTCCAGCGATGCACTGCCGCCGCCGCAGGCCAGCGCCGCGTAGTTGGCACTGACCCAGCCGCCCAGTGCGATCTGGGTGACCAGCACCGCCAGGCCGATGCGCAGCAGCCACTTCAGCTTCGGTGCCTCGGCCAGGGTGATCGGCATGTGCGTCGCACGCCAGGCCATCCAGGCCAGCAGCGCGAACATCAGCATGCCGCCCAGCAGATGGCCCATCACCACGATGGGTTTGAGCAGCAGGGTCACCGTCCACATGCCCAGCAGGGCCTGGAAGATCACCACCGCCAGGGTCAGCAGTGCAGCGCGTGCCAGGTCGATGTTGCTCCAGCGCAGCGCGGCGATCAGCAGGATCGCCTCGCCGATCAGGGCCAATGCGCTGGCGGTGCCATGCCAGCCCATCATGTACAGCGGTATGCCAGCGGCCACCAGCACGCAGGCGGTCACCACTGCCGTGGTTCCAAAGCGGCGCTTGCGCGTAGCCAGCAGGGCCAGGGTCAGGATCTCGATGCCCAGCGCGCCAGCCAGGAAGCGGTGCACCTGCTCACGCCAGGCCTTGTGGGTCTCCAGCGGCCGGATCTCCGCCGCCGGGTGGCCGATGGTCTCTTCCACGTGCTGCGGCCAGGTGGCCTGGCCATAGCAGGTCGGCCAGTCCGGGCAGCTCAGGCCGGCATCGGACAGGCGTACGAACGCGCCGAACATGATCGTGCTCGCGGTCATGATCATGGCGAACCACGCCAGGCGGTGGAAATTGCGGTGCAGCGCCGGACGCGCGGAAAGGCTCATCAAACGGGACTCACTTCAGTTTCAGCAACGTGGCCATGTCCTTGCGCAGGCCACCGAGGTCGGAACCCGGGGCATGGCGCATGATCACGAAGCCGTTCGGATCGATCACGTAGACCGGCAGTCCCGCCGGATCATCGACGCCCGGCAACGCCGCACGCAGGGCTGGCGACGGAGCCAGCGGCCGCAGCGCGGGCAGCGAGGCGATCGACGCCGGTGGCGTACCCAGCCACAGGATCTCGACATTATCGGCGTTATGGCCGAACAGCTGCCACACCTTGCCCAGCCCCTGCGACAAAGTGACGCACTGCGCGTCGCAGGCACCGGCCGGCGCCACCAGCAGGCGCCAGGTGCGGGTTTCAGGGTTCCACGGATAGGCCTGGCCATTGGCCAGGGTCGGCGCCTGCTGGCGCAGATCGACCGGCGGCTTCAGCAGCTGTCCTGCATTGCGGTGGCCGGTCGGCTGCCAGCCGGAGAAGCGCAATACCGCGGCCAGCGCCATCGCCCCGAAGAACACGGCAAACAGCAGCACCAGGGTCCGGCGGCCGGAGCCGCGCGCCTGCGGGGACGTAGCAGTGTTCATGCGGGGCATTTTCTCATGGTTGGGTAAGGGATGCCGGTAGTGCCGGCCGCTGGCCGGCATCCAGGAAACCGAGGGATTGCCGGCCAGCGGCCGGCACTACCCGGCGATGGGCCGTCTCCGGCGCCGCTCCAGCACCAGCGCCACCACCAGCACGGTCAGGGCCAGGCCGAACCACTGCACCGCGTAGCCCAGGTGGCGCTGAGGCGGCAGCGTGTTCGGCAGCAGGTCCAGGTCGCGTTCGTCGCCGAAGGGCAGCGCCGGGTCCAGTCGCAGGACCCGCTCGGGCAGCGTTGGCAGGCCCAGCGCTGCGGCGAGGCCCTCGGCCGGCAACCGGCTGGCCAGCCAGCGCCCGGCCTCACCGGTGGCGGAGAACGGCGGACCCAGTACCAGCCCCGCCGAAGGCGGTGGCGCCAGCAACCCGCGCACCGCCACCGGCGAAGGCGGCGCCGGTATGTCCGGCAGCGTGCGATCCGGCGGCAGCGCGCGCCAGCCGAGATCGACCAGCAGCACGCTGCCGTCGTCACTGCGGAACGGGCGATAGATCTTTACGCCGGCACGGCCATGCCGGGTCTGGTTGTCCAGCAGCACCAGGCCAGGCAGGAAGCGACCGTGATCGGCCACACCGTGCAGCGCGCCGGGGGCTGCCAGGGCCCGCGCCAGCGGCAGCGCCTGTGCCACCGCTGGCCCCTGCGCATCCAACATTGACTGTTTGGCATGCATGCGCTGCAGCTGCCACAGCCCCAATGCAGTGAAACCGGCCATCGCCAGCACGGCCAGCAACCATCCGATCACGCGTGTGTGCTGGCGCATCATGACAAGTCCGCGCAAACGCGGTCAGATAGGCACATCCACCCTGCCGTCGAGCCGCGCATGAGTGATTCGCTGAAGACCCTGCTGGTAATCGCGTTTCTGATCGTCATCGTCTGGAACCTGGGCGCCGGCCTGTACTACCTGCTGGTCGACCGCGGCCAGACCAAGCGCACGGTCAACGCACTGACACGTCGCATCGCGGTGTCGGTCGCGTTGATCCTGCTGGTGATCGTGAGCATCTACATGGGCTGGATCAAGCCGCACGGCGTCGGCGGCTGAGGCCACCGACGCGTGCGTGGTCAAAGCACGTAGACGAACAGGAACAGCATCAGCCACACCACGTCGACGAAGTGCCAATACCACGCGGCCGCTTCGAAACCGAAATGGTTGTCGCGGGTGAAGTGTCCCTTGGCCGAACGCAGCCACATCACGATCAACATGATCGTGCCCAGCAGCACGTGCGCACCGTGGAAGCCGGTCAGCATGAAGAACGTCGAACCGTAGATGCCCGAGCCCAGCGTCAGGTTCAGCTCCTTGTAGGCGTGGATGTACTCTTCCGCCTGCAGGGTCAGGAAACCGAGGCCGAGCACCACGGTCAGGCCCAGCCAGATCAGCAGCTGGCGGCGGTTGCCGGCCTTCAGCGCGTGATGGGCGATGGTCAGGGTCACGCCGGAGGTGAGCAGGATCAGCGTGTTGATCAGCGGCAGGCCCCACGCCGGGATCGTCTGGAAGGCACCACCGATCGCCGCCGGGCCATTGGTCGGCCATCCGGCGGAGTAGCCCTGCCAGAGCAGCTCGTTGGTCATCACCCCGCGGCCTTCGCCGCTGAGCCACGACAGGCCCAGGTTGCGGGTGTAGAACAGCGCACCGAAGAACGCACCGAAGAACATCACCTCGGAGAAGATGAACCAGATCATCCCCATCCGGAACGAGCCATCGACCTGGTGGTTGTAGTTGCCGGCCTGCGATTCGCGCACCACGTCGCTGAACCACCAGAACAGGGTCAGCACCAGCATCGCGATGCCGATGTAGAACGTCCAGCGCCCCCAGCTGGCATCGTTGAGCCAGCTGGCCACGCCCACCATGGTCACCATCATGGCGATGGAACCCACGAACGGCCATTTGCTCTGGGCCGGGACGAAGTACACGTTGGCGTCGGTCGGTGTCTGGGCCATGTCGGTATCCGGGTCAGGGTGCGGCGTGCGCGCCGTCCGAGGTGGCGGCCGGGGGCAGCCGATCGGACAACGCGTCGTTGCGGTAGAAGGTGTAGGACAAGGTGATCGTCTTGATTTCCGGCGGCAGGTCCGGATCGACGATGAAGCGCACCGGCATGTCGCGCTTCTCGCCGGCCTGCAGCGTCTGCGCGGTGAAACAGAAGCACTCGGTCTTGCTGAAGAAGCCCGATGCGCGTGCCGGCGCCACCGAAGGCACCGCGCTGCCAACGACTGCCTGCTGGCTGTCGTTGCGGGCGAAGTACAGCGCCTCGTTGAGTTCGCCGGGCACCACATCCATGGTCAGCTGCTCGGGATGGAACGACCACGGCAGGCGCGAATTGACGCCGCCATCGAACTCCACCCGCACGGTACGCTTGCCAGCTGCAGCACCCGTACTGGCTTCACCACCCGGGCCGCGTTCCAGGCGCACGCCGAATACCTTTTCGCAGGCAATGCGGTACAGCGGCACCAGCGAGAAGGTCAGCAGGAACACCGCCACTGCCACGCCGATCAGGCGCGGCAGCCCGGCACTGGGTGACGGCGTGCTGGCCGGTGCCTCGCTCATCGGCCGATCACCCCGCTGAGGATGAAGCCGACGTAGACCAGCACCGCGATGGCGCCGACCCACATCGCCGTGCGCCTGGCGCGCTTGCGTTGCTGCTCGATGCTTCCGCCCTGGTAGAGCCGACCGCTGGTCGGCTGCTTCTCATCCACCGAGCATGGCTCGGCTCTACAGGTCTGCAGTGGGCTCTCGTTATGCATGCCCCACCTCAATGCGTGATGTCGTCATGCGCCAGATCCCCCGGACGGATGGTCGGCGGCGTGGTGAAGGTGTGCGCCGGTGCCGGCGATGGCAGCGTCCACTCCAGCCCGCGCGCGCCTTCCCAGCTTCGCGCTTCGGCCTTCTCGCCGTTGCGCAGCGACGACAGCAGGATCACGGCCATCATGAACGGCGTGACGAACATGCCGAACGCACCGATCGAGCTGATCAGGTTCCAGTCGGCGAACGCCACGCTGTAATCCGGAATGCGGCGCGGCATGCCGGCCAGGCCGAGGAAGTGCTGCGGGAAGAACAGCAGGTTGACGAACACGATCGACCACCAGAAGTGCACCTTGGCCCACTTCTCGCTGTACATGCGTCCGGTCCACTTCGGCCACCAGTAGTACACCGCCGCGATCAGCGCGAACACTGCGCCGGTCACCAGCACGTAGTGGAAATGCGCAACCACGAAGTAGGTGTCGTGGTACTGGAAGTCGGCCGCCACGATGGCCAGCATCAGGCCGGAGAAGCCACCGATGGTGAACAGGATGACGAAGGCCACCGACCACAGCATTGGCGCCTCGAACGTCAGCGAGCCCCGCCACATGGTGCTGACCCAGTTGAACACCTTCACCCCGGTCGGGATCGAGATCAGCATGGTGGCGAACATGAAGTAGATCTCGCCGCCCAGCGGCATGCCCACGGTGAACATGTGGTGGGCCCAGACGATGAACGACAGGAACGCGATCGCGGCGGTGGCGTACACCATCGCCTGGTAGCCGAACAGCGGCTTGCGGCTGAAGGTCGGGATGATCTCGCTGACCACGCCGAAGGCGGGCAGGATCATGATGTAGACCTCGGGATGGCCGAAGAACCAGAAGATGTGCTGGTACATCACCGGGTCACCGCCACCGGCGGCATTGAAGAAGCTGGTGCCGAAGAACTTGTCGGTCAGCAGCATGGTCACCGCACCGGCCAGCACCGGCATCACCGCGATCAGCAGGAAGGCGGTGATCAGCCAGGCCCAGCAGAAGATCGGCATCTTCAGCAGGTCGATGCCCGGCGCGCGCATGTTGAGCACGGTGGCGATGATGTTGATCGCACCCATGATCGAGCTGATACCGGCCACGTGGATGGCGAACACGCTGAAGGCCACGTTGTAGCCGCCCTGCAGCGACAGCGGCGGGTACAGCGTCCAGCCGCCGGCCGGTGCACCACCGGGCAGGAACAGCGTCAGCAGCAGCAGGCTGAAGGCCACCGGCAGCAGCCAGAACGACCAGTTGTTCATGCGCGGCAGCGCCATGTCCGGCGCGCCGATCTGCAGCGGGATCATCCAGTTGGCGAGACCGACGAACGCCGGCATCACGCCACCGAAGATCATCACCAGCGCATGCACGGTCGTCATCTGGTTGAAGAACTCGGGCTTGACGAACTGCAGGCCCGGCTGCGCCAGCTCGGCGCGGATCACCACGCTCATCGCCGCGCCGATGATGAACATGATGAAGCTGAAACCCAGGTACAGCGTGCCGATGTCCTTGTGGTTGGTCGAGAAGAACCAACGCTCGAAGAAACTCTGGTGGTGATGGTGATCGTCGTGCCCAACTGCCGAGTGCGCCATTGCAAAACACCTCTCAGAATCGGTTGTCACCACGGCCGCGAGCGGCCGCGGGCTTTACATCACGCGCCGCTGGCCGCAACCGCAGGTGCGCTGCCGGCTTCGGCAGCAGCCGGTGCCGCCGGTGCTTCGCCCGCAGGCGCAGCCGGTTCTGCAGGTGCCGCAGGGGGGGCGGGCTCGGCCGGCGGTGCAGGCTTGCGCTGCGCCAGCCACTGCTTGAAGTCCTCCTTGGACACCGCCTCGACCACGATCGGCATGAAGCCGTGGTCCTTGCCGCACAGCTCGGCGCACTGGCCGCGATACACCCCGGGCTGCTCGATGCTGGTCCAGGCTTCATTGATGAAGCCGGGGATCGCGTCCTGCTTCCAGCCCAGCGCCGGCACCCACCAGGCGTGGATCACATCATCGGAAGTGATGACGAAGCGGACCTTGGTATCGACCGGCAACACCAGCCGGTTGTCGACGTCCAGCAGGTAATGCGGATGGCTTTCGCGGGTCGGCACGATGCCACTCTGCCGCACGCGGTCGGACTCGCGATCCAGGCGGCTGGTGAAGGTGACGTTCTCGCCGAGGTATTCGTACTTCCACATCCACTGGTAGCCGGTGACCTTGACCGTCATCTCGGCATCGCGGGTGTCGTACATCTTGATCAGGTTGGCCGTGGCCGGCCATGCCATCACGACCAGGATGATCACCGGGATCACCGTCCAGATGATCTCGGCCTTGGTGTTGTGGCTGAAGGTGGCGGCGACTGCGCCCTTGGATTTGCGGAACTTGAAGATGGCGTAGGCCATCGCCCCGAACACGATGACGCCGATCACCGTGCAGATGATCAACGACAGGTTGTTCGATTCCCAGGCCAGGCGCGAGGTCTGGGTCACCCCCTTGCCCATGTTCAGCTGCCACGGCTTGGGATCGGCCGCCTGGGCCCAGGCCGACGCCGGAATCAGTCCCCCGGTCGCCAGCATCGCGGCGACCGCGTTCACGCACTTCGTGCCCCACCTGCTGCTTTGCTTCATTGCCTAGACCCTTAGCGTCGTCGGTTGCCGCCATCGCTGGCGGCGAGCAAGCTTTCAAGTGTCTCTGCGAGCGTCTGGCGTTCGGCCGGCGCGAGGAAACTCCCCACCTCCACCTGCCGGCCGCTGGATGCCAGCCGGACCCTCTCATCGTCGGTGAGCAGGCGCACCCAGTGCGGGTGGGCCCGGAACACCGGCGATCCACCGGGTACGGGGATGACCTCCACGTACCCCGGCACTACCCGGATCTCCTCCTGCCGTTCACCGCTGCGCCACAAGGCACGCAGCGCCGCCGCCAGCACCAGGCTGTACAGCAGCGCGAACAGGGGGGCGAATGCATTGCCGGCCCACCACCCGAGGGCGGACACCAGCCACATCGCACCCGACAACACGGTGAACAACAGGACGAACTGCCGGGCATCGAGCGCCCGTGGGGGACGCAGCCGCAGCTGCGTACCTGACCCATCCGGAGCTGGAAGCACCTCGATCATGTCGCAACCGCGTTCCTGCCGCGGGAAACGTCTCGATGGTAGCCCCGCCCTCTCGCCGGTAGCAAGGGTGCATTCACACTTTTTCCGATGCTGCAACACAGCATGAGGTCGGCGGCGCGAATGACGAATTCAGCACAAATCTTGCCGGGTTTGCTGAACACGCCGAATCCACCACCGTTAGTAGCTATCAGCCCTTCATGAAGGTGTCTGCAGGGCACTTCCGAAGGCCGCAAAAATGATTAAAATCGCCAAGTTTTCCACTGGCCGGACCGGCATGAACGCACCTTCCTCCTCCCCTGCCGCCCACGACGCCCCGCGTCCGGGCGCGCTGCTGTCGCCGGAACTGCCGGCGCCCCCCAACCCGTTCCGCCAGGCCATCACCGATGCCTGGTTGAAGGACGAGGCCAGCCACGTGCGTGAGCTGCTGGCGCAGGCGCGCCTGCCCGCCGAGGAACAGGCCAGGGTGCAGGCGCTGGCCGCCGATCTGGTCGGCCGCGTGCGCGTGCGTGCCAAGGACCAGGGCGCGATCGAAGCCTTCATGCGCCAGTACGACCTGGGCAGCGAGGAAGGCGTGCTGCTGATGTGCGTGGCCGAAGCGCTGCTGCGCATTCCGGACCAGGACACTGCCGACAAGCTGATCCGCGACAAGCTGGCCGATGCCGACTGGGAAAAGCATCTGGGCGGCAGCGACTCGGTGCTGGTCAACGCCTCCACCTGGGGCCTGATGCTGACCGGCAAGCTGGTGCAGATGAACGACGCCACGCGCGCCGATGCGCCCAGCGCATTCAAGCGCCTGGTCGGCCGCGTCGGTGAGCCGGTGGTGCGCCTGGCCGTGCGCCAGGCGATGAAGATCATGGGCCACCAGTTCGTGATGGGCCGCACCATCAGCGAAGCGCTGTCGCGCTCGCACAAGGGCGACAACGCCAGCTACCGCTACTCCTTCGACATGCTGGGCGAAGGCGCGCTGACCATGAAGGACGCGCTGCGCTACCTGGAAGACTACCGTCGCGCGATCCACGCCATCGGCGGCGATCACAAGGCCCGCGGCGGCCGCCCGGACGGCGACGTCAACAACGCGCCGGGCATCTCGATCAAGCTGTCGGCGCTGTACCCACGCTACGAGCACGCCAAGCGCGAGCGCGTGCTGAAGGACCTGGTGCCGGGCGTGCTGGAACTGGCACAGCTGGCCAAGAGCTACGGCATCGGCTGCACCGTCGACGCCGAAGAGTCCGATCGCCTGGAACTGTCGCTGGACATCATCGAGCAGGTGTTCTCCGACGCCTCGCTGGCCGGCTGGGACGGCTTCGGCGTGGTCGTGCAGGCCTACCAGAAGCGCACGCCGTACACGATCGACCACCTGGCCGACATGGCGCGCCGCGCCGGTCGCCGCCTGCAGGTGCGCCTGGTCAAGGGCGCCTACTGGGATGCCGAGATCAAGCGCGCGCAGATCGAAGGCTATCCGGGCTACCCGGTGTTCACCCGCAAGCAGAACACCGACGTGTCCTACCTGGCCTGCGCCAAGCGGCTGTTCACCCATGCCGATGCGATCTACCCGATGTTCGCCACGCACAACGCGCACACCATCGCGGCGGTGCGCAGCATCGCCAACGGCGGCGTGTACGAGCACCAGAAGCTGCATGGCATGGGCGACGACCTGTATGCCGAAGTGGTGCCGGCCGACCGCCTGGGCCTGCCCTGCCGCGTGTACGCCCCGGTCGGTTCGCATGAAGACCTGCTGCCGTACCTGGTGCGCCGCCTGCTGGAGAACGGCGCCAACTCCAGCTTCGTCAACCGCATCACCGACGAGCGCGTGCCGATCGCCGACCTGATCCGCGATCCGGTCGAGATGGTCGCCTCGTTCGAATCGATTCCGCATCCCAAGATCCCGCTGCCGGTTGACCTGCTGCGCAGCCAGAACCACGACAGGAAGAACTCCATGGGCGCCAACCTCGCCAACGACAACGAACTGCGCGCCCTGGCCGAGCAGCTCAACGCCGCCGTGAAGCCCTGGCAGGCCTCGCCGCTGGTACCGGGTGCCAACCCGGTCGGCGCCGCGCTGCCGGTGACCAACCCGGCCGACACCCGCGAAGTGGTCGGCCAGTGGCTGGCGGCCGATGCCGCCACCGTGCAGAAGGCCCTGGCCAACGCCGTGGCCGCACAGCCGGCCTGGAACCGCACCCCGGCCGCCAGCCGCGCCGCCATCCTCGAACACGCCGCCGACCAGCTGGAAGCGCGCATGCCGGAGTTCATGGCACTGTGCGTGAAGGAAGCCGGCAAGAGCCTGCCCGACAGCATCGCCGAAGTGCGCGAAGCCGTGGATTTCCTGCGCTACTACGCCAAGCAGGCGCGCGAGCAGTTCAGCCACGCCGAGAAGCTGCCCAGCCCGACCGGTGAATCCAACGAGCTGCAGCTGCACGGCCGCGGCGTGTTCGTCTGCATCAGCCCGTGGAACTTCCCGCTGGCGATCTTCCTGGGCCAGGTCGCCGCCGCACTGGCCGCCGGCAACAGCGTCATCGCCAAGCCGGCCGAGCAGACCAACCTGATCGGCTACTACGCGGTGAAGCTGCTGCACGATGCCGGCGTGCCGGCCGAGGTGGTGCAGTTCCTGCCGGGCGACGGCGCCACCGTGGGTGCGGCGCTGACCGCCGACCCGCGCGTGGCCGGCGTGGCCTTCACCGGCTCCACCGAGACCGCCCGTGCGATCAACCGTGCGATGGCCGCGCGTGACGCCGCCATCGGCGTGCTGATCGCCGAGACCGGTGGCCAGAACGCCTTCATCGCCGACTCCTCGGCACTGCCGGAACAGCTGGTCAAGGACGCGATCGGTTCGGCCTTCACCTCCGCCGGCCAGCGTTGCTCGGCCGCGCGCGTGCTGTTCGTGCAGGACGACATCGCTGACAAGGTGATGACCATGCTGGCCGGCGCGATGAAGGAGCTGAAGGTCGGCAACCCGGGCCTGCTGTCCACCGACGTCGGCCCGGTGATCGATGCCGACGCGCTGAAGATCCTGCAGGACCACGCCGAACGCATGGACCGCGAAGCGCGCCTGATCGCCGCCGCCGAGCTGTCCGCCGAAACCGCCAACGGCACCTTCTTCGCACCGCGCGCGTATGAACTGAAGGACCTGGGCCAGCTGCAGAAGGAAGTCTTCGGTCCGGTCCTGCACGTGATCCGCTGGAAGGGCGACCAGCTCGACGCGGTGATCGACCAGATCAACGCTACCGGCTACGGCCTGACCCTGGGCGTGCATTCGCGCATCGACGAAACCGTTGACCGCATCAGCAACGGCGTCCACGTCGGCAACGTGTACGTCAACCGCAACCAGATCGGTGCAGTGGTCGGCGTGCAGCCGTTCGGCGGCCAGGGCCTGTCCGGCACCGGCCCGAAGGCCGGCGGCCCGCACTACCTGCTGCGCTTTGCCACCGAAAAGACGGTGACGGTGAACACCACCGCCGCCGGCGGCAACGCCTCGCTGCTGACCCTGGGCGACTGATCGCCTGCTTGATGCAGTAAACAAAAAACCCCGCGAACGCGGGGTTTTTTATGCGTTGCTTCCTGTAGCGCCGGGCCCATGCTCGGCTTTTCTGGTGCTTTACAGAGGCTGGGCCACACTGAACCGATTGTCCGCCCGCTTCGCCAGCTCGCCCTGCACGCGTGCGATGCGCGTCTCCAGATCGCCTTCCAGCAGCACGTGCTCGACACCCTCTGCCTGCAGCTGCTCCAGGTACCACGCATGCTGCCGCGCCCGGAAGGCTTCGCCCACGCGCGTGCCATCCTGGTCAAACGGAATATCCGGCGCGCACAGGAACAGCAGGTCGTAGCGTCGTCTTGCCGCTTGCCGCAGCGGCTGCGGCGCCGTGCCAAACATCCAGCCGCTGTAGCCCAGCGTCACCAGCGGTGTGGTATCGCAGAACAGCCAGCGATGCGCCCGCCGCGCAACCTTGTCTTCATGCTGAGGCTGGGCCATTGCGATGCGAAGCAGATCCTGGGGCAGCAGTTTGCCGCCCTGCTGCTCCCACAGCGTGCGGCCATACTCCGGCACCCAGACAGTCTGCAGACGCTCGGCCATCACCCGCGCCAGTGTGGTCTTGCCACTGGACTCGCCACCAATGAAGGCCACGCGCTGCACGTATCCGGCGTACACCTCCGGTGCGAGACCATGGCGGTGCGCGTGCGGATCGGCGCGCAGCTCGGTGCCGCACGCCTGCCCGGCGTCCAATGCGCGTTCGAGCCGCTCATGGCGTACCGGCGCACCGAAGTGCGTGGCCAGCGCCTGCGCGAAGCCGTCACCGTAGTCCTCGCCGGTGAATACCGCCTGCACCGCGCCACCGAACAGGTGCTGGCACAGCCAGGCGGTGAACATGCGCTGCACTTGCTCGCTGTCGCTGTCGTGCGGCAACGCGCGTGGCGGCACGCCATGTTCGGCACACAGGGCTGCCAGCCGCGCATCATCCAGCACCGCCACCGTTGCCCGGGGGAAGCGCGCACGCAACCAGCGTTCGCGGCGAGCAGCGCTGTAGCCGGCAAAGCCCGGCTGCGACCAGCCGATCACCAGCAGCTGCTGGCAGCGCGTGGCGGCGAAGTCGATCAGTCGTTCATGGCCGAGATGCATCGGGCAGAACTTGCCCGCCACCAGGCCGCGTGCAACGCGCTCAGGCAGCGGCATTGGCCGCCCTGGCCTCGTCCCGCATCAGGTGCCGCCAATGGCGCAGTGCCACCAGCGCGTTGATCCAGAAGCCCACGTACAGGATCGAGGTCAGATGCAGGCCACGGCTGTAGTACAGCGGCACCGCCACGGTGTTCACCAGCAGCCACACCCACCACGATTCCAGCTTGCGCCGCATCATCAGGATCTGCGCGATCACACTCAACACCAGCACCGCCGAATCGATATACGGCGCATAGGCATTGGTCAGGCGGGTCAGCATCCAGCCGTAGCCGAACGTGGCCACCACCGCCAGCGGCGCCAGCCAGGCCCAGGCGCGCGGCCGCAATGAAGTGATCGGCAACGGCGCGCCATGGTCACCACGCAGCCACTGCCACCAGCCCAGCACGCTGATGGCGATGAAGAAGAACTGCAGCACCATGTCCGCATACAGATGCGATCGTTCGAACACGGCAGCAAACAAGGCACAGCCGACGATGCCCAGCCACCAGGTGTGCACGTTGTTGCGGCCGGCCAGCAGGATCGAGCCGGCGACGGCGATGTTGGCGGCCAGCTCCAGCTGGAAGTTCGGGTCGGACAGGTTCATCGCGCCATTGTCGCGCAGATCCGCGCCCTGCGTCGTCGGACCAGTAGATCCACGCCATGCGTGGATACCCTCCGCAAAAAGAAAGCCCCGCTTGCGCGGGGCTCCCCTCGTACTGCTTCAGGCAATCGCCCGGATCAGAACTTGTACTGCATCGACGCCGCCAGCACGTCGCCGCTGACCTTGTACTTGCCGGTCACGGTGTTGGCAGTGGCCGAGGTCGAGGTGATGTTCGGATCCTTGGTGAACAGGTGGGTGTAGCCCACGCTGTATTCCATCTTGTCCGAAGCGGCGTAGGTCAGGCCCAGCGACAGCCACTTGCGGGTGGTGTCCGGCACGCGCACGTCGCGGTGGGCGTCGGTGGTCGGGGTCTGGTCGTAGGCCAGGCCGCCACGCAGGGTCAGCTTGTCGTTCACGCGGAAATCGGTACCGATCGACGCGAAGGTGGTGTCGCGGTAGTGGAACGGCAGCACGCTGTCCGGCTGGTTGGAGTCATAGTCGACCGTGACCTGGTCGAACTTGCTCCACGCCGTGCGCGTGACCTCGGCCATGATCTGCCACTGGTCGTTCACGCGGTGGGTGAAGCCCACGGTGGCGCTGGCCGGCAGGGTGATGGTGGCGCGGCCGTTGCTGTCGATGAAGGTACCCGGGGCGGCAGTGGCCAGGAAGGCGGCCGCGTTCTGCGGGATGGTGAAGTCGGCCTTGCCGTCGGTGATCTTGTGCTCGACCTTCGAGCGGTAGCTGAAGGCGATGTTGGTGCCTTCCACCGGGGTGACCGTCATGCCCAGGGTGTAGCCGACCGACACTTCGTCGCCCTTGATGCGCAGGTAGCCATCGGCGGTGCCCGGCGAGAAGCCGAGCTGGGCGGCCTGGCGTGCAGCGGCCTGCGAGGCCGCCGCAGCCTGGGCTGCGGTGCCGCCTGCAGCCAGCACACGCGCCGCAGCGGTGCGCTGGGCCGTGGCGTTGATCGCGGTGCCGGTGTCGACAGCGCTGGTCAGGTCGACGTTCAGGCGCTCGGCGAACACCGACGCACCGAACGACAGGTACGGGTTGACGTCATAGGAGAACGCCACGCCCAGGTCGATGGCCTGCAGCTCGGTCTTGACGCCGTTGTAGCGGCCAACCCAGTCGCGGTCGTATTCGGTCTTGAAGCCGAACGGCACGGTCAGCGAAGCACCGAAGTGCATGTTGTCGTTCTCGCCGAACGGCACGTGGAAGTACGCGGCCGGAACCGGGGCGATCATGCCGGCGTCGCCGCCGTTGCCACCGGAAATCGGCGCGCCGTTGCCGTACTGGCCCTGGCCGCGGAACTTGGCGCCGAAGCTGATGGCGCTGACGTCGCCCTGGACCAGGGTGCCGTCGAGCAGGCGCATGGAGGCCGGGTTGGTGGCGATGACCGAGGCGTCACCTTCGGTCGAGGTGGAGCCGGCGAACGCGCGGCCCAGGCCCTTGGCGCTGTTTTCCTTCAGCTGGAAGGCGGCAGCATTGGCATCGGCGGCGGCCAGCGCACCGGCAACGCCGACGGCCAGCAGGGTCAGTCGGGCAATGGTGGAAGCGGTTTGCATCGTAGTTCTCTCTCCGGTAAGCGGTGATGGTGCTCTGAGTGCGCCTGCGCCCGCCGGGTCCTGGGACCCATCGGAGCGCGCCGGATTCCCCTCCCGACATACGACGCCGTATGCGAGTATTACCCAGAGCTGTTAATGAAACAATAACAGCGCAGGCGGTTTTTTCGTCTCAAAAGCTGAACAGGACCGTCCCCACCGAAAGTGGCCGCACGCTAGGCTATTGGCATGTTCGTCTCGCTCCCGTCCCGCAAGAAGGCGGCCCTGCGCTGGGCCACGCCCGTGCTGTTTGCGGCACTATGGCTGGCGTTCCTGTGGTCGATCTCGCGCCCGGACGATGCCCGCGGCAGCCTCTGGCTGGACTGGGGCGCCCTGTCCACCGGCCTGACCCACCCGCTGGACTGGTGGGCGACGCTGCAGGACGGCAGCGTGCTGCGCCTGTTCACCGCGCTGTTCCTGCACGCCGACTGGTCACATCTGCTGGGCAACCTGGTGTTCCTGCTGATCTTCGGCCTGCCCGCCGAGCGGGTGCTGGGGCCGTGGCGCCTGCTGCTGCTGTTCCTCGTCGGCGGCGCAGTGTCGAACCTGGTGGCGATCTACACCATGGGCAGCCCGGACCAGATCATCATCGGCGCCAGCGGCGCAGTGTCGGCCCTGATCGGCGCCTATCTGGCCCTGTTCCCGGGCGCCCGGCTGGGCGTGGTGATCCCGCTCGGCCTGTTCCTGGAGTTCGTGCGCGCCCCGGCGTACCTGCTGATCGGCGTCTGGGCGGCGCTGCAGGTGGTGTTCGCCCACATCGGCCCAAGCTTCGGCATGGTGGCCTGGTGGGCGCACATCGGTGGCTTCGTGTTCGGCGTCGTGTACGGGGTCTACGTGCGTGCGGCCATCGCCCGCCGACTGCGCAAGCGCCACGGCTTCTGACCGCCCAGGTAGTGCCGGCCGCTGGCCGGCTCCACGCTCCCCCGCTCGTTCGTAGATCAGTCGAGCATGGCTCGACTCTACAGAATCAAGGCTTGGCCGGGGCCGGCGCGGGCTTTGCTTCCGGCTTTGCTTCCGGCTTAGGTTCGACCTTCGCTTCCGGCTTCGCCGCAGCGGCCTTCGCGGCCTTGGTGGCATCCGCCTTCTCGGCTTCGGCCTTCAGCCGTGCGGCCACCGAACCTGGGTTCTTCAGCTCGGCCAGCGCGTCGTTGATCGGGCCGTCGCCCGGCAGCACCGCACCGGCGTGGTAGCCCTCGGTGCCTTCGTCGTCGCCGCGCAGATGGCCTGGCAGGGTGGCTTCGCTGTAATCGCTCAGGCTGGCCGGCAGGGCATCCTCCGCCGACGTAGCGGCGGGCTTCAACTCAACATCCGGCACGATGCCGGTGGCCTGGATCGACTTGCCGCTGGGCGTGTAATAGCGCGCGGTGGTCAGCTTCACCGAATCACCGTTGTCCAGCGGCAGCACGGTCTGCACCGAGCCCTTGCCGAAGGTGCGGCTGCCCACCACGCGGGCGCGCTTGTTGTCGCGCAGCGCGCCGGCGAGTACTTCCGAGGCACTGGCCGAACCGGCATCGGCCAGCACAACCACCGGTGCGCCCTTCAGCAGGTCGCCTGGGGTCGCGTCGAACCGGGCATCGCTGATACTGATGCGGCCACGGGTGCTGACGATGTTGCCCTTGTCGAGCAGATCGTCGGCTACCTGCACGGCGGCCGTCAGCAGGCCACCCGGGTTGCTGCGCAGATCCAGCACCAGGCCCTTGAGCTGGCCACCGGACTGCTTCTGCAGCTGCTGCACGTGCTTCTGGAAGTCCGAGCCGGTATCGGCCTGGAAGGTGCTCAGGCGGATATAGCCATAGCCCGGCTCGAGCAGGCGGCTGCGCACGCTGGTCACGCGGATGGTCTGGCGGGTCAGGCTGACATCGAACGGCTTCGGCTTGCCGTCACGCACGATGGTCAGCACCACCTTGCTGCCGGCCGGGCCGCGCAGCGGTTCACTCGCATCGATCGCACTGATCGGCTTGCCGTCGATGGCGATGATCAAATCGCCGGCAAGGATGCCGGCCTTGGCTGCCGGCGTGTCGTCGATCGGCGCGATCACCTTCATGCTGGCGTTGTCCGGCTGCTGCTGCAGCTCCACGCCGATGCCCTCGTAGGCACCGTTGGCCTGCTCGTCGAAGGCCTGCGCATCTTCCTTGTTGAAGTAGGTGCTGTGCGGATCAAGGTCGAGCAGCAGGCCACGCACGGCCGACTGCATCAGCTTCTTGTCATCGACCGGGTCGACATAGGCGGCGCGCACCGCGTTGTACACGGCCACGAAACGGCGGATGTCCTCCAGCGGCACCTTCGAGGTCACCGCCTCCTCGCTGTTCGCTGCCTGCCCGCTGGTTTCCTGGCTCGGGGCGGGCGCGGTCTGCTGCGCCCAGGACAGCGCTGGCAACAGGGCCAGCAAGAGGGTGGCGGTACGGGCTGCGCGCATGGATCACTCCTGTCGACGGTGGCATGGTGCCCAAGGCACATGCACCGATTATGCGCGAAGCACAGCTAAATTCCCGTTGAATCCAGCCCGCATCCGGCGGGCCGGGATTCAGCGCCGCTGCAGCCAGCTGTCCGGATTGACCGGCTGCCCGCCACGGCGCAGCTCGAAGTACAGCGCGGTGACGCCCTGGCCGCCGGAATTGCCGACCTTGGCCACCGCATCGCCGCGGCTGACCCGCGCGCCAGCATCCTTCAGCAGGGTGTCGTTATGCGCGTAAAGGCTCATGTAGCCGTTGCCGTGGTCGACGATCAGGATCATGCCGTAGCCGGTCATCCAGTCGGAGAACACCACGGTGCCATCGGCCACGGCCGTGACCGTGCTGCCGGCCGGCGCGCCGATCAGCACACCGCTGCTGGTGCGCCCATCGGGCAGCTTGCCGCCATAGCGGGCCAGCAGGTTGCCGGACAACGGCCAGCCCAGGCCGCCGACCTTCGGCGCCGGTGCCGACGCCACCGCAGGTGGAACCTTGGTGGGCGGCGGTGGACGGCCCTGCGCGGCGGCCTGGCGTGCGGCGCGCTCGGCAGCGGCTTTCTCGGCGGCGGCCCGGCGTGCAGCGGCGCGCCGCTCGGCTTCGGCCCGCGCGGCAGCGGCACGCAGGTTGGCCAGCAGCGTTTCCAGTGCCTTGGCGTCCTGGCCCAGTGCCTGTTCCTTCTCGCGCTGGTCCTTGAAGCGCTCTTCCAGCGAGGCAACGGTCTTTGCGCGATCGCGGCGGTCCGCTTCCAGGGCGGCTGCCTGCTGTTTCTGGTCCTGCTGCGTCCCCTGCAGCTTCTGCTTGCGCTCAGCGATCTGCGCCTGCAGCGCTTCCAGTTCCTTCAGGTCGGCGGTCAGCGTGGTGATCCGCTGCGCACGCTCGCGCTGCAGGTAGCGATGGTAGGCCAGGGCGCGGTTGGCATCAGCCACCGTGTCCTGCGACAGCAGCAGCTTCAGCGGTGCGTGGTTGCCCAGCTGATACGCCGCGCGCAACAGCCCGGCCAGTTCGCGGTGCTGCTGGGCCAGGTTGCCCTGCAGCGTGCTGCGGCGCTGCTCGGCTTCGGCCAGGGCGCGGCCCTGCTCGCGCAGCGCGGCTTCCGTCTGCGCAAGGGCACGGCCGGTGCGGGCGACCTTCTCGTCGGCCTCGCGCAGCTGTTGCGATGCCTGCCCGCGCTGGCCCTCGATCTGCCGTCGCTCCTGCGCCACGCCCTTCAGTTCGGTACGCAGTTTCTGCAGCTTGCGCTCGGTCTCGCGGGTGGTCTGCGCACCGCTGGGCAGCGGCAGCGGCAGGGCCAGCGCCAACGTCAGCCCCAGCAGCAGGCAGCGACCGCCGCGGGCAGCGGCGATGTGATGTCGGCGTGATGGGAAGGCATTGTCGCGCAAGGGCTTTCCAGTGACTTCAGGCAGTTGCGGGGGCTACCGGGGAATGGTGACATCTCCGCACGCGGCCTGCCAGCCGCACATCCATCGAGGTCGCCATGAAAACTCGTTCCATTCCGCTGCTGTTGGGCGTACTGCTGGCCACCGGGCCGGTCTGTGCGCAGGAGAACATCAGCAAGGTCAACGGCAGCATCAGCGCCGAACCCGGTCAACGCTACGGCAAGCTGGACACCGTCAACGGCGGCATCCGCGTCGGCGAAGGCGTCGAGACCGGCAGCATCGACACCGTCAACGGCGGGGTGAAGGTCGCCGACCGCGCGCGCACCGGCAAGATCGAAACGGTCAACGGCGGTGTGCGCCTGGGTCGTGAAGTGATCGCCAGTGGCGGCGTCAGCACCGTCAACGGCAGCATCTTCACTGATCGCGGCAGCCAGATCGAAGGCGGCGTCGAGACCGTGAACGGCGGCATCGGCCTGGTCGAGAGCCGCGTCGGCAAGGACGTCGAGACCGTCAACGGTGACATCACCGTCGGCATCGGTTCGCAGGTCAACGGCGGTGTGCATGTGCGCAAGCCGAACTTCAGTGTCTCGCTGACCGCCAGCCGCAAGCCGCGCGTGATCATCGGCCCGAATGCGGTAGTCAACGGCCCCCTGCAGTTCGAACGCGAAGTGGTGCTGTACGTGCATCGCTCCGCGCGCATCGGCCCGGTGACCGGCGCCGAGCCAATCCCGTTCGACACCGAAACCGCCCCGGCGGACTGAACCCGCCGGACCTGCCGGTTCGGTGATACTCACTGTTACTGGTCGCGCATCAGGTGCGGCCGCCCTTTGTTCTCCAGGAATCGACGATGCCCCGCAAACTCCTCCTGTGCCTGGCCGCCGCGGCCGCGCTCAGTGCCTGCAAAGGCGAAAACACGCCCGCCGCCGCGCCGGCCACCGACACCGCTGCGGCGAAGCCGGCCGCCCATTCGTTCTCCCCGGAGATCAATGCCGGCGACTTCGCCGAGATGGTCAAGACGCTGGCCTCGGATGAGTTCGAAGGCCGCGCTCCGGGCAGCAAGGGCGAAGAGCTGACGGTCAACTACATCCGCGACCAGATGCAGCGCATCGGCCTGCAGCCCGGCAACGGCGACAGCTGGTTCCAGGATGTGCCGATGACCGAGACCACGGCCGACGAATCGACCGTGCTGAAGATCACCCAGGGCGGCAAGACCACCGAGCTGAAGTTCGGCACCGACATGGTGGTGGGTACCCGCACCGGCCAGGCCGAGGTAAAGGTCGATGCCAGCGACCTGGTGTTCGTTGGCTATGGCGTCGACGCACCGGAACAGAAGTGGAACGACTACGCCGGCCAGGACTGGAAGGGCAAGACGGTCGTGATGTTCGTCAACGACCCGGGCTTCCACGTCGAGGACGAGAAGCTGTTCGACGGCAAGCGCATGACCTACTACGGCCGCTGGACCTACAAGTTCGAGGAAGCCGCCCGCAAGGGCGCCGCCGCCGCGCTGATCGTGCACGATACCGCCGGCGCCTCCTACGGCTGGGACGTGGTGAAGAATTCCTGGGCTGGCCCGCAGTACGACCTGCCGGCGAAGGACGATCCGGAAGCGCGTATCCCGGTGCAGGGCTGGCTGAGCGCCGACGCAGCCAAGGCACTGTTCGCCGGTGCCGGCCTGGATCTGGCGCAGGCCTACAAGGACGCCAGCAAGCGCGGTTTCAAGCCGGTGCCGCTGAAGGCCACCGCAGCGGTCGACCTGAAGAGCCAGATCGCCCAGAAGCAGTCGCGCAACGTGGTCGGCGTGCTGCCGGGCAGCAAGCGTGCCGACGAGGCCGTGCTGTACATGGCGCACTGGGACCACCTGGGCAAGCATGAGGGTGAAACCGGCGACAACATCTACAACGGCGCCGTCGACAACGCGACCGGCGTGGCCGGCATTCTCGAAGTGGCCGAAGCCATGGCCCACCAGGACCCGAAGCCGGAGCGTTCGGTGGTGTTCCTGGCCGTGACCCTGGAAGAATCCGGCCTGCTGGGCTCGAAGTACTACGTCGCCCATCCGACCTTCCCGCTGGACAAGATCGCCGGTGTGATCAACATCGATGCGATGTCGGTGGCCGGCCGTGCCAAGGACGTGACCGTCACCGGCTTCGGCAGCTCGGAGCTGGAGGACATCCTCAAGCCGTTGGCCGCCGCCCAGGACCGTACGCTGCACGGTGAGACCGCGGTGCAAAGCGGCTTCTACTTCCGTTCGGATCACTTCAACTTCGCCAAGGCCGGTGTGCCGGCCCTGTACGCCGATGGCGGCGAGGACCTGCGCGAGGGGGGCGTGGAAGCGGGCCGCAAGGCTGCAGCGGACTACGGCGCCAACCGCTACCATGGCCCGAAGGACGAGTTCGACGCGGCCACCTGGAAACTGGACGGCACCGTTGAAGACCTGCAGCTGATGTACGGCGTGGGCAAGGAATTGGCCGGTGGTGATCGTTGGCCGAACTGGTATGCAGGCAACCCGTTCAAGGCCGCCCGCGACGCGATGATGAAGGACAAGGCCCCGGCCAAGTAAAGTCGGGCCATGCCCGACTGAGCACTGTTGAGAGCAGAGCGGCGCCCCCACGGGGCGCCGCTTTTCTTTCGCGTACCGTCGGCGGCTCATCCACGGCTGGTGTGGATCTGCCGGTAGTGCGGGCCGCTGGCCGGCAATCGATTGGTAGCGGCCAACCTTTGTTGGCGCCATGCTTCCTCGCGGAGGGCATCCACGCATGGCGTGGATCAACCGGGCGATGTAACGCCATCGGGTTGCCGGCCAGCGGCCGGCACTACCTGTATTACTGCGCCCAAAGAAAAACCCCGCTGCGCGGGCAGCGGGGTTTGGGGTGTAAACCCTGGCGATGACCTACTCTCGCATGGCTTGAGCCACACTACCATCGGCGCAGCTGCGTTTCACTTCCGAGTTCGGGATGGGATCGGGTGGTTCCACAGCGCTAATTTCACCAGGGAGACGGTTGCAGCAGCGCTTGCAGCGCCAGCTTCGCGATCTTGCCCTTGGGCGGAAGATATCCAGAAAAGCAATGCCTTCACTTAATAAGAAAAACCCCGCTGCATGAGCAGCGGGGTTTTGGGTATAAACCCTGGCGATGACCTACTCTCGCATGGCTTGAGCCACACTACCATCGGCGCAGCTGCGTTTCACTTCCGAGTTCGGGATGGGATCGGGTGGTTCCACAGCGCT
>NZ_JAHWBI010000008.1:0-157602 GCF_025697425.1 Stenotrophomonas sp. Ps181
ATGAACCTCGACTGCGCGATTTCTACCAGTCGCTGCGAGCCCGGGGCAAAGAAGGAAAAGTAGCCATCGTGGCGGTGATGCGGAAAATGCTGGTGATTCTCAACGCCCGGGTGCGCGACGCTGAAAACGGGCTGGTCCCTGCCTGAGGCCAGCCAGGGCGCAGACCAAAGGCTGCCGGCCAGCGGCCGGCACTACCGTGCCCGTCTCCTGGAGGGGCCAAGCCCCTCCATCAACACAGTTGCTACACGGACGTACTTGCGGCGTCCCCGCATTCCGACACCGCCCCGCCACCCCACGGATAGCTCGCTTTTGCCGTTGCCGTTGCTTGCAGCTTCGGCAGGTGCAGGGCTGCAAGCCCTGCCGAAAACCTCCTTGGGCGTAGAATGCGGCCATGAGCGAATCCCTTGATAACCACCTGGTCCACGGCCGCCGCCAGCGGCCGGATGGCCCGTCGCCGATCGATGTCATCTCGGTCCAGTCGCAACTCGTCTACGGCCATGCCGGCAACAGCGCCGCCGTACCGCCGATGCGTGCGCTGGGCGTGCGCGCGGCGGAAATCCCGACCGTGCTGCTGAGCAATGCGCCTTTCTACGACACCACGCGTGGCCGCGTGCTGCCCGCTGACTGGTTCGCCGACCTGCTGCTGGGCACCCACGAGCGCGGCCTGCCGCAGCGGGCGAAAATGCTCGTCTCCGGCTATTTCGGCAGCACCGCCAACGGGGCCGCCTTCGCAGACTGGCTGGACGACATCCTGCCGGCCTGCCCGCAGCTGCGCTATTGCCTGGACCCGGTGATTGGCGACACGCACACCGGCCCCTACGTGGAACCCGGGCTGGAAGCGATCTTCGCCGAGCGCCTGTTGCCGCATGCCTGGCTGGTGACGCCGAACGCTTTCGAACTGAATCGCCTGACCGGCATGCCGGCGCTGGCCGAGGCCGATGCCATCGCCGCCGCGCGCACGCTGCTGGATCGCGGCCCGCATTGGGTGATCGCGCACAGCGTGGGCGGCACCCCGGGTGAACTGGTGACCCTGGCCGTCGGCCGGGAGGAAACCTGGCGGTGGACCTCGCCGCTGCTGCCGGTGGACGTGGCGGGTACCGGCGATGTGCTGATGTCGCTGGTGGTGTCGTTCCTGCTGCGCGGCGAATCGATGCAGCAGGCGATTTCGCGTGCGATTGCCGGCACCCATGCGGCGCTGGAGGCGACGCTGGACAACGGCTTCGAGGAATTCGACGTGGTCGCCGCCGCGCCGGCGGCGCTGGCCGAAGGCACGCGCTTCCGCGCCGAACGCGTGGCATGAGCGGCCTGGATCCGCGCACGCCGCGCACGGTCGGCATCATCGGCAGCGCTGGTGCCTACGGGCGCTGGCTGACCCGCTTCTTCCAGCAGCACATGCAGCTGCAGGTGATCGGCCACGATCCGGCCGACCCGGGTTCGCACACGCCGGAACACCTGCTGGCGCAGGCCGATGTGCTGGTGTTCTCGGCACCGATCCGGCACACCCCGGCGTTGATCGCCGAGTACGTGCGGCAATCGGCGGGTCGCGAGCGCGGCAGGCTGTGGCTGGATGTGACCTCGGTGAAGGAGGCGCCAGTGCAGGCGATGCTGGCCTCGCAGGCCGAAGTGGTCGGCCTGCACCCGATGACGGCGCCGCCGAAGGCGCCGACCCTGAAGGGCCGGGTGATGGTGGTCTGCGAAGCGCGGCTGCAGCTCTGGCAGGCGTGGGTCGATACGCTGTGCATCGCGCTGCAGGCCGAGTGCGTGCGGGCCACGCCCCAGCACCACGACCAGATGATGGCGCTGGTGCAGGCGATGGTGCATGCCACCCACCTGGCCCAGGCCGGCGTGTTGCGCCAGTACCAGCCGCAGCTGGGCGACCTGGCTGCGATGATGCCGTACCGTTCGGCATCGTTCGAGCTGGATACGGCGATCATTTCGCGCATCCTGTCGCTCAACCCGGCGATTTACGAAGACATCCAGTTCGGCAACCCGTACGTAGCGCCGATGCTGGAGCGGCTGGTTGGCCAGTTGCAGGCCCTGCAGGTGCAGGTCGGGCAGGGCGACGACCGTGCACGTGGTGCCTTCCGCGAGCAGCTGCTGTCGGCCAATCGCAGTGCTTTCGGTGATCAGGCGCTGGCTGAAGGCAACTACACGTTCGAACGCGTGGGCTATCTGCTGGCTGACCTGACCGAGCGCAATGCGCTGTCGGTGCACCTGCCGGAAGACCGGCCCGGCTCGCTGCGCGAGCTGCTGAACGTGTTCGAGCAGCATCGCATCAGCCTGGCTTCGATCCATTCCTCACGTACGCCCGGCGGCGAAGTGCACTTCCGCATCGGGTTCATCGCCGGCAGTGATCCGGCAGCGATCACCCGGGCGGCTGCGGAAGTGGACGCCAGCGGCATCGGCCGGGTGCTCGGCTGACCACATTCATCCACAGGCGGTGTGGATGGATCCTGAGCAAACGTGTGGATAACCTCGCTCAGCCCTTGGTGGCAAAGGCTGTCAAGATGCCTGGCGAAAAATTGGTCACGCTTTTTTGCAGGGTCGAGCCATGCTGGACTGCTTCTGGCGAAAAGCGTGTCGCCCAAGGTCGACACCTACCAGAGCGGAGGATGGAAATCCGGTAGCGCGAGCGCGGGGCAGCACCAATGCGGCAGCGCCGGGCCATGCCCGGCGGACCTCAAATCGTCAACCGCAGTTCACCACCACTGGTGGTGAACTCGCGCCCATTGCGCACCAGCTGGCGCCCGTCATCCAGCTCATAGCGCGGCGTGGCTTCGGAGTGGTGCCCGCTGCCGTTCGCCTCGGGCTTGAATTCGATGATGACGTGGCTTTCGCCATTACTGTCGACGGCGGGGAACTGACGGAATGACATCGCGTACCTCCTTCAGCGGATGCTGGGGATGCGCGGCCAGCTTGGTCCTGCCGATGTTAGCCGGCCGTCATCAATCGATGAACTGCAGTCGTGCCAGTTCAGCGTACAGTCCGCCTTCGGCCAAAAGCTGGGCATGGGTACCTTCGGCGACAATACGGCCCTGGTCCATCACCACGATGCGGTCGGCCTTGAGCACGGTGGCCAGGCGGTGGGCGATGACCAGCGTGGTGCGACCGGCCATCAGCCGCTCAAGTGCCTGCTGCACGCCATGTTCGCTCTGTGCATCCAGTGCGCTGGTGGCTTCGTCCAGCAACAGGATCGGCGCATCCTTCAGCAGTGCGCGGGCGATCGCCACGCGCTGCTGCTGACCACCGGACAGGCGCGCACCGCGTTCGCCCAGCTCACTGTCGTAGCCTTGCGGCAATGCCCGCAGGAAGCCATCGGCCTCTGCTGCACGTGCGGCGTCCTCGACTTCGGCGTCGCTGGCCTGCAGCCGGCCGTAGCGGATGTTGTCGCGCGCACTGGCCGCGAACAGCGTCGGCTGTTGCGGCACCAGCGCCAGCTGCGCTCGCAGCTCGGCCGGATCGACCTGGCGCACGTCGATGCCATCCACGCAGATGCGGCCGCTGGCCGGATCGTGGAAGCGCAGCAGCATCGACAGCACCGTGCTCTTGCCTGCGCCGGATGGGCCGACCAGGGCCACGGTCTCACCCGGGCGGACATGCAGACTGAAGTGGTCCAGCGCGGCCTGGTCCGGGCGCTGCGGGTAGTGGAATACCACGTCGTCGAACTGGATTTCGCCGCGTAGCGGTTGTGGCAGTGCGTGCGGCTGCGCCGGCGCACGGATCTCGATGTCTTCCTGCAGCAGCTCGCCGATACGGCCCATGCCACCGGCCGCACGCTGCAGCTCGTTCCACACTTCGGCCAAGGCGCCCACCGAGCCGCCGCCGATCAGCGCGTACAACACGAACTGGCCCAGCGTGCCGGCACTGAGGCGTCCGTCGATGACATCGTGCGCGCCCAGCCACAGCACGCCAACGATGGCGCCAAACACCAGCAGGATGGCGCTGGCGGTAACCAGCGATTGCGCACCGATGCGCCGGCGTGCGGCACCGATGGCATCGCCCAGCGCCTTGTCAAAGCGTCCGCGCTCATAGGGCTCGCGTGCGTGCGCCTGCACCGTGCGCACGGCGCCCAGCGTCTCGCTGGCCAGGCTGTTGGCATCGGCGATGCGGTCCTGGCTGCTGCGTGCAACCGTGCGCAGCTTGCGCGCGCCGATGATGATCGGCAGTACCGCCAGTGGGATGCCGAGCAGCGACCATGCCGCCAGCCTCGGGCTGGTGACGAACAGCATGGCCAGGCTGCCGACCACGGTGACGCTGCTGCGCAGGGCGACCGACATGGTCGAGCCGACCACGCTGCGCAGCAGTTCGCTGTCGGCGGTCAGGCGCGAGACCAGTTCGCCGCTGCGGCTGCGGTCGTGGAACCCGGCGCCGAGCTGGATCAGGTGTGCGTACAGACGGCTGCGCAGGTCGGCGACGACCTTCTCACCCAGCAGCGACACGAAGAAGAACCGTGCGGCCGTCGCCAGCGCCAGCACCACCGCCACCAGCATCAGCAGGGCGAAGGCACGGTTGATCTGGCCACCGCTGGTGAAGCCGTGGTCGATCATCTGCTTCACGGCGGGGGGCAGGCTCAGCGTGGCGGCCGACGAGACCGCCAGGGCCAGCAGCCAGGCGGTGAACAGCCCGCTATGGCGGCGCACGAACGGCCACAACGTCCGCAGGCTGCCGAGGCGGCGCAGCGGCGGGGTCGAGGCAGGGGCGTCGTCCTTGTCAGTCATCCTGGTTGTCGTCTTGTATGCGGATACGGTCACGGGTGGCGTCGCGCAGGCGGATTTTCAATGCATCGACCTGATCGGCCGGCAACTCGGCCCGCAGGCACACGCCGTTGGCATCGAACTGTTCATCGAGCTTCCCGGCGCCGAAGGCGGGCAGGGTGGCGTGCAGGGTGCCCAGGTCCTCGAAGCCGGCCAGCAGCTGCAACCGGGCCATCGCCACCAGGGGCAGGCGGGGGGCGGTGCGCAGGCACTCGGCGGCAGCGCCGCCGTAGGCGCGCACCAGTCCACCGGCGCCCAGCTTGATGCCGCCGAACCAGCGCGTCACCACCACCATCACGCGGTCGAAACCCTGGCCATCGATTGCCGCCAGGATCGGTCGTCCGGCCGTTCCGGCGGGCTCGCCATCGTCGCTGGAGCGGTAGTCCTGGCCGTACCGGTAGGCCCAGCAGTTGTGGGTCGCGTCGGCTGCTGCAACCTGCTGCAGGACCGCCATGGCCGTTGCGGCGCTGTCGATCGGCGCAGCATGGGTGATGAAACGACTGTGTTTGACTTCCAGCGTGTGGCTGACAGGCTGGGCGAGGGTATCGAGCATTCCCGTCATTCTACGGGGTCGCCGGAGGTCACGTTCTGCTTCAGTCGTCCAGCAACGGGCGCAGGTCGCGCGGGAGGCGTGCTTCCGGATACTGCTGCACGTAGCGCTCCAGGCTGGCGCGGGCCAGGTCGCGCTGGCCGTCGTCGCGTCGCGCGCGGATCTTCTGCAGCCACTGCCGGCGCGGCAGTCGCGCGTCGGCGTCCACCTCGGCCTGCACGGCATCCGCGCTCAGGCCCGCATCGCTGCCGCGGCGCATGATGCCCGGTGCGGAACGGCTGGGAGCCTCACGCTTCATCGAGGTGATCTCCACCCGATCCAGCGCCTGCGCCCGCTCGGCCTCGGCGGCATTGGCTGCCGGTGCCGCTGCCGTGCGTGCTTTCATTGCCCCGGACGCTGCTGGCGCGGATGCCGGTGCGGGTGCCGAGTAGGCGGCCGGTGCAGGTGGCGCTGGCGGTGCTGCAGCCGGAGCGGGCGGGAGCGCCGCAAAGGAGGTGTCGGCGGCCGCATCCGCAGCCATGGATCGTGCAGCCTGGGCTGGCACTTCAGCGGTCTTGGCCGGCGCAGGCTTGTGCGCACGCGCGATGGCCGGTGCCGGGGCAGCGGAAACGGGGGCGGACTCGGGTGCTGCTGACGCAGCGGCTGGTTCCGCAACCACCACTGCGCTGTCGGCTGAACCACTTCCAGCGGCCTGATCGGCGACCGCGACGTCTTCTGCCGCAGCCGGTGCCGCAGCAGCAGTCTCGCCCGCCGGAACCAGCGGCGGTTCAGGACGCAGCTGCCAGGCGATGCCGATGGCGAACACCATCGAAGCGGCGATGCCGAATACCGCTGGCCAACGCGGTCCCGTGCGCTGCTTGCGCGGCGCCTCGGGAGCGGCCGCGACATCGGTACCCGGAGCGTCTACGGCGGCACGCGCCGCGGCCAGGATGGCGGCGTCCAGTGCGGCGGGCGGTGCCTGCTCGGCGCGACGGCCGAGCAGCCGGGCCAGCTCGCGTTCTTCCGGCGTCAGCGGTTCGTCTCGGTTCATGCGTTCAATCCCGCACGCAGCTTGTCCATCGCATAGCGCAGCCGCGATTTCACGGTTTCCCGGCCTACGCCGGTGATCTGGCCGATCTCCTCCAGGCTCAGTTCCTGATCCAGCCGCAGTTGCAGCACTTCGCGCTGCTCCGGCGGCAATTGCTCCATCGCCAGCTGGATGCGGCGACGTTGTTCGAATTCGGAAAGTTCGGCTTCCGGGGTCTGCCCGTCCTCGATCGCGGCCAGGCGCAGGTCGGCGTCGGCCGGCGCGGCAGGGCGATGGCGGGCGGCGCGCCAATGGTCGTTAAGGCGGTTATGGGCGATGCGGAACAGCCAGGTGCTGAACGCCGCTTCGGGCTGCCAGCCGGCGCGGGCGCTGATCACCCGCTGCCAGACGTCCTGGAAGATCTCTTCGGCCAGCGCGTTGTCGCGCAGTTGGCGCAGCAGGAAGCCGAACAGTCGCTTGCGATGGCGCGCATACAGGCTTTCGAACGCGCGCAGGTCGCCACCGGCCCAGGCCAGCATCAAGGCTTCATCGGTTGGCAGTGCGCTGGCTTCCACAGCGTACAGGGTAAGGCCTGCAGGCGATGGCGCATAGCCGGTGGCAGGGGCGGGCACAGCGAGGGTCATGGCTCGGAAGGGGCTGCGGACAGCAGGAAAAACGTACGGGCGCACGATTCGGGGTTTACGGGCTTCCATTGCCCCCCGGGTGGCGCGCTATGCTCGTCGGCTCAGGGGAGGCGACGCATAGACGGCGCCAAGAGATTGTCATTTGTCCACGCATGCTGAACCGGCGGAAGAGCCACCACACGAGGCCGTGCTGAGCACAGCGCTGGTGCGCGCGTTGCATGCGCTTTTGCCGGAAACGGCCGTGGTCCGTGTCGGCTGGGACGACCCGCAGCTCGGGCGCGGTCAGGGCGGGTGGCCGGCCGACGGGGCGGCAGGCGCGTTCACTGCGCCGGGCATCGGCGACGGCTGCCATGGCTGGGAACATGACGGTGCACGCCTGCAGCTGTCGGTGGAAGGCGCCGTGCCTTCCGCGGCGTGGTGGGGGCTGGCCCGTCAGGCCATGGAACTGGCACTGCAGCGTGGCCGCCAGGCTGGGCAGATCAAGGCGCTGGAAGAAGCTGAACGGTTGCAGCAGGCGCTGTTCCAGATCGCCGATCTGGCCGGCGCCGATCTGGAGATGTCGGAGATGCTGCGTCACGTGCACGGCGTGCTCGGCACGCTGATGTATGCGGAGAACTGCTACATCGTTGAATACGATGATGTGCGTGACCAGATCCGCTTCCTGTACTTCGCCGACCAGGTCGACGATTTCGTTGCCGACCCGTCGCAGAGCCATGACGCCGCCGAGATGCCGCGCAGCCTGACTGTCGCGCTGCTGCGCCACGGCAAGCCGCTCAGCGGACCCTCACGCGAACTGCTGGCGCGCGTGGTGGAGCAGGAGCACGACCCGCAGCGTGGCCCCGAAAGCCTGGACTGGCTGGGTGTGCCGATGCTGCGCGATGGCCGGGTATGCGGCGCCATCGTGGTGCAGAGCTATGAGCTGGCGGCCCGCTACGGCGAGGCCGAGCGCGCGTTGCTGGGCTTTGTCGCCCAGCACGTGCAGACTGCGATGGATCGGCGCCAGGCGCAGGTCCGGCTGGAGCAACAGGTGGAGCGGCGCACGCTGGAACTGCAGCGTGCCAACCACAGCCTGCAGGATGAAGTGGCAGAGCGCCGGCGCGCCGAGCAACTGCAGACCGCGCTGTACAACATTGCCGAAATGGCGATGTCGGCCGACAGCCTGGCCCAGTTCTACGGGCAGGTGCATGGCGTGGTCGGGCGCCTGCTCGATGCGCGCAACTTCTATATCGCGCTGGTGAACGGAAGCGGAGACGGCCTGGACTTCGTCTATTCGGTGGACGAGCACAATGCCAGCCGTGCACCTCGTCCGTTCAGTCGCGGCCTGACCGAATACGTCGTGCGCAACCGGCGGCCGCTACTGGCGTCACGCGCCCAGATCGATGCGCTGCTGGCCAGTGGCGAGGTGCGTGAATCCGGTGCGCGCTCGCATTGCTGGCTGGGCGTGCCGCTGCTGCGCGATGACGAGGTGGTCGGTGCGATCGTGGTGCAGAGTTACAGCGAGAACAGTACGTTCAGCGTGCACGATCAGCGGCTGCTGACGTTCGTTGCCCAGAACATTGGAACCGGGTTGGCGCGCCAGCGCGACCAGCAACGGCTGCGTTTGGCGCATGCCGAACTTGAAAAGCGCGTGGAGGAGCGCACGCGTGAGCTGGCCGAGGTCAACGAGAAGTTGCTCGGCCAGATCGGCGAGCGCCTGCGGGCCGAGCAACGCCTGACCCATCAGGCCATGCACGATGCGCTGACCGGCCTGCCCAACCGGCTGCACCTGCTCGATCGCCTGCAGGATGCGCTGGCGCTGGCCAAGCGCGAGGGAGGGCCGGTGTTCGCCGTGCTGTTCCTCGACCTGGATCGCTTCAAGCTGGTCAACGACAGCATCGGCCACGCCGCCGGTGACCGCATGCTGGTGGAGGTAGCCAAGCGGATCGTATCGATGGCCGGCGCCGATGACGTGGTGGCACGGCTGGGCGGTGATGAATTCGCGGTGCTGCTGCAATGCCCGCAGGGCCTGGCACAGGCGCTGGATTTCGGCCAGCGCTTGTTGCTGGCATTGCAGGAATCGATTTGGATCGCCGGGCGCGAGCTGTTCCCGTCCGGCAGCCTGGGCATCGCGCTGTGGAATCCGCGCTACCGTACCGGCGAGGAGCTGCTGCGTGATGCGGATGCGGCGATGTACCGGGCCAAGGCACAGGGCCATGACCGCTGCGCGATCTTCGACGAGGACATGCGAGAACAGGCCATGCGCAGCCTCGACCTGGAAGCCGATCTGCGCCGCGCGATCAACAACCGTGATTTCGTTCCGTTCTTCCAGCCGATCGTGCGCCTGTCCGATGGCGAAGTGGTGGGACATGAGGCATTGCTGCGCTGGCAGCACGAGCGTCGTGGCCTGCTGTTGCCCGGCGCGTTCCTGGAGCTGGGAGAGGAAAGCGGCCTGATCGAACAGGTCGACTGGCTGATCTACGAGCAGGTCATCGCGCGCCTGGCCGAAGGTGGGCAGAGCTATGTCTCGGTGAACGTTTCGCCGCGCCATTTCCGCTCGGCCGAGTTCAGCGACCGCCTGTTCGGCCTGCTCGACGCGTGTGGCGCCGATCCGCGCCGGCTGCGGCTGGAGATTACCGAGGTCGCGCTGCTGGACGATGCGCCGCACACGCTGCGCATCCTGCAGGGCCTGCGCGAGCGTGGCATCCAGGTGCAGCTGGACGACTTTGGTACCGGCTTCTCTGCGCTGTCCTACCTGCACCGATTCCCGATCAGTACATTGAAGATCGACCAGAGCTTCATCGCCGGCCTGCACGGGCCGGAAGTGCAGAGCACGCGCGCGCTGGTCGAAGGCGTGCTGTCACTGGCCCGCACCCTGGGCATCGAAACCATTGGCGAAGGCATCGAGACCGAGGCGCAGCGGCAGACACTGCGCGAACTCGGTTGCGACTATGGCCAGGGCTACCTGCTGGGCCGTCCCGCACCGTGGGCGCGGGCGATGGCGTGAGCCGCCGCGACCGTTCACTTCAGCGCAGAGCCGAGCGACGTTTCTCGTCGATCCACTTCGAGGCCTGCGCCGGCTGATAGTTCTGCATCCATACCAGCATGTCCTCGATGTCCGAGCCGTACCAGAGGTCCTGGCGCTGGTCCGGATGCAGGAAACGCTCTTCCACCATGCGGTCGATCATGCCGATCAGCGGCGCGTAGAAGCCTTCCACATCGAGGAACGCGCACGGCTTGTTGCCGATGCCCAGCTGGCGCCAGGTCAGCATCTCGAAGATCTCTTCCATGGTGCCGAAGCCACCGGGCAGGGCGACGAAGCCATCGGCGAGGTCGAACATGCGCGACTTGCGCTCATGCATCGAGCCGACGATTTCCAGTTCGGTCAGGCCGCGGTGGGCCACTTCCCAGTCGGCCAGCTGGCGCGGGATCACGCCGGTCACCTCGCCGCCAGCGGCGAGCACGGCGTTGGCCACGGTGCCCATCAGGCCAACGTTGCCGCCGCCATACACCAGGCGCAGGCCATCGCGGGCGATGCGATCACCCAGGGCAATGGCGCGTTCGGTGTAGGCCGGCTTGCTGCCAGCGTTGGAACCACAGTAGACGCAGATCGACTTCATGGGTGGGCTTGTCTCTTGGTGCGGAAACGAAAAACGCCCCGCCGGCAACCGGGTCAGCGGTTGCGGGCGGGGTGCTGGTGGATTATCGCCCCTTCTGTAGATCCGAACCATGCACCGCTGCTCTTCGTTCAGATAGCGGCACAGGCCAGCCGAGCATGGGCTATGCCGGTCGTCCTGACCGGCACCCTTCGGGCCGTCGCCAGCGGCGTTGGCAGCGGCTGCTGCCGCTGCCTTCGGCTCTACGCAAGCGGGCGCTTAGGCCGCCGCAGCCTGCTCGCGGCGCGGGCCTTCACGCAGGGCGCGGCCGACCATGCCCACCAGCAGGTCCAGCTCCTCGCTGTCCATGCCGAAGTGCGGGGTGAAGCGCAGCGAATTCTCGCCACCGTGGATCACGTTGATGCCGTGCTGGCGCAGCCATTCCTCGGTGGAGTTGGCGCCATAGCACTTGAACTGCGGCGCCAGCTCGCACGAGAACAGCAGCCCGGTGCCCTGCACCTTGGTGATCAGGCCACCCAGCTCGGCCTTCAGCTGTTCCAGCTTGCGCACGGCCTCGGCACCGCGCTCAGCGATGTTGGCGCGCACCTGCGGGGTCAGCTGCGCCAGGGTGGCGCAGGCGACGTCCAGCGCACGCGGGTTGCTGGTCATGGTGTTGCCGTAGATGCCCTTGCGGTACAGCTGCGCGGCGTGCTCGGTCACCGCCAGCACCGACAGCGGGTACTGCGCGGCGTTGAGTGCCTTGGAGTAGGTCTCCATGTCCGGCGGGTCAAGGCCTTCGAAGCCCGGGTAGTCGACCACCGACAGCACGCCATGCGCGCGCAGGCCGGCCTGGATCGAGTCGAGCAGCAGCAGGCTGCCGTGCGCACGGGTCAGCTCACGGGCAACGGCATAGAACGCCGGCGGCACCGAACGGCCCGGGTCACCTTCGCCCATCACCGGTTCCAGGAACACCGCTTCGATGAACCACTGGTTGCGTGCAGCATCCTCGAACACCTTGCGCAGGGCGGCCTCGTCGTAAGGCGCCACGGTGATCACCGAGTCCTCGCCACGGTAGCTGGCCAGGTGCTGCATGTAGCTCTTGCGGCTGGAATCCGAATAGAGGGCAGGGCGGTCGGTGCGGCCATGGAAGCTGCCCTTGACCACCACGCGCTTGATCGCAGCGCCGGCGTGGCGTGCGCCAGGATCGGTCTGCAGCTTGGCGTTGACGTCGGCGATGCGCGCGGCCAGGCCGACGGCTTCGGAGCCGGAGTTCAGGCACATGAAACGGGCGAACGGGCAGCCGCCACGGCGATGGCCGATCTCGGCGCGCAGGGCAGTGATGAAGCGCTGCTGCGACAGGCTGGGGGTCATGATGTTGGCCATCACCTGCGGGCGCGCCATGGCCTCCAGCACGGCGTCCGGGGTGTGCCCGAAGCCGAGCATGCCGTAGCCGCCGGCGTCGTACAGCACGGCGCCCTTCAGGGTGACCACCCACGGGCCGCGCGCGGCCAGCGCCACGTACGGGGTCACCGCGTCATCGGCGTAGAAATTGACGAAACCGTCCTGCATCGCGTCGATCTGCGCCTGTTCGTCCTGCGCCAGCAGCGGCCCCAGGTCGGCCTGCACCCGCGCGAATTCCTCGGCAGCGGCGTCCACCGCGGCGATCAGCTGCGGGTGGTTGGCGGACAGGGCGGTCAGGGTGGCATCGTCCAGCCCGGTGGTGAGGCGGGTGCCGGGCTGGGTGCGCAGGGGGGCGAGGCGTTCGATGAAGCTCATTGCAGATCTCCTGAAACAATGGGTCGCACGGGCCATCAAAAGCAAAACGCGCGTCATCACGCGCGCTTGGGGCAGGCTCGTGCAGCGGACTTCCGGTTCGATGCTAGCACTTGTTTTTTTGCGCGATAACCCCGCAGAAACCTGCTGCATAGCAGCATTTTGCGCGACGTTCGCCGCGAAGCGCGCCGGCTCGCAGACGCTGGACGTACAATGCGCGCCATTGTCGACCTGTTGCCGCCCACCGCCTTGAAGAAGTCCGATTTCCATTACGACCTGCCGGCTGAACTGATCGCGCAGGCTCCCCTGGCCGAACGCTCCGCCAGCCGCCTGCTGCTGGTGCCGCCCGCGCCGGCTGCCTTCACCGATCTGCAGGTGCGCGACCTGCCGTCACTGCTGCAGCCGGGGGACCTGCTGGTGTTCAACGACACCCGGGTGATCCCCGCGCGCCTGTTCGGGCAGAAGGCCAGCGGCGGCCGCGTGGAGATCCTGATCGAGCGTCTGCTCGGCGGTCAGCAGGCCCGTGCGCAGGTCGGCGCCAGCAAGTCGCCGAAGGCCGGCAGCCGCATCGCGCTGGATGCCGGTGGCGAAGCCGAGGTGCTGGGCCGCGATGGCGAGTTCTACGTGCTGCAGTTCCATGTGCCGGAATCGCTGGAACAGTGGTTGCTTCACGCCGGCCGCCTGCCGCTGCCGCCGTACATCCAGCGCGAGCCGGGCGTGGACGACCGCGAGCGCTACCAGACCGTGTTCGCGCGTGAAGTGGGCGCGGTGGCGGCACCGACCGCGGGCCTGCATTTCGACGAACCGTTGCTGGCCGCACTGAAGGAAAAGGGCGTGGAGTTCGGCCACGTCACCCTGCACGTGGGCGCGGGCACCTTCCAGCCGGTGCGTGCCGAAGACCTGAAGGACCACGTGATGCACCGCGAGTGGCTGAACGTCGGCGCCGAACTGGTGCAGCAGGTGCGGCGCACGCGCGCGGCCGGTGGCCGGGTGATCGGCGTCGGCACCACCGTGGTGCGCGCGCTGGAAAGCGCGATGCGCGATGGCGAACTGCTGCCGTTCGCGGGTGAAACGCAGATCTTCATCACCCCGGGCTACCGCATCCGCAGCGTCGACGCGATGGTGACCAATTTCCACCTGCCGGAAAGCACGCTGCTGATGATGATCTCGGCCTTTGCCGGCAAGGAGCGGGTGTTCGAGGCCTACCGGCACGCGATCGAGCAGCGCTACCGCTTCTTCAGCTACGGCGACGCGATGCTGCTGTTCCCGCAGGCGGGGTAGCGCGCCCCGGGAAGGCAGGGCACCTGTGGGTGCGCACCTTGGTGCGCACGCCTTCTTGGGAGACAATAGGCAACTATTTGCCCCAATGACCGCTCCATGTCCCGATTGCAGTTCCAGCTCCAGACCCGCGACGGCCGTGCCCGCCGTGGCCGCCTGACCTTCCCGCGTGGCACGGTGGAAACGCCGGCCTTCATGCCGGTGGGGACCTATGGCTCGGTCAAGGGCATCCTGCCGGACCAGGTGCGGGCGCTGGGCGCCGAGATCATCCTCGGCAACACCTTCCACCTGTACCTGCGCCCGGGCCTGGACATCATCGCCGACCACGGCGGGCTGCACGGCTTCTGCCGCTGGGATGGCCCGATCCTGACCGACTCCGGTGGTTTCCAGGTGTTCTCGCTGGCCCATCGACGCAAGATCACCGAGCAGGGCGTGACCTTCGCCTCGCCGACCGACGGCGCCCGCGTGTTCCTGGGCCCGGAAGAGAGCATGAAGATCCAGAAGGTGCTCGATTCGGACGTGGTGATGATCTTCGACGAGTGCACCCCGTACCCGGCCACCGAGGATGTCGCCCGCCGTTCGATGGAGCTGAGCCTGCGCTGGGCCCAGCGCAGCCGCAACGCGCATGACGAACTGGGCAACGACGCGGCGCTGTTCGGCATCGTCCAGGGCGGCGTGCACACCGACCTGCGCAGCCGCTCGGCCGAGGCCCTGCAGGCGATCGGCTTCGACGGCTATGCCATCGGCGGCCTGGCCGTGGGCGAGCCGGAGCACGAGCGCAACGCCATGCTCGACCACCTGGATCCGGAGCTGCCGGGCGACCGCCCGCGCTACCTGATGGGCGTGGGCCGGCCGGAGGACCTGGTCGAGGGCGTGGCGCGCGGCGTGGACATGTTCGACTGCGTGATGCCGACCCGTAATGCGCGCAACGGCCACTATTTCACCTCGTTCGGCACCGTCCGCATCCGCAATTCCCAGTACGCGCGGGACATGGACCCGATCGAGCCGGGCTGCGGCTGCGTGGCCTGCACCGGCGGTTACACCCGGTCCTACCTGCGCCACCTGGACCGCTGCAACGAGATGCTGGCGCCGATGCTGGGCACCCTGCACAACCTGTTCTATTACGAAAAGCTCATGGCCGACATCCGGGCCGCGATCGAGGCGGGAACCTTCCTGGCCTTCCGCGAGTCCTTCTACGCGGCACGCGGGGCGGTGGCCCCGCCGCTGTAACCCCGACGCCCCCTGCCGAACGGCCCAAGGACGAACGCCCGGGGCCGTGGCATACTTCAAGGCTGACCCAGATCCGCGGTCGACACCCCCGCCCCTCAAGGGACGGGAGCGCCGCCCAACCAAAGGACCAACGATGAACCTGCTTGCTTTCCTGATTCCCGCCGCCCACGCCCAGGCCGCCGGCGGCCAACCGCAGGGCATGGGCCTGACCACGCTTCTGTTCCCGATCATCCTGATCGCCATCATGTACTTCCTGATGATCCGCCCGCAGATGAAGCGGCAGAAGGAGCACAAGGCCATGCTGGAGAAGATCAAGCGCGGCGATGAAGTGCTGACCAACGGCGGCATCGCCGGCAAGGTCACCGACATCGGCGACCACTTCATCACCGTCGAAGTGGCCGACAACGTGCGCATCCGCGTGCAGAAGGGCGCTGTCGGCAGCGTGCTGCCGACCGGCACCCTGGATTCGGCCAAGTAAGCCACTCCCTTTCCGAAGCACAACCGCGGCGCCGGGGATGGCGCCGCGCGGGACCCAAGCAATGCTCGAATTTCCACGCTGGAAGTACGTCGTCATCCTGATCGTACTGGCGCTCAGCGCGCTGTACGCGCTGCCCAACATCTACCAGAAGGACCCGGCCATCCAGATCACCGCCAACCGTGGCGGGCAGATCGACGATGCGCTGCGCGACCGTGTGCTGGCCGACCTGAAAAAGGCCGGCATCGCCACCATCGGAGCCGAAAAGGAAGGGGAAAGCCTGATCGTCCGCCTGTCGGACCTGAAGTCGCAGTCCGCTGCCAGCGACGCCCTGCGTGACACCGTCGGCGAGAAGTACACCGTGGCGCTGAACCTGGCTTCGACCGTGCCGGACTGGCTGGCCAACCTCGGCGGTCGCCCGATGGTGCTGGGCCTGGACCTGCAGGGCGGCGTGCACTTCGTGCTGCAGGTGGACCAGAAGGCTGCCCTCGACAAGCGCCTGGATGCCTATACGGAAGACGTGCGCAGCACCCTGCGTGACGCGCGCATCGCCTACCAGTCGGTGGAACGCCGAGCCGACAACAGCATCGTGGCCAACCTGAGCCCATCCGCCGGCGATGACGCCGCGCAGCGTGCCCGTGCCGCTCTGGTCAAGGCACAGCCGACGCTCGGCTATGACGTCAGCGGCAACCGCATCACGGTGACCGTGCCGGAGACCGAGATCACGCAGATCGCCAACGGCGCCATCGAGCAGAACATCAACACCCTGCGCAACCGCGTGAACCAGCTCGGCGTGGCCGAGCCGATCATCCAGCGCCAGGGTGCCGACCGCGTGGTCGTGCAGCTGCCGGGCGTGCAGGACACCGCCGAAGCCAAGCGCATGATCGGTGCCACCGCCACCCTGGAGTACCGTGCGGTGGTGGAAGGCAATGCGCAGGACGCCATCAACTCCGGCCGCATTCCACCGGAAGCGAAGGTGTACCAGCAGCGTGACGGCCGCGGCCCGATCCTGCTGAACAAGCGTGTGATCGTCACCGGCGACCAGATGGTCGGCGCGCAGGCGGTGACCGATTCGAACAGTGGCTCGCCGGCGGTCAGCGTGACGCTGAACAACGTCGGTGGCCAGCGCATGTTCGACTTCACCAGCGCCAACGTGAACAAGCCGATGGCGGTGGTCTACACCGAGCGCGTGCCGACCGTGACCGTCGTCGACGGCCAGGAAGTGCGTGGCTTCAAGGTCAACGAGGAAGTGATCTCGGTGGCCAACATCAACGGCGTGTTCGGCAAGAACTTCCAGACCACCGGCCTGCAGAAGAAGGAAGCCGAAGACCTGGCCAAGCTGCTGAAGTCGGGTTCGCTGGCTGCGCCGATGGACTTCGTCGAGGAGCGCGTGGTCGGCCCGAGCCTCGGCGCCGAGAACGTCAAGAACGGCATGCGCGCGGTGGTGTTCGCGTTCCTGTTCACCCTGGTGTTCTTCAGCGTGTACTACCGCATGTTCGGTGTGATCACCTCGGCAGCGATGCTGTTCAACCTGCTGATCGTAGTGGCGGTGATGTCGCTGTTCGGCGCCACCATGACCCTGCCGGGCTTTGCCGGCCTGGCGTTGTCGGTCGGCCTGTCGGTGGACGCCAACGTGCTGATCAACGAGCGTATCCGTGAAGAGCTGCGAGCCGGCGTGCCGGGCAAGACGGCGATCGTGACCGGTTACGAGCGTGCTTCGGGCACCATCCTCGACGCCAACCTGACCGGCCTGATCGTCGGTGTGGCGCTGTTTGCATTCGGTACCGGTCCGCTGAAGGGCTTCGCGCTGACCATGATCATCGGTATTTTCGCCTCCATGTTCACCGCGATCACCGTGTCGCGTGCGCTGGCGACGCTGATCTACGGCCGTCGCAAGAAGCTCCAGAACGTGGCCATCTGACGGGACGACACGCACAATGAAACTGTTTCCGCTGCACATCCTCCCGAACGACACCAAGATCGACTTCATGCGTTGGCGCCATGTCGCCATGGCAGTCACCATCGTGGTGTTCCTGGCCTCGGTCGCCATCATCGGCATCAAGGGCTTCAACTACGCACTGGACTTCACCGGCGGCACCCTGATCGAAGCCCGCTTCGACAAGGCGGTGGATGTCGAGCAGGTCCGCACCAAGCTCGAGCAGAGTGGCTTCGAAGGCGCCCAGGTGCAGAGCGTCGGCGGCAACACCGACCTGTTGATCCGCCTGGCCCCGCACGGCGAGCATGCTCCGGGTACCGGCGACGCCGCCCACGAGGACAAGGCCACGGCCGCTGCCGTGGTGAAGGCATTGTCCACTGCCGACAATCAGGCCACCGTGCTCCGCAACGAGTTCGTGGGCCCGCAGATCGGCAAGGACCTGGCGATGAATGGCCTGTATGCCACCATCTTCATGCTGGCCGGCTTCCTCATCTACATCGCGGTGCGCTTCGAGTGGAAGTTCGCGGTCACCGCCAGCATCGTGGCGATGTTCGACCTGATCGTGACGGTCGCTTACGTGTCCCTGCTGGGCCGTGAGTTCGACCTGACCGTGCTGGCCGGCCTGCTGTCGGTGATGGGCTTTGCGATCAACGACATCATCGTGGTCTTCGACCGCGTCCGTGAGAACTTCCGCAGCCTGCGCGTGGACTCGATGGAAGTGCTGAACCGTTCGATCAACCAGACGCTGTCGCGTACGGTAATCACTGCCGTGATGTTCTTCCTGTCGGCGCTTGCCCTGTACCTGTACGGCGGCAGCTCGATGGAAGGGCTGGCCGAGACGCACATGATCGGCGCGGTGATTGTGGTGCTGTCCTCGATCCTGGTGGCGGTGCCGATGCTGACGATTGGTGTCCTGCGCGTGAGCAAGCAGGACCTGCTGCCGAAGGCGAAGGACGTCGAGGCCCTGGCCCGTCGCCCGTAAGCGTTCGCGCTGCATGCAACACACAGAGAACCCCGCGCAAGCGGGGTTTTTTGTGTGCAGGGCTTGCAGCCCTGCACCCCACGGTAGTGCCGGCCGCTGGCCGGCAACAGCAACAGCAACAGCGTGCCTTCCGTGGTTGGGGGGGCGGTGTCGGAGTGCGGGGACGCCGCAAGTACGTCCGTGTGGGCTTGGCAGCCGCATCCATGCGGCTGACACCCCGCACTCCGACACCGCCCCACCTCTGACAGATTCCGGCGGCTGTTGGTAGGTGTCGACCTTGGTCGACACATCTGTCAGATATCGAAATCGACCTGACCCCAAGAGCATTTCCAACGGATCGCGGAAAACTGTCGAAGGCGGGGTGGGTCCGGTTGAGGGGGCGTGAGCCGCATGGATGCGGCGACCGAGCTTACATGGACGTACTTGCAGCGTCCCCCTCAGCCGGATCCACCCCGCCGACCCGCAGGAAACCAGCTTTTGCTGTTGCTTCGGCACTGGCTTTTAGCGGGTGCAGGGCGCAGCCCTGCAAAGAGAAACCCCACCCTACGCCAGCGTCGGTTGTGCAATCCTCCCCCGCGCACTACGATCCTGCGGTTCTCGCGCGTGCGCGCCCGTACTCCTGCTGAGCGCCCCCGTGCGCCGCATCTGCCAACCCGAGGTATCCATGGTCATCAAACCGCGCGTCCGCGGCTTCATCTGCGTCACCACCCACCCGACCGGCTGCGAGGCCGCGGTCAAGCAGCAGATCGACTACATCCGTACGCGCCCGCCGATCCAGAACGGTCCCAAGCGCGTGCTGGTGATCGGCGCCTCCACCGGCTACGGCCTGGCCGCACGCATCACCGCTGCCTTTGGCAGTGGTGCTGCCACCCTCGGCATCTTCTTCGAACGCCCGGGCAGCGAGACCAAGCCGGGTACCGCGGGCTGGTACAACTCGGCTGCGTTCCACAAGTACGCCGACGAAGCCGGCCTGTACGCCAAGAGCATCAATGGCGATGCCTTCTCCGATGAAGTGAAGGCGAAGACCATCGAAATGATCAAGGCCGATCTGGGCCAGGTCGACCAGGTTGTCTACAGCCTGGCCGCGCCGCGCCGCAAGCACCCGAAGACCGGCGAGATCATCAGCTCCACGCTGAAGCCGATCGGCGAGCCGATCACCCTGCGCGGGCTGGATACCGACAAGGAAGTGATTACCGAGACCACCCTGCAGCCGGCCACTGCGGAAGAAATCGCCGGCACCGTCGCGGTGATGGGCGGCGAGGACTGGCAGATGTGGATCGATGCGCTGGCCGATGCCGGCGTGCTGGCCAATGGTTGTACCACCACGGCCTTCACCTACGTGGGCGAAGAGATCACCCAGGCGATCTACTGGAATGGCTCGATCGGCGCGGCCAAGAAGGACCTGGACACCAAGGTGCTGGGCCTGCGCGAAAAGCTGGCGAAAATCGGCGGCGACGCGCGCGTGTCGGTGCTGAAGGCCGTGGTGACCCAGGCCAGCTCGGCCATTCCGACCATGCCGCTGTACCTGTCGCTGCTGTTCAAGGTGATGAAGGAAAAGGGCACCCACGAAGGCTGCATCGAACAGCTCGACGTGCTGTACAACATCCTTTACGGCGGCAAGGCCGATGGCACGGCGGTCGATCGCCTGCGCCACGATTTGGTCGATGGCGAGGGCCACACCGTTGCGCTGGTCGATGAGGAAGGCCGCCTGCGCGCCGATTACAAGGAAATGGCCGCGGACGTGCAGGGCAAAGTGGTCGCGCTGTGGCCGCAGGTGACCAACGAGAACCTGTACGAGATCAGCGACCTGGCCGGTTACAAGGCCGACTTCCTGCGTCTGTTCGGTTTTGGCGTGGAGGGCGTCGACTACGAGGCCGACGTCAACCCGGACGTGAAGATCGGCAACCTGGTCGACATGACCTGATCAAGCAAAAGGCCGGCGAAAGCCGGCCTTCTCTTTGCGTAGTGCCGGCTGCTGGCCGGCAACCCTGGGTACCAAAGGCTGCCGGCCAGCGACCGGCACTACCTCGGTTACCCGAATTCGAACCCCATCTCCGGCAACGCCGGGCCCACGAAGTCGCCCTGCACGTAATCCACGCCGGCACTGAACAGCAGCGTCATCGAGTTGGCATCGCTGACGAATTCGGCAATGGTGCGGATGCCCACTTCCTGGGCACGCGCGGTGATCTGGCTGATGCGGTCGATGTTCTCGCGGGTGGCGGCCAGGTCGCTGGTGAAGCCCCGGTCCAGCTTGAGGAACTGCGGCTGGAAGTGGGCCAGCAGCTGGAACGAGTCCAGCCCGGAACCGAACTGCTCCAGGCCGATGCGGCAGCCCAAGGGGGCCACTTCGGCAAGGAACTGCTGTGCGCTGCGCAGGTGGGTGAACACCTTCGCTTCGGGTGCATGCAGCCACAGCCGTTCGCCGGGCACGCCCTGTGCCTGCAGCTCGCGGCGCAGGCTGGCGATCATCTGTGGGTCATCGAACGATTCCGGCGTGACCTTCACCAGCACCTGGGTGGCATGACCCGCACGTGCGCGTTCACCCAGCACCGCGATGGCCTGCGAGACCACCCAGCGGTTGATGTCGGCCAGCAGGCCGTGTTCCTCGGCGATGCCCAGGAACGCCGTCGGGCTCAGCAGCTCGCCGTTGTTTTCCAGGCGCAGATAGGCTTCGTACAGTTCCAGTGGTTCGCCCTGCAGGTTCAGCACCGGCTGGTAGTGAAGCTGGAAACCGTCGCCGGCCAACGCCTCGCGGATGCGCGCCACCCAGCGCTGCACACGCTCTTCCTCGACACGGTCGGCGGCAGCCGGGTCGAAGATACGGCAGGTGTTACCCAGCTCGGCTGCAGCCTGGGTGCATTCACTGGCGCGCGCCAGCACCTGGCCGATGCTGGCGATCTTCTCACCGACCTGCACGCCACCAATGCTGACCGTCACCGTGGCCGAGCGTGCGCCGATGCTGAAGACGTGCGCGGCGTAGGCTTCTCGGATGCGCTCGGCCAGCGCCACGGTCTGTGCGTAGGGTCCGGCCTGCAGCACGGCGAAATTGTGTTCGCCGAAACGGGCCAGTTGCGCGTCCTCGCCAACCACTTCGGCCAGCAGGGCGGCGAGGGCGCCGATCAGGGTGTCGGCCGAGGCCAGGCCGATATCCGGCAGCAGGCGCGCGTAGTGGTCCGGCTCGATCAGCAGCAGGCCGAACTGGCCCTCGCTGCGCCCGGCCTGGGCCACCGCGCTTTCCAGCTGCAGCATGAAGGTCGGGCGATTGAGCAGGCCGGTGACCTGGTCGCGCTGGCGCAGGTCCTCGACCTCGCGCGCCAGTTCGGGGTCGAACTCCATGCGGCGGCGGAGCACCACCTGCAGGCAGGACTCGCCCTCGTAGGTGGCCGCCGCAAATTCCATCGTCGCCGGGAACGCACTGCCGTCCTGGTGGCGCGCGTCGAGCTGGTACTGAGGCGGCGGCGCCTCGCCACGGCTGAGGCCCTTCAGCAGCTGCTTGAAGCCCTCCACGTGCTGGGCGGCGACCATGTCCAGCAGCGAGATGCCTTCAATGTCGTCAAAATGCTCGTAGCCGAACATCTCCAGGTAGGCGTCGTTGGCGCGGATGTGCATGCCTTCATGCACGTAGGCGATCGGGTCGCGCGATGAGGCGATCAGCGCGTCGCAGCGGCGCTCGGTCTCGCGCATCTGCGCCTCGATGCGGCGCAGGCCGCGGCGTGCCTGCAGGTCCACCCACTGGTCGCGGACCACGGCGAGCAGGTGCTCGGGGCGCTGGCGCAGGGCGAGGGCACGGATGCCATGGCTGCTGGCCTGCACCAGTTCGTCCTCGTCGATGCGCTCGGCCAGCAGCACCAGCGGGATGTCCTTGCCGCTGGCGGCGATGTGCTGGGCTGCCAGCTGCAGCGGAATGCCCTGCGACGGCGAGGCCAGCACCAGGTCGATGGCCTGGCTGGTCAGCACCTGGGCCAGCTCGGCCGCATCCTGTGGGCGCCACGGGCGTACCGCGATGCCGCTGTTGCGCAGGGTGCTGACGATGGCTTCGGCATTCTCGCCGCTGTCATCGACGATCAGCAGGCGGATGGTGATGTCGTTCGCGTTCTGCATGCACTGCTCCCCAATCTGCGAATCTAGATACACGATGCGCGGCGAACCGTCCATGCGCGTCCCCCTTGCGCGCATGGAACGGCGAAGTGGTTCACACCACGCCGCCCGCTGCGTGGCCGCTGGCCCAGGCCCATTGGAAGTTGTAGCCGCCCAGCCAGCCGGTCACGTCCAGCACCTCGCCAACGAAGTGCAGGCCGGGGACGCGCTTGGATTCCATCGTCGAGGATGACACTTCGGCGGTGTCCACGCCGCCCAGGGTGACCTCGGCGGTGCGGTAGCCTTCGGTGCCGCTGGCCACCAGCGGGAATGCGCCCAGCAGCTGCGCAGCCTGGCGCAGCACCGGCTCGTCCAGCTGGCGCACGGGGCGGTCGGGCAGCCAGTGCTCGCACAGCCGCTGTGCCAGCCGCTTCGGCAGCACCTCGCCCAGTACCGTGCGCAGCTCGGCGGCGGGGCGGTCGCGCTTCATCTGGCGCAGCCACTCGCCGGCATCCTGGCCCGGCAACAGGTCCAGCTCCAGCGCATCGCCGGGCTGCCAGAACGAAGAGATCTGCAGGATGGCCGGGCCGCTCACGCCGCGATGGGTCAGCAGCATGAAGTTCTGGAAGCTCTTGCCGTTGCAGCGCGCCTCGATGGGGAGAGCGACGCCGCTGAGATCGGCCAGCCGTTCCTGGTGCTTGCCGCTGAGCGTCAGCGGCACCAGCCCGGCCCGGGTCGGCAGTACCTGGTGGCCGAACTGGCGGGCCACCTCATAGCCAAAGCCGCTGGCGCCCATGCTGGGAATCGACAGGCCGCCGGTGGCAACCACCAGCGAGGCGCAATGGAACAGGCCCTGGGTGGTGTGCACGCGGAAACCATCGCTGCCGTGCTCGATGCGATGCACGCTGCAGTCGGTACGGATCTGTACGCCGGCCGCCTGGCACTCGTCCACCAGCATCTTCACGATCTGCTTGGACGAGATATCGCAGAACAGCTGCCCCAGTTCCTTTTCGTGATAGGCGATGCCGTGCTTGTGCACCAGCTCGATGAAATGCCAGGGCGTGTAGCGGGCCAGCGCCGACTTGCAGAAATGCGGGTTGGCCGACAGGAAGTTGGCCGGGGTGGTGCCGGTGTTGGTGAAGTTGCAGCGGCCACCACCGGACATCAGGATCTTCTTGCCGACCTTGTTGGCATGGTCGATCACCTGCACCTGGCGGCCCCGCTGGCCGGCAGTGATCGCGGTCATCAGCCCGGCTGCGCCGGCCCCGATGACCACCACATCGCAACGGATGGTGCTCATGCCTTGGCGCGCTTGCGCCAGTTCGGGATCACGTCGAGCTGGATCTGGTCGTTGAGCAGCTGCACTTCACCGTCCTGGATCAGCACGCTCCAGCGCATGGCACGCTGGATCTGCTGGCCCCAGCGCTCGACGAATTCGCCGTCCAGATCGACCACCGAAAGATTGTCGAAGCGCGCCAGGCCCTTGCCCTGCTTGCCCCACCAGATCTCCGAGGCGTTGCCGCCATAGTTGACCACCTGCACCTGGCGGCTGCGGTTGCTGGCCTTGCGGATGCGCGATTCGTCCGGATGGCCCAGGTCGATCCACTGCAGGATGTCGCCGGTGTAGTCGTGTTCCCAAAGATCGGGTTCGTCATCGGTGCTCAGGCCGCGGCCGAACTCCAGGCGGTCGCCGGCGTTCAGCGCGAAGGCGAGCAGGCGCACCATCAGGCGCTCGTCGGTCTCGGACGGATGCTGGGCCAGGGTCAGGTTGTGGGTCGCGTAGTAGCCGCGATCCATGTCGCTGATCTGCAGTTCGGCCTTGCGGATGGTGGCGGTAAGAGCCATGGGGGGTCCGTGGACTAAAGAGGACAATGATAGAGGTTTGCTCCGGGGGTGTCCGTGGCCGGGCTGTCTGCACACCGTCAACGGTGGCACTCTTGCGCTCTTTCCCGTGGCCGGAGTGGACGCCATGACCTTGCCCAGCCGGCTGCAGCTGCCGCCCGGCCCCTGGATCAGCCTGCTCGATGGCCTGTGTGCGCGATTCCCGCGCATCGCGCGCGCGCAATGGCAGGATCGCTTCGCGCGCGGCCGTGTGCTGGATGCGCAGGGCAGGGCGCTCGCTGCGGACATGCCCTGGCAGGTCGGGCTGGACATCCAGTACTTCCGCGAGGTGGCCGACGAACCGGTGATTCCCTTTGTCGAGACCATCGTCCATCTGGATGCGCACCTTCTGGTGGCCGACAAGCCGCATTTCCTGCCGGTGACACCGGCGGGTGGGCATGTGCGCGAGACGCTGCTGGCGCGGCTGGTCGCCCGCACCGGCAATGCCGATCTGGTGCCGCTGCACCGGCTGGATCGGCTGACGGCCGGGTTGGTGCTGTTCTCGACCCAGCGTGCGTCGCGCGATGCTTACCAGCGACTGTTCCGTGAGCGGCGCATCGAAAAGACCTATGAGGCCCTGGCACCGGCGCTGCCGGGGCGGGCGTTTCCGCAGCAGCGGGACAGCCGCCTGGTGCCGGGCGAGCCGTTCTTCCGCATGGCCGAAGTGCCCGGTGAACCCAATGCGCGCAGCCGGATCGAGCTGATCGAGGCCGAAGGGCCGATCTGGCGCTACCGGCTGCTGCCGGAAACCGGCCGCAAGCATCAGTTGCGCGTGCACATGGCCATGCTGGGGGCGCCGATCGTGGGTGACGACCTGTACCCGCAGCTTCGGCAGCGGCCACTGGACGTGGCCGAGTCACCGCTGCAGCTGCTGGCGCGGGCCCTGGCCTTCGACGACCCGTTGAGTGGCGCACGACGGACGTTCAGCAGCGGCCGCAGTCTGAGCCTTCCGGCTTAGGCCGGCCAGGTGCTCAGCGGGCCGGGCGTCGCGCCAGCCAGCGGTCCAGCTCGGCGGCGAACAACTGCCGGTCGCGGGGTCCCAGGGGCGGCGGTCCGCCGGTCTGGACCCCGGCGCCGCGCAGTTCCTCCATGAAATTGCGCATCGACAGCCGCTCGGCCATGTTGTTCGGGGTGTACAGCTGGCCGCGCGGGTTCAGCGCCACGGCCTTCTTCTCCAGCACCAGCGCGGCCAGCGGTATGTCCTGGGTGACCACCAGGTCTCCGGCGGCGACCCGCTCGACGATGGCGCTGTCGGCCACGTCCAGCCCCTGCGGCACCTGGATCGAGCGCAGCCAGCGTGAGGGCGGGGTGCGGATCCACTGGTTGGCGACCAGGGTCAGTTCGATCCCCACCCGTTCAGCCGCGCGGAACAGGATGTCGCGAATGACGGTGGGACAGGCGTCCGCGTCCACCCAGATGTGAGGGGGCGCGTATTCAGCGGGGGTTTCAGCTTCAGTCATTTCCTCAGTGTAGGGTAGGAAAAACCTGAATGGGGGCTCGGGGTTAGCCGCGAATGGCTGCCAGCCCTTGTCACGCCTAGCGGGTGAGGTGTTCCGATGAACGCCGGGGCTATCGCTTTTTGCAGAAAACACGCGTATCGTGCGACCCACTGTGTTTGCTAGGGTCACCGTGAATCGTGGCCTGGTGCAGTTGATCTCACGATCCGCTCATCGATCCGCTTTACCAACGCCTGCAACTCAGTCTCGGCCCCGATACCCGGTGGCTGCGATTTTTTTCAACATGTGTTTCAGGAGTTAGTAAAATGTCTGAACGTCAGACCGGCACCGTCAAGTGGTTCAACGACGCCAAGGGCTTCGGCTTCATCACCCCGGAAAGCGGCCCGGACCTGTTCGTGCACTTCCGCGCGATCCAGGGCACCGGCTTCAAGACCCTGCAGGAAGGCCAGAAGGTTACCTTCATCGCCGTCCAGGGTCAGAAGGGTATGCAGGCTGACCAGGTGCAGGCGGTCTAATCCGTCTGCTACCGTTGGGTAGCCAGAACGCCGGAAGCGAGAGCTTCCGGCGTTTTTTATTGCCCGCTGTTTTTTGTAGAGTCGAGCCACGCTCGACTGTTCTCAAAGACAGTGGAGCATGGCTCGACTCTACAAAGGGCATGCACTGCGCGCGGTACGATGGGGGCCTTCCCAAGGATCACCCTCATGCGCATCGTTCATCACCTGGAAAACTCCCGTTCCCTGCGCGTGCTGTGGATGCTGGAGGAGCTGGGGCTGGACTACGAACTGCGCCGCTATCCGCGCGATCCGAAGACGCTGCTGGCGCCGCCGGAACTGCGTAACGTGCATCCGCTCGGCAAGTCACCTGTGCTGCAGGATGGCGAGCTGGTACTGGCCGAGTCCGGTGCGATCCTCGACTACCTCGCTGACCGTTACGACGCGCAGCGCCAGCTGTCGCCGTCACCGATGCCGGCCGACGGCACCGAACGCATCGCGTACCGCTACTGGCTGCACTACGCCGAAGGCTCGGCGATGCCGCCGCTGCTGCTGACCCTGGTGATGGGCCGCATCCGTAATGCGCCCATGCCATTCTTCGCACGCCCGATCGCACGCAGCATTGCCGACAAGGCCGAGCGGGGCTTCGTTGGACCGCAGCGGCGCCTGCACCTGGACTGGATGGAGCGCCGCCTGGCCGAAAGCCCATGGTTTGCCGGCGAGCGCTTCAGTGCGGCCGACATCCAGATGAGCTTCCCGATCCAGGCTGCTGCCGCGCGCGGTGGTGGGCTCGACGACAAGCCGGCGCTGCGCGGCTTTCTCAAGCGTATTGGTGAGCGCCCGGCCTACCAACGTGCCGAGGCTCACGGCGGCCATCTGCAGGCGCTCAGCGGCAATTGAGGACGGCGGCGGGCGCCCCCATCTTCAACAGCATGGATACCGACAGCCCCCGTTTCGACAACCGCCTGCTGCATGCCCTGCCGGGCGACCCCGAACCCGGCCCACGCAGGCGCGAAGTGCTGGGCGCGGCCTGGTCGCCGGTGATGCCGACCCCGGTGGTGGCGCCCACGCTGCTGGCCTGGTCGCCGGAGGTGGCCACGCTGCTGGGTTTCCACGCCGCTGACGTCGAGAGCGAAGGTTTCGCGCAGGTGTTCGGCGGCAATGCGCTGTACGCCGGCATGCAGCCATGGGCCGCCAATTACGGTGGCCATCAGTTCGGTCACTGGGCCGGCCAGCTCGGCGACGGGCGTGCGATCTCGCTGGGCGAGCTGGTGGCACCCGATGGCCGACACTGGGAACTGCAGCTGAAGGGGGCCGGGCCGACGCCGTACTCGCGCGGTGCCGATGGACGGGCAGTGCTGCGCTCGTCGATCCGCGAGTTCCTGTGCAGCGAAGCGATGCACCATCTGGGCGTGCCGACCACGCGCGCGTTGTCGCTGGTCGGCACTGGCGAAGAGGTGGTGCGCGACATGTTCTATGACGGCCACCCGCGTGCCGAGCCTGGCGCCATCGTGTGCCGGGTGTCGCCATCGTTCCTGCGTTTCGGTTCGTTCGAGCTGCCGGCCTCGCGTGGCGAGACTGCCTTGCTGCAACAGCTGGTGGACACCTGCATCGCCCGTGATTTCCCCGAGCTTGAAGGGCAGGGCGAGGCCCTGTACGGCGACTGGTTCGCGCAGATCGCGGTGCGCACTGCCGAGATGATCGCGCACTGGATGCGTGTCGGCTTCGTGCACGGCGTGATGAACACCGACAACCTGTCCGTGCTCGGCCTGACGCTGGATTACGGCCCCTATGGCTGGGTCGAGGACTTCGATCCGGACTGGACGCCGAACACCACCGATGCTCAGGGGCGCCGCTACCGCTTCGGCACCCAGCCGCAGGTGGCGTACTGGAACCTGAGCCGATTGGCGCAGGCGCTGTCGCCGCTGTTCGCCGATGTCGCACCGCTGCAGGCGGGCCTGGCGGCCTACCAGTCCACCTTCGTGGCCTGCACGCGTCGCGATGCTGCATCGAAGCTGGGGCTGGCTGCTGCCAACGATGACGACCTGCAGCTCTACCAGCGCTGGCAGCAGCTGATGCAGGAGGGCGCCATGGACATGACCCTGGCCTGGCGTGCACTGATGCGCATCGACCCGTCGGCAGCGGACGCGACGGTTCTGGACGCGGTGTACTACGACGAGGCGCGCAAGCAGGCGGTGCAGGCGCCGTTGCAGCAATGGCTGCAGGGCTACGCAGCGCGCCTGCGCAGCGATCCGCTGTCGGCCCGCGAACGCCTGGCGAAAATGGCAGCGGCCAACCCGCTGTACGTGCTGCGCAACTGGCTGGCCCAGGAGGCGATCGACCTTGCCGAGCAGGGCGACCTCGGCGGTGTGCATGCGCTGCAGGACGTGCTGCGCGACCCATACACCGAACGCCCGGGGCTTGAACACTTCGCCGGCAAACGCCCGGCCTGGGCCGACAACCGTGCCGGCTGCTCGATGCTGTCCTGCAGTTCCTGAGGGTGGGATTCGGCAGGGCCGCGCCCTGCACCCGCAGAGGCAAGGGCCGAATCCAAAGCCAAAGCCAAAGCGGCTCTGGATTGTTGATGGTCTGGCGGGGCGGTGTGGGGCTGCAGGACACGCCGTAAACCCGTCCCTGGGGGCTCGATGGCGCCATCCATGGCGCCAACGGTCCTGCAGTCCCACACCGCCCCACCTCCGAAAGACTCCCGCGGCTGTGGGTAGGTGTCGACCTTGGTCGACACGGTAGATCCACGCCATGCGTGGATGAAATCTGTCAGATATCGATACACAAAAAAGGGGTCAGATCCGTTTCCCTTCGGAAAACGGATCTGACCCCACGAGCTGCCCGACAGATCGCAGAAATCTGTCGAAGGCGGGGTGGGTCCGGTTGCGGGAGTGTCCGCGGCATGGATGCCGCGGCCAAGCCCCCATGGATGGGTTTACGGCGTCTCCCGCAATCGGGCCCACCCCGCCATACCACAGGAAACCCGCTGTTGCCGTTGCTGTTGCTGTTGAGGTTGCCGGCCAGCGGCCGGCACTACCGCAGGTGCCGGGCGCAGCCCGGCCGACCCCCAACAGGCAGGCGGCGCCCGGAACAGGTACCCTATGCCGCCATCAGATAGCCAATGTGACATGACCGACGCCATCGTCGCTCCGCAGTGGGCCTCCCGCCTGCGCGACATCGCCGACTTCCCCAAGCCCGGCATCCTCTTCAAGGACATCATGCCGCTGCTCGCCCACAGCGAGGACTTCCGCGGTGCCATCACGGCGATGGCCGACCGTTGGCGCGACCAGAAGCTGGACGCGGTGGTCGGCATCGAATCGCGTGGTTTCATCCTCGGTGCCGCGATGGCACTGGAGCTGGGCGTCGGCTTCGTGCCGGTGCGCAAGCCAGGCAAGCTGCCCGGCCAGGTGCTGCGCGAGGAATACACGCTCGAGTACCGCAGCGACTGCATCGAAGTGCATGCCGATGCGCTGCCGGCCGGCGCGCGCGTGGTGATCATCGATGACGTGCTGGCCACCGGCGGTACGCTGGTGGCGGCGCTGTCGCTTGTGCGTCGCCTGGGTGTGGACGTGGTCGGTGCCGGCGTGCTGGTCGAGCTCGACGGCCTCGGCGGCCGGGCCCGCTGGGAGGCGGGCTTGCCACTGCACACCGAACTGGTGTTCTGATCGAAGGGTGAATGCCAACCAGGGTTGGCATCTACCAGAGCGAAGGGCCGGGAGCCGGTCGTTGCCAACCGTGGTTGGCAACGCGGCGTCAATCACATCATCCGCACGCGGAAACGACGGCCCTTGATCTTGCCGGCTTCCAGCTTGGCCACGGCCTTGTTGGCCTGCTCACGCGCGATCGCCACATAGGAGCGGGTCGGGAAGATCGCGATCTTGCCGATGAACTTGCTCGACAGGCCGGCATCGCCGGTCAGTGCGCCGAGGATGTCGCCCGGGCGCAGCTTGTCGGTCTTGCCGCCGTCGATGCGCAGGGTGCGCATCGCCGCCTGCGGCAACTCGGCCGGGCGCGAGGTCGCCAGCGGCGTCTTCTGCCAGTCCAGTGGCTGACCCATCTGCGCTTCGATGGCTTCGGCGCGGGTCTTCTCGCGGCCGGCCACCAGGCTGATCGCCAGGCCGCTGGCACCGGCGCGCCCGGTACGGCCCACGCGGTGCTGGTAGCTCTCCACGTCGGTCGGCAGTTCGTAGTTGATCACCGCCGCCAGCTCTTCCACGTCCAGGCCGCGCGCGGCGACGTCGCTGGCGACCAGCACGTTGCAGCTGCGGTTGGCCAGCAGCAACAGCACTTCCTCACGGTCGCGCTGCTCCATGTCGCCGTGCAGGGCGAGTGCGGAGAAGCCGAACTGCTGCAGCGAGTTGGCCACTTCGTCCACGTCCTTGCGGGTGTTGCAGAACACCACCGCCGATTCCGGCGTGTACTTCAGCAGCAGGCCGGCCAGCGCCTTCTGGCGATGCGCCGGTTCCACCTCACAGAACAGGTGGCGGATGGCCGGTGCCTGGTCGGCGCCTTCCACGGTCACCTCCACCGCGTCGCGCAGCAGGTCACGCGCCATGGCGCGGATGCTGTCGGGGAAGGTGGCGGAGAACAGCAGGCTCTGGCGATCCCTGTGGGTGCGGCCGGCGATCTCGCGGATGGGCTCCTCGAAGCCCATGTCGAGCATGCGGTCGGCCTCGTCCAGCACCAGCGTGCGCACCGCGCCAAGATTCAGCGCGCGCTTGCGTGCCAGCTCCTGCACGCGGCCGGGCGTACCCACCACCACGTGCGGGTCGTGGCCTTCCAGCGAGGCCAGCTGCGGGCCCAGCGGCACGCCACCCACCAGCAGCAACAGCTTCAGGTTGGGAATGCCGGTGGCCAGCTTGCGGATCTGCTTGCCGACCTGGTCGGCGAGTTCGCGGGTCGGGCACAGGACCAGCGCCTGCACGCGGATCAGGCTGGGGTCGATGGACTGCAGCAGGCCCAGCCCGAAGGCGGCGGTCTTGCCGCTGCCGGTCGGCGCCTGTGCGATCACATCGTGGCCATCGAGGATGGCCGGCAGGCTCTGCGCCTGCACGGGGGTGAGGGTGGTGTAGCCGAGGGCGTCCAGGCCGGGCTGCAGGGCCGGGTTCAGCGGCAGGGTCGAGAAGTCAGTCATGGCGCATTGTACCCGCCCGCGTGGCCGGTCCCGTCTAATAGGGTGGGGTCGGATCTCTTTCCGCAGGAAAGGGCTCTGACCCCAATTGGTGCCGTCATCCCCGCATGGCGTGGATCTTCTGGTGGGCGCCGACCCAGGTCGGTACGCGCCTGCTCAGCCCAGCACCGCCAACACACCCTGGTGGATCGCCAGGCCACCGAACAGCAGCCAGGCGAACAGGATCAGCGCCAGCAGCAGTGGTTTCAGGCCGGCCTGGCGCAGCGCCGAGACATGGGTGGTCAGGCCCAGCGCGGCCATCGCCATCGCCAGCAGCACGGTATCCAACTGCACCAGCCCCGCCTGCAGGCCGGCCGGCAGCAGGTGCAGTGAATTGAAACCGGCCACTGCCACGAAACCGAACGCGAACCACGGCACTACGATGCGCGCCTTGCTGCCGTCGGCGCTGGCCTTGCCGCCACGCGCCAGCCACAACGACAACACGACCAGGAACGGCGCCAGCAGCATCACCCGCACCATCTTGGTGATCACCGCGGTATCGGCGGCGGCTTCGCTGACCGCGCGGCCGGCGGCCACCACCTGCGCCACTTCGTGCACCGTCGCACCAGTGAACAGGCCGTACTGCCGCGCGTCCATCGCCAGCCAGCCGTGCGACTGCACCAGCGCATACAGCGCCGGGTACAGGAACATCGCCAGCGTGCCGAACACCACGACGGTAGAAACCGCGACAGTGACCTGCGCAGCGCGGCCGCGCACCACCGGTTCGGCGGCCATCACGGCTGCCGCACCGCAGATCGCGCTGCCGGCGCCGATCAGCATTGCCGCCTCGTGTTCCATCCTGAACACACGCACGCCCAGCCAGCAGGCCAGGCCGAAGGTGCTGGCGACCACCAGCACGTCCATCAGCACGCCGCTGACGCCGACATGGCCGATGTCCTGGAAGGTCAGGCGCAGGCCGTACAGCACAATGCCGGCACGCAGCAGCCAGTGCTTGGAGAAGCCGACACCGGCCGCGCTGCTCGGCGCCAGCCGCGGGTAGAGGGTGTTGCCGACCACGATGCCGGCCACGATGGCGACGGTCAGTGCACTCAGGCCGTGCGCCTGCAACCAGGGAAGCTCGGCCAGGTACAGCGACGCCGCCGCGATCAGACCCACCAGCAGCAGGCCGGGCAGGCGCGGCTGCCAACGTTGGCGCAGGGCGGGCAGGGACCAGGAAGAGAGAGCGGGGGCGTTCATGGCAGGGCAGGGCTGTAGTGACGAGGCAAGCGTGCGCCTTCGCCAATGACCTGTAAAACGAATAATATAGGTGAAATCTACCTATAAGATGGGTAATGTCCATGCGCCTGACCCTGCGCCAGCTTCAGGTTTTCGTTGCCATCGCCGACCACGGCAGCACCACCGCCGCCGGCCAGGCCATCGCCCTCTCGCAGTCGGCCAGCAGCGCCGCCCTGCAGGAGCTGGAGGCGCACTTCGGTACGCCGCTGTTCGACCGCATCGGCCGTCGCCTGGCGCTGAACGGGCACGGCCGCGCACTGCTGGAGCCGGCGCGCACCCTGCTGGTCAATGCCGCCGATCTGGAGCGGCAGCTGGCCGCCGGCGGAGACCCGTCGCAAGGGGCACCGCTGCGGTTGGTGCTGGCCGCCAGTACCACCATCGGCAACTACCTGCTGCCGCCGCGCATTGCGGAACTGCTGCGCCAAGCGCCACAGGCCGAGGTCGACCTGCGCATCGACAACAGTGCCGGCGTGGTCGCTGCTGTGCAGCGCCTGGACGTGGACGCCGGCCTGATCGAAGGCCCGTGCCATGAACGCGGTTTGCAGGTCACGGCCTGGCAGCAGGATCCGCTGGTGATCGTCGCCGCCGACGACGCTCCGCCGCGCTGGACGCTGGACGAACTGAGCCGCGCCCGCTGGCTGCTGCGCGAACCGGGTTCCGGTACCCGCGAAGCGGTTGAGCAGGCCCTGCTGCCGCATCTGCGTGGCTTCGCCCAGACCCTGCAGCTGGGCAATACCGAAGCGATCAAGCAGGCCGCGATCGCCGGCCTCGGCCTGGCCTGCCTCTCGCGCCACGCGCTGGAAGAGCCGCTGGCGCTGGGCCGCCTGCGCGTGCTGGACACCCCGCTGCCTCCCCTGCAGCGCACGCTGTGGCTGGTGCGCCACCCGGGCAAGCAATGGCTGCCGGGGTTGCAGGCGTTGCTGGGGCAGGTGGAGTAATCCATCAGACCCCCAGTCGATTCCATCCCTCCCGCCATCCCACAGGAAACCAGCTTTTGACGTTGCCGTTGACGTTGCCGGCCAGCGGCCGGCACTACCGCGGGTGCCGGGTGCAACCCGGCCGACGCCCCCAACCCGTACAATATCCGGATGCCTCTGATTACTCTGCAGAACGTCGACTTCAGCGTCGGCGGCCCGTTGTTGCTGGAAAAAGCCGAACTGTCGATCGAGCCGGGCGAACGCATCGCCCTGATCGGCCGCAACGGCGCCGGCAAATCCACCCTGCTCAAGCTGCTGTCCGGCGACCACAAGCCCGATGACGGCGAAGTGCGCGTGCAGCAGGGCGTGCGCGTCACCCGCTTGGAGCAGGAAGTGCCGCACGGCGCCGCCGGCTCGGTGTTCGACGTCGTCGCCGATGGCCTCGGCGAGCTGGGCCAGTGGCTGGCCGAATTCCACCACCTCAGCCATGCCGAAGTCTTCGATGGCGAAGCCCTCGGCAACGTGCAGGCCAAGATCGATGCCGCCAACGGCTGGGGCCTGGACCAGCGCGTCAGCGAAACTCTGACCAAGCTCGACCTGGATGGCGAGGCCGAGTTCGGCCGCCTGTCCGGCGGCATGAAGCGCCGCGTGCTGCTCGCCCGCGCGCTGGTGTCCAGCCCCGATGTGCTGCTGCTGGACGAACCGACCAACCACCTGGACATTGAGGCCATCGACTGGCTCGAAGCGTTCCTGAAGGGTTGGAGCGGCAGCGTGGTGTTTGTTACCCATGACCGCCGCTTCCTGCGTGCACTGGCCACCCGCATCGTCGAGATCGACCGCGGCCAGGTCACCAGCTGGCCGGGCGACTGGGCCAATTACGAGCGTCGCCGAGAGGAACGCCTCAACGCGCAGGCGCAGGAAAACGCGCGCTTCGACAAGTTGCTGGCGCAGGAAGAGGTCTGGATCCGCCAAGGCATCAAGGCGCGCCGCACCCGCGATGAGGGCCGCGTGCGCCGCCTGAAGGCGATGCGCGTGGAGCGTTCGCAGCGCCGTGATCTCAGCGGCAACGTCAAGATGGAAGCCGCACAGGGCATCAGCTCTGGCAAGAAGGTCATCGACGTCAAGGATATTTCGTTCGCCTTCGGTGAGCGCACCATGGTCCGCGACTTCACCACCACCATCATGCGCGGCGACCGCATCGGCCTGATCGGCCCCAACGGCAGCGGCAAGACGACGCTGCTGAAGCTGCTGCTGGGAGAGCTGCAGCCGGCCAAGGGCGAAGTCAACGCCGGCACCAACCTGCAGATCGCCTATTTCGACCAGTACCGCGCGGTGCTGCGCGAAGACTGGAGCGCGATCGAGAACGTGGCCGAAGGCCGCGATTTCCTCGAGTTCAACGGCAAGCGCAAGCACGTGCATGCCTACCTGCAGGACTTCATGTTCACCCCGGAACGCGCGCGTGCGCCGATCACCCGCCTGTCCGGTGGCGAGCGCAACCGCCTGCTGCTGGCCAAGCTGTTCGCGCAGCCGTCCAACCTGCTGGTGATGGACGAACCGACCAACGACCTGGACGTGGAAACCCTGGAGCTGCTGGAAGAGCTGCTGGGCGAGTACACCGGTACGCTGCTGCTGGTCAGCCACGACCGTGACTTCATCGACAACGTGGTGACCTCCACGCTGGTGATGGAAGGCGACGGCGTGATCGGCGAGTACGTCGGTGGCTACAGCGACTGGCAGCGTTATGCGGCCAGCATCGCAGCGCCTGCCTCGGTCCCCGCAGCCAAGCCGGCGGCCGCCGCCCCGGCCGCGGCGGCTGCTGCCACCCCGGCTGCGCCCAAGCGCAAGCTGGCCTACAAGGAAGCGCGCGAACTGGAGCAGCTGCCGAAGACCATCGAGAAGCTGGAAGGCGATGTCGAAGGCCTGACCTCGGCGATGAACGACCCGGCGTTCTACACCCGCAGCAGTGCCGAAGTGACCGCGCACACCCAGCAGCTGGCCAAGGTGCAGGCCGAGCTGGATGCCGCGTACGCGCGCTGGGAAGAGCTGGAAGGCTGAGCGGCTACCACGGCCGTCTCACCCTGCGGGCGGCTGTGGCTTTTGATCTGATTCCGCCTTGAAGCGAGCCGAGCACCGCAGGTCCGGCGAGGGCGAAGAGGCGCGGGTGTCTGAGCGCAGCGAGTTCCCGCGCCGTCCCTCGGTGGGCCGAGAAGCGCAGGGTACCGGTGCGTAGCATCGGCTCGCGGACGGCGGAGCGTTTCTTTTGGTTACTTTTCTTTGCGCGCACCGCACTGCAGGAGCAGGGCGGAACGGCATAGCCGGCCCGCAGGGTGACGCACAAGGATGTGCGTCATCAAGAAAAGTAACGCCTATGAACGCATCAGATTGCAGCAGTCATCCGCGCAGAGCGGTCATTTGACCCCGTGCAGATCCCGCAGCTGGCTCGGCCGGCTGCCGAAATACGCCGCCAGATCGGCGATGTCCTGATCACTCAGGTCCTTCGCCTGCGGCGTCATCAGCGCATGCTGGCGGTCGCCGGCGCGGTAGGCCTGCAGCGCATGTGCCAGATAGTCGCCGTACTGGCCACCCAGCTTCGGGTAGGTCGGATCGATCGGCGCATTGCCGTCGGCCCCGTGGCAGTCGATGCAGCTCTGGTTGGTGGCCTTGCCCTTCACCTTGGCGCGGGCTGCGCCGGCAGCCTCGCGGCCAGCCGGCAGGCCGGCGGAGGACGAAGAACCGTGTTCGCCGCTGGCATGGCCCGGGTCGGCGGCGGATTTCTCGCTGTTTTCCACCTGCGACTGCGAACAGGCCGCCAGCAGCAGGGCAACGGACAGGGCGATGGCGTGACGCATCGGATGCGCGGCTTTCGACATGGGCGGGCCTTACTTGACGGTGGACAGGTAAACAGAGAGATCGGCGATCTCCTGTTCGCTGAAACTCATCGACTGCGCCTGCATCGTCGGATGCCGGCGCTTGCCCTGGCGGTACTCGGTCAGGGCCTGGGCGAGGTACTGCTGGGTCTGGCCGCCGATCTTCGGCACCCGGTAACTGGGGTAGGCGTTCTTGTAGCCGGTGATGCCGTGGCACCCCTGGCAGGTGTAGGCCAGGACGCGGCCATTGTCGAAGTTGCCGGCGGGCGTGGCAGGCGCCGGCGCGGCGGCAGGCGCCGGGGCGGGTGTGGCAGGAGCGGGAGCGGGCTGTGCGGCGGCCCCAAGGGGCAGGAGGACGGCCAGAGCGAGACAAGCGGCGAGCGGCTGCGGGCGCATGGTGTCGTTTCCGGGGATTCGGGTCTGGTCGTTCCGGCGTGGGGTACGGAACGACCCGAGTATAGCCTCAGGTTTCATCTAGCTGAAATGGGGGCGGGCCGACCAGCGGCGTGAAGACACCATGACCTTTGGGATATGGTGTTGCCGTGAAGTGGTGCATTACTTTGCTACCACACCTGTCCACGCATCCTCCAGGGACCTGACGATGTCGCACCCAACCTTCCTGTCCGGCCGTCGCAGCGGAATCTGCGCTGCCGCACTGCTGATCTCCACCTCCCTGCTGCTGGGCGGTTGCGCCGCAGGGCCCAATTCCGAAGCCAAGGCTGCCGAGACCAAGGAGGAGAAGAAGGTCGACGCGGTCCCGGTCGAAGTGGCGGTGGCCAGCCATCGTGCCGTCGCAGCCAGCTACACCGGCACCGCGGCGCTGGAGCCACGTGCAGAGTCGCAGGTGGTCGCCAAAACCTCCGGCGTGGCCTTGGCGGTGCTGGTCGAGGAAGGGCAGCGGGTCACTGCCGGCCAGCCGCTGGTGCGGCTGGACCCGGACCGCGCGCGCCTGGCCGTGGCTCAGAGCGAAGCGCAGATGCGCAAGCTGGAAAACAACTACCAACGCGCACAGAAGCTGGTCGGCCAGCAGATGGTCAGCGCCGCCGATGTCGACCAGCTGCGCTATGACCTGGAGAACGTCCGTGCGCAGTACCGCCTGGCCACGCTGGAGCTGTCCTACACCACGGTAGTGGCACCAATCTCCGGTGTGATCGCCTCACGCTCGATCAAGACCGGCAACTTCGTGCAGATCAATACACCGATCTTCCGCATCGTCGACAACTCGCGGCTGGAGGCCACCCTCAACGTACCCGAACGTGAGCTGGCCACCCTGCGTGCCGGCCAGCCGGTGACGCTGGCGGCCGACGCCCTGCCGGGCCAGAGCTTCACCGGCACCGTCGACCGCATCGCGCCGGTCGTGGACTCGGGCAGCGGCACGTTTCGCGTGGTCAGTGCCTTCGATGGCGCCGCCCACGCGCTGCAGCCCGGCATGTTCGGCCGCATCCGCATCGATTACGACCAGCGTGCCGATGCGCTGGTGGTGCCGCGCCTGGCGTTGCTCGATGACGGTGAACCTGCGGTGTTCCGCGTGCGCGAAGGCAAGGTCGCACGCGTTCCGGTCAAGCTGGGTTACGCCGAGGGCCCGTGGGTGGAGATCCGTGATGGCCTGGCGGCCGGTGATCAGGTGGTCACCGCCGGCAAGGTCGCCCTGCGCGACGGCACCACGGTGCAGGTGATTGCCGATCCGAAGGCGAAGGCGGTCGCGGCGGCCGCCAAGCCCGCAGACAAGGCCGGGAGCAAGCAATGACTGCCCCGGGTCACGACCACGGTGCCTCGCCGGCGCGCGACGGCGCCGCCGCCGGCATGCGCGGCGGCCTGGTGGAATTCGCCACGCGTCGCCGTGTGACCATCGCCATGTGCACGGTCACGCTGCTGCTGTTCGGCCTGATCGCGCTCGGCAACCTCAAGGTCAACCTGCTGCCCGACCTGAGCTACCCGACGCTGACCGTGCGCACCGAATACACCGGTGCGGCGCCGACCGAAATCGAAACCCTGATCACCCAGCCGGTTGAAGAAGCGGTGGGCGTGGTCAAGAACCTGCGCAAGCTGAAGTCGGTCTCGCGCACCGGCCAGAGCGATGTGGTGCTGGAGTTCGCCTGGGGCACCAACATGGACCAGGCCAGCCTGGAGGTGCGTGACAAGATGGAAGCGCTGAACCTGCCGCTGGAGGCCAAGGCCCCGGTGCTGCTGCGCTTCAATCCGTCCACCGAGCCGATCATGCGCCTGGTGCTGTCGAACAGGACGGCGCCGACCAGCGATGCCGATGCGGTCCGCGAGCTGACCGGCCTGCGCCGCTATGCCGATGAAGACCTGAAGAAGAAGCTGGAGCCGGTCACCGGCGTGGCAGCAGTGAAGGTGGGCGGAGGCCTGGAAGACGAGATCCAGGTCGACATCGACCAGCAGAAGCTGGCGCAGCTGAACCTGCCGATCGACACCGTCATCAAGCGCCTGAAGGACGAGAACATCAACATCTCCGGCGGCCGCCTGGAGGAAGGCTCGCAGCGCTTCCTGGTGCGTACCGTCAACCAGTTCGCCGACCTCGAGGAAATCCGCAACCTGCTGGTCACCACCCAGGCCGCCAACGGCAGCGCAGCGGATTCGGCGCTGCAGCAGATGTTCAACATCGCCGCGTCGACAGGTTCCGCTGCAGCCATCGCGGCGGCGTCGGCGGCACAGAGCGCATCGTCCGGTGGTGGCTCCAGCGTGGTCGCCAACGGCGTGCCGGTACGCCTGAAGGACGTGGCCACAGTGCGCCAGGGCTACAAGGAGCGCGAAGCGATCATCCGCCTCGGCGGCAAGGAATCGGTCGAGCTGGCCATCTACAAGGAAGGCGACGCCAACACCGTGTCCACCGCCGAAGCGCTGCGCAAGCGGCTGGAACAGATCAAGGGCACGTTCCCGTCCGATGTCGAGCTGACCACCATCGAGGACCAGTCGCGCTTCATCGAGCACGCCATTGCCGACGTCAAGAAGGACGCGGTGATCGGTGGCCTGCTGGCGATCCTGATCATCTTCCTGTTCCTGCGCGATGGCTGGAGCACGTTCGTGATCAGCCTGTCGTTGCCGGTATCGATCATCGCCACGTTCTTCTTCATGGGCCAGCTCGGCCTGAGTCTGAACGTGATGTCGCTGGGCGGCCTGGCCTTGGCCACCGGCCTGGTGGTCGATGACTCGATCGTGGTGCTGGAGAGCATCGCCAAGGCCCGCGAGCGTGGCCTGGGCATCCTGCAGGCGGCCATTGCCGGCACCCGCGAAGTGAGCATGGCGGTGGTTGCCTCAACCCTGACCACCATCGCCGTGTTCCTGCCGCTGGTGTTCGTCGACGGGATTGCCGGACAGCTGTTCCGCGACCAGGCGCTGACCGTGGCGATCGCCATCGCGATCTCGCTGCTGGTGTCGATGACCCTGATCCCGATGCTGAGCTCGCTGAAGGGGCGGCCACCGCTGGCGTTCCCGGAAGAGGCGCCGAACGCAGCATGGCAGCCGCAGAAGCGCTGGCAGAAGCCGGTCGCGCTGGGCCGCCGTGGCGTGGTTGCCAGCGTGCGCTGGAGCTTCTATGCACTGGCCTGGCTTGTCGTGCGCGTGTGGCGCGGCGTGGTCGCAGTGGTCGGCCCGGTGATGCGCAAGGCCAGTGATCTGGCGATGAAGCCCTATGCAGGCGCCGAGCGCGGCTATCTGCGCCTGTTGCCGAGCGCATTGGCACATCCGGGCAAGGTGCTGGGCGTGGCAGCCATCATTTTCGTGGCGACCATGGCGCTGGTGCCGATGCTTGGCGCGGACCTGATCCCGCAGCTGGCGCAGGACCGGTTCGAAATGACGGTGAAGCTGCCCGCCGGCACGCCGCTGAAGCAGACGGATGCGCTGGTGCGTGAGCTGCAACTGGCGCATGGCAAGGGGGAGGGCGTGGCTTCGCTGTACGGTGTCAGCGGCAGCGGCACCCGCCTGGACGCCAGCCCCACCGAGAGCGGCGAGAACATCGGCAAGCTGACCGTGGTGATGGAAGGCGGTGGCAACGCGCGCACTGAAGCAGCAATCACCGAGCGCCTGCGCGGCACCATGAGCCAGCACCCGGGCGCCCAGGTCGACTTCGCGCGGCCGGCGTTGTTCAGCTTCTCCACGCCGTTGGAAATCGAACTGCGCGGGCAGGACATGGCGACTCTGGAAGTGGCTGGCCAGCGCTTGGCGGCGATGCTGCGCGGCAATGCGCACTACGCCGACGTGAAATCGACGGTGGAAGAGGGCTTCCCGGAAATCCAGATCCGCTTCGACCAGGAGCGCGCGGGTGCGCTGGGCCTGACCACCCGCCAGATCGCCGACGTGGTGGTGAAGAAGGTGCGCGGCGACGTCGCCACCCGCTACAGCTTCCGTGATCGCAAGATCGACGTGCTGGTGCGTGCCCAGGAAGGTGACCGCGCCAGCGTCGAGAGCATCCGCCGTCTGATCGTCAATCCGGGTAGCACCCGCCCGGTCACCCTGGACGCGGTGGCCGACGTGGTCGCCACCACCGGCCCCAGCGAGATCCATCGTGCCGACCAGACCCGGGTGGCGGTGGTATCGGCCAACCTGCGCGACATCGACCTCGGCGCAGCCATGCGCGAAGTGCAGCAGATGGTGGCCGAGCAGCCGCTGGGCGCGGGCGTTGGCCTGCACATCGGTGGGCAGGGCGAGGAGCTGGCGCAGGCGGCGAAGTCGCTGATCTTCGCCTTTGGACTGGCGATCTTCCTGGTCTATCTGGTGATGGCCTCGCAGTTCGAGTCGCTGCTGCACCCGTTCGTGATCCTGTTCACCATCCCGCTGGCGCTGGTCGGCGCGATCCTGGCGCTGATGCTGACCGGCAAGCCCATCTCGGTGGTGGTGTTCATCGGCCTGATCCTGCTGGTCGGCCTGGTCACCAAGAACGCGATCATCCTGATCGACAAGGTCAACCAGCTGCGCGAAGCCGGTGTGGCCAAGCACGAGGCGCTGGTGGAAGGTGCGCGTTCGCGCCTGCGCCCGATCATCATGACCACGCTGTGCACGCTGTTCGGCTTCCTGCCGCTGGCGGTGGCGATGGGCGAGGGCGCCGAAGTGCGTGCACCGATGGCGATCACCGTGATCGGTGGCCTGCTGGTGTCGACGCTGCTGACGCTGCTGGTGATCCCGGTGGTGTACGACCTGATGGATCGTCGCGGCGACGCCTACTACCGTGAGCGCGGCCGCAAGCATGCCGGTGAAGGCCTGCATGGCGACGAGGGCGGCACGGCAGGTGTGGAGGAGCCGGCATGAGCGTTGCCGAGTTCTCCATCCGCCGCCCGGTCACCACCATCATGTGCTTCGTGTCGCTGGTGGTGATCGGCCTGATCGCTTCGTTCCGGCTGCCGTTGGAGGCGCTGCCGGACATCTCCGCGCCGTTCCTGTTCGTGCAGATCCCATACACCGGCTCGACGCCCGAGGAAGTGGAGCGGACCATCATCCGCCCGGTCGAGGAGTCGCTGGCGACGATGACCGGCATCAAGCGCATGCGCTCATCGGCCACCTCCGAGGCGGCGCTGATCTATATCGAGTTCAGCGACTGGGACCGCGACATCGCCATTGCCGCGTCCGACGCGCGCGAGCGTATCGATGCGATCCGCAGCGACCTGCCCGACGACCTGCAGCGCTACAACGTGTTCAAGTGGTCCAGCAGTGACCAGCCGGTACTGAAGGTGCGCCTGGCCAGCACCACCGACCTGACCACTGCCTATGACATGCTCGACCGTGAGTTCAAACGGCGCATCGAGCGCATCCCGGGTGTGGCCCGGGTCGACATCACCGGCGCACCGCCGAACGAGGTGGAGATCGCCATCGATCCGAACCGGCTCAACGCGCATGGGTTGAGCATCAACGAGCTGAGCGAGCGCCTGCGCACGCTGAACTTCTCGATCTCGGCCGGTCAGATCGACGACAACGGCCAGCGCGTGCGCGTGCAGCCGGTGGGCGAGATCACCGACCTGCAGGAAATGCGCGACCTGGTGATCAACGCCAAGGGCCTGCGCCTGGGCGATATCGCCGACGTGCGCCTGAAGCCGGCGCGGATGAACTACGGGCGCCGCCTGGACGGCAACCCGGCCGTCGGCCTGGACATCTTCAAGGAGCGCAGTGCCAACCTGGTGGACGTTTCGCGTGCGGCGCTGGCCGAAGTCGAGGCGATCCGCGCGCAGCCGTCGATGCGTGACGTGCAGATCAAGGTGATCGACAACCAGGGCAAGGCGGTGACCTCGTCGTTGCTGGAACTGGCCGAGGCCGGTGCGGTCGGCCTGATCCTGTCGGTGACGGTGCTGTTCTTCTTCCTGCGCCATTGGCCGTCGACGCTGATGGTGACCCTGGCCATTCCGATCTGCTTCACCATCACCCTGGGCTTCATGTACTTCGTCGGGGTGACGCTGAACATCCTGACCATGATGGGCCTGCTGCTCGCGGTGGGCATGCTGGTCGACAACGCCGTGGTGGTGGTGGAGAGCATCTACCAGGAGCGCGAGCGCATGCCGGGACAGCCACGGCTGGCCTCGATCATCGGCACCCGCAACGTGGCCATCGCGCTCAGCGCCGGCACGCTCTGCCACTGCATCGTGTTCGTGCCGAACCTGTTCGGCGAAACCAACAACATCAGCATCTTCATGGCGCAGATCGCGATCACCATCTCGGTTTCGCTGCTGGCCTCGTGGCTGGTCGCGGTCAGCCTGATCCCAATGCTGTCCGCACGCATGGCCACCCCCAAGCTGGTGCACTCGCAGACCGGCCTGATCGCGCGCCTGCAGCGCCGCTACGCGCAGCTGCTGGACTGGTCGCTGCATCACCGCGGCTGGAGCCTGCTCGGCATCCTGCTGGTGGTGCTGGTCAGCCTGGTGCCGATGAAGCTGACCAAGGTCGACATGTTCGGTGGTGAGGGCGGCAAGGACATCTTCATCGGTTACATGTGGAAGGGCGCCTACACCTACCGGCAGATGTCCGAGGAAGTGGCGCGGGTGGAGAACTGGATCGACCAGAACCGCGAACGCCTGCACGTCAAGCAGGTGTACTCCTGGTACAGCGAGCAGGAAGGCAGCTCCACGGTGGTCACCCTGGACGAGAAGTACGCCAAGGACATCAAGGCGCTGCAGGAAGAGTTGCGCAAGGGCCTGCCGAAGTCCGCCCGCACCGACTATTTCGTCGGCAACCAGGGCGGCGATGGCGGTGGTGGCGGCAACCAGGGCGTGCAGGTGCAGCTGGTGGGCGACTCCAGCTCCATGCTGCAGGAGATCGGCCAGGAGGTGGTGCCGTTGCTGGCGCAGCGTGCCGAACTGCGGGACGTGCGCATCGACAACGGCGAGAAAGGCGGCGAGCTGAAGGTGCGCGTCGACCGTGAGCGTGCCGCAGCGTTCGGCTTCAACGCCGAACAGGTGGCCAGCTTCGTCGGCCTGGCGCTGCGCGGCGCACCGATGCGCGAGTTCCGCCGCGGTGACAATGAAGTGCCGGTGTGGGTGCGCTTTGCCGGCGCCGAGCAGAGCAGCCCGGAAGACCTGGCCGGTTTCAGCGTGCGTACCGGCGATGGCCGCAGCGTGCCGCTGCTGAGCCTGGTCACCGTGGACGTTGGTTCGTCAGCCACCCAGATCGGCCGCACCAACCGTCAGACGACGCTGACCATCAAGGCCAACCTGGCCGAGAAGGTCACCGCGCCGGACGGGCGCAAGGCGATCGAAGCCGTGCTCAAGCCGATGAACTTCCCGGCCGGCTATGGCTTCACCTTCGACGGCGGCGATTACGGCAACGACGACGAAGCCATGCAGCAGATGGTGTTCAACCTGCTGATCGCGCTGGTGATGATCTACGTGGTGATGGCGGCGGTATTCGAGTCGCTGTTGTTCCCGGCGGCGATCATGAGCGGCGTGCTGTTCTCGATCTTCGGCGTGTTCTGGCTGTTCTGGATCACCGGCACCTCGTTCGGGATCATGTCCTTCATCGGCATCCTGGTGCTGATGGGCGTGGTGGTGAACAACGGCATCGTGATGATCGAGCACATCAACAACCTGCGGCGCAGCGGCATGGGCCGTACCCAGGCGCTGGTGGAAGGCTCACGTGAACGCCTGCGCCCGATCATGATGACCATGGGCACGGCGATCCTGGCGATGGTGCCGATCTCGCTGACCGACACGCAGATGTTCGGCAATGGCCCGGAGTACTCGCCGATGGCGCGCGCGATTGCCGGCGGCCTGGCGTTCTCGACCGTGGTCAGCCTGTTGTTCCTGCCGACGATCTACGCGGTGCTCGATGACCTGCGCAATGCCGTGACGCGGCTGATCCGCCGTGCGCGTGGAGTGGAGATGGTAGAGCCGGGCGCTGCCCGGCTGTAAGGCAGGTCAACGTGTTGTGGTGTGGGGGAGGCCGGTCGTAGTGGGGCGGCCTCCCCCTTTTTTGCTCGCCGCGTCTGCTTGCCTCTGTAGAGCCGAAGGCAGCGGCAGGAGCCGCTGCCAACGTCGCTTGCGGCGGCCCGGAGGGTGTCGGCCAGGACGGCCGGCATAGCCATGCTCGGCTGCTGTTCGCCGCATTGCGGCGTCGCCCGTGCATGGGCTCGGGCGCTACAGATTCTGTGGCCGGTTGAGGGGTTAACCCGCCACCTTGCCCCACACCTTGAACGTGGTCAGCCACAGGCCGAGCATGCTGCCGATGTTGGTCAGCATGAAGGTCAGCACCACGCGGGTAACGCGATTGCGGTACCAGCCCTTCAGGCTCTGCGCGTCGTCGCGCAGCTTCAGGAAGTCCTCGTAGGCTGGCTTGCGCACACGCGCTTCCACCAGTGCCGAGAAGGCGCCGGTCGGGATGCTCAGGCGGAACGGCTTGAATGGGGCCACCGCGATCGCGGTGAGGATGCTCAGCGGGTGACCGCCGGCCAGCAGGCAGCCCAGGCCGGCCAGGCCGCCGGTATACATCGCCCAGGTTGCCAGCAGCTCGGTGCCTACGCCCAGGCCGCCGCGGTAGAAGCCTACGCCGATGCCGGTCGCCACGATCGCCAGGATACCCAGCGTGAACCACGGGATGTTGCGCTTCTTCGGCACTGCCTCCAGCTCGGCGCGCAGCGGCGCCGGTGCCTCGGTGTCGGTTTCCAGGTGGCGTGCCAGACCCGCCAGGTGGCCGGCTCCGACCACTGCCAGCACTTCGCGCTGGTGCGGGTCGTGTTCTTCGCGCAGGCGGGTGGCCATGTAGCGGTCACGCTCGCCGATGATGGTCTCGTACAGCGCCGGGCTCTCGCTGGCGAACTCACCGAAGCTCGATTCCAGCATGTCGCCCTGCTTGAGCTTCTCGATCTCGTTCTCGCCCACTTCCTCGGACGAGAACAGTCCGGCGCCGAGGCCGGCAACCAGCTTCAGCTTGCCGAAGAAGCCCAGCCGTTGCGACGCTCGGCGGAAGGTCAGGCCGACCTCGCGGTCGATCAGGTGCACCGGCAGGTTGCGTTCGCGGGCGAGTTCCACCGCACGCTTCAGCTCGGCACCGGGCTCGATGTCGAGTTGCTCGGCCAGGCGGCGCTGGTAGGCGGACAGGGCCAGGTTGGCGGCGAACAGGGCGACGCGGCCCTTGCGGATCACCTCGACCAGGTCGAGCTTGGCCAGCGTGTCGGGGTCGCTCAGCGCCTGCAGGCGCTGCGGGTCCAGCTCGACGGCAACGGCATCGAAGCGGCCGCTGTCGATGGCTTTTTCAACGGCCTCGACGCTGGCGCGTGAGACGTGGGCAGTGCCCAGCAGGGTGTAGCGTACGCCGTCGCGTTCGACGACGCGCACCGGCTGGCCGGCGAACAGATCGTCGCCGGTCTCGGGAAGGGTTTCGGTCATGGGTTCATTCATTGGAGGGTGCGGTGTCGGCGCCATCGCCGAGCGCGCGCTGCATCTGCACGGTGTCGAGCCAGCGGCCATGCTTGCGGCCGAGGCCACGGAACACGCCCACCCGCTCGAAGCCGAAGCGTTCGTGCAGCTTGATCGAGGCGGTGTTGGTCGGTTCGCCGATCACCGCCACCATCTGCCGGTAGCCACGCGCGATGCAGGCATCGATCAAGGCCTGTAGCAGGCCGGTGCCGACACCCTTGCCCTGGAACGCGGCATCGACGTAGACCGAGTTCTCCACGGTCCACTGGTAGGCGATGCGGGTGCGATAGGTGTTGGCATAGGCATAGCCGGCCACCTGGCCGTCGATCTCGGCGACCAGGTAGGGGAAGCCACGGTCGATGATGTCGCGCATGCGGCGCAGCATCTCGTTCGCGTCCGGGATGTCGTACTCGTAGGTATTGACGAAGTCGGTCACTTCCACCGCGTAGATCGCAGTGATCGCGGCGATGTCGGCCGGACCGGCATCTCGGATGAGGACGGCCATGCGCGGGCTCCGGCTCAGTCGATGTAGCGCTTGAGCAGGCCGCCGTAGGCATCGATGCGGCGATCACGCAGGAACGGCCAGATGCGGCGCACATGCTCGCTGCGCTGCAGATCGACATCGCACAGCAGCACGGTGGCATCGGTGCCGGCCTCGGCCAGGAACTCGCCCTGCGGGCCGAGCACGTGGCTGTTGCCCCAGAACTGGATGCCCGACGCGCCCAGCGGCGAGGCTTCGTGGCCGACGCGGTTGCAGCTCAGCACCGGCAGGCCGTTGGCCACGGCGTGGCCGCGGTGGCTCAGCACCCAGGCGTCGCGCTGGCGGGTCTTCTCGTCCTGCACGTCGTCCGGGTCCCAGCCGATCGCGGTCGGGTACAGCAGCAGCTCGGCACCGGCCAGCGCCATCAGCCGCGCCGCTTCCGGGTACCACTGGTCCCAGCACACCAGCACGCCCAGGCGGCCCACCGAAGTGTCGATCGGCGTGAAGCCGATGTCGCCCGGGGTGAAGTAGAACTTCTCGTAGAAGCCCGGGTCGTCCGGGATGTGCATCTTGCGGTACTTGCCGAGCAGGGTGCCGTCCTTTTCAAACACCACCGCGGTGTTGTGGTACAGGCCGGCAGCGCGGCGCTCGAACAGCGAGCCGACCAGCACCACGCCATGCTTCTTGGCCAATGCGCCCAGGCGCTCGGTGCTCGGGCCCGGAATGGGTTCGGCCAGGTCGAACTCGTCCACCGATTCGTGCTGGCAGAAGTACGGGCCGTTGTGCAGTTCCTGCAGCAGCACCAGCTTGGCACCCTGCGCAGCCGCCTCGGCCACGCGTGCTTCGATCACCGCCAGGTTGGCGGCGGCATCACCGTGGTTGCGCTCCTGGATCAGGGCGACGGTAAGGGGGCTGCGCGAGTTCATGCGGGGCGTTCCTGCGGGGGAAAACCTGCATGTTAGCGCGGATGGGCGGCGGCGGCGTGTCGCGCGCTGAATGGGTGCGATCGGTAGTGCCGGCCGCTGGCCGGCAATCCCGTGGATCCATCAGGCAGTGCAGGGTTGCCGGCCAGCGGCCGGCACTACCGTCATGCCTTCAACAGCCCTTCCGGCAGCTGCATGGTGATGCAGTGCAGGCTACCGTTCTGCCAGATCAGCGAGCGGCAGGGCACCTGCACGATCTCGCGACCCGGGTGCGCCTGGGCCAGCACATCACGGGCCAGGTCGTCGGCCGGATCGCCATAAGCGGGCATCAGCACCGCGCCGTTGACGATCAGGTAGTTGGCGTACGACGCCGCAAGACGGCGGCCTTCGTCGATCACCGGCTGTGCCCACGGCAGCGGGAACAGGCGGTACGGCTTGCCGTCCTTGGTGCGCAGCGCGGCCAGCTCGTTGCCCATCGCCTGCAGTTCGGCGTAGTGCGAGTCGCTCTCGTCGTCGCAGGCCTGGTAGACGATGCTGTCAGGCGAAGCGAAGCGGGCCAGGGTGTCGATGTGGGCGTCGGTGTCGTCGCCTTCCAGATACCCGTGGTCCAGCCACAGCACGCGGTCCTGCTGCAGCCAGTCGGCCAGGTCGGCGCTCAGGCTCGCGCGGTCGCGGTCCGGGTGGCGTTCGTGCAGGCACTTCCAGGTGGTCAGCAGGGTGCCTTCGCCGTCGGTCTCGATGCCACCGCCTTCCAGCGCGAACGGAATGCTGCGCACCGGGGCGTCGTTGAACACGCCAGCCTGGTCGAGCACGCCCACCAGCTGGTCATCCAGGGTCGCGTCGAACTTGCCGCCCCAGCCAGTGAAGCGGAAGTCCAGCAGCTGGAAACCGCCGTCGGCGCGGCGCAGGGTGATCGGGCCGGAGTCGCGCAGCCAGGTATCGTCGTAGGCGGCCGTGGTGAAGTGGACCTTGTCCATGTCGATGCGGTTGGAGCGCAGCCGCATTTCGGCATAGGTCTCCACATCGTCGTCGGCCACGCAGATCAGCACCGGCTGGAAGCGGGTGATGGCCGCGACCAGGGCGATGTAGGTCTCTTCCACCTGGCCCAGGCGGTCGGCCCAGTCGGTGTCGGCGGTAGGCCAGGCAATCAGGACGCCGCTCTGGGCTTCCCACTCGGCAGGAAAACGAAGGGTCTGGTTCATGGTCTCGCTACACAGGCCCGCCCAGGGCGGGTAAAGGGATCAACGGATCGGTGGTTTCGGGCCGATTTCGTTCGGGTCCGCCTGGTTGGCCACCACGTCGATCACCTTCTGCTTCTCGAAGTAGACGGTGAACTGCGGGTACACCCAGCGGTTGATGGTCGGCCACTGCCGCTTCTGCCCGCCACGCGGCTGCAGTTGTTCGCTGGGCGCGCCGAACTGCGCCTGCACCTGCTGCATGCTCTGGCCGCGCACGGGCAGGGCACCGGCCGGCTTCTCGCGGGCACGGTCGACAAGCAGGGTATCGGCCAGTGCCGGTGTGGCGGCGGCCAGGGCGGCCATTACGGCCAGGGCGGACAGGTAACGCTTCATCTCGATCTACTCCCCAGTGGTCAAGAAAGGCGATTACAGCAAAAACGGCAGGAAAAAGCCGCATAAACAAAAAACCGCCCGAAGGCGGTTTCTTGCATCGGGTCGGCCCCGCGTAGGGCCAGCCGCAGCCGGAAGGCTGTGAGGCTTAGCGCTGACGCGCCTTGAAACGCGGGTTCGACTTGCAGATGACGAAGATCTTGCCACGACGACGCACGACCTTGCAGTCACGGTGACGGGCCTTCGCCGACTTCAGGGAGGACAGGACTTTCATGGCATACCTCGGCGTAAACAGTAGTTGTTCGGGTGGAGCGTGGCCGCGATATGCGAAAGACAATCGGCAGTTGACGCTCGTTCAAGCCCGCCATTCTACCGGGCTTTTCCTCGTGGTTTCAAGTGGTTGCACAAAAGATCCCGCTGGGGGCGTCTGGCAGGGGCTAGAATGGCCTCTTCACACGCTCTGGGACCCCCATGAATCCACTCGCTCCCGTCCTGACCATCGACGGCCCATCCGGGGCCGGCAAGGGTACCATCAGCCGCATCATCGCGCGCAGGATGGGCTGGCATTACCTGGATTCGGGCGCGCTGTACCGGGCGGTGGGCGTGGCCGCAAGCTGGGCCGACATCGATACCTCCGACGCCTCGGCGCTGGTGCGCTGCACCTTCGACACCCACGTCCAGTTTGTCGAGCAGGGCGATGCCATGCGGGTCATGGTCAACGGCACCGATGCCACCGACGAGCTGCGCCTGGAGACCACCGGGGCGCTGGCCTCGGCCATTGCCGCCATCCCGGAGGTCCGGGCCGCCCTGAAGGAGCGCCAGCGCGCATTCAGGGAGCTGCCGGGCCTGGTCGCCGACGGCCGCGACATGGGCACGGTGATCTTTCCGGACGCTCCCTACAAGGTCTTCCTGACCGCCAGTGCCGAGGAGCGCGCCGAGCGCCGGCATAAGCAGTTGAAAGACAAGGGGGTTTCTGTTAACTTTGATGACCTCCTGCGCGAGATCATGGCCCGCGACGCCCGTGATGCTCAGCGTACCGTGGCGCCCCTGAAGCCGGCAGACGATGCTGTCCTCATCGACACCACAGGCATCGGCATCGATGATGTCGTTGCCCGAGTGATGGATCTGCTTCCGGTTCCGGCTGCCTGATCCGTTCGCGCGGGAGCACTGCCAGCCGCATCGGCAGTGGTCGCGCAAAGCAGTGCTGTACCAGCTCCGTCGCGCAATGATGCGTGGCGGTTTTCCTACTACACACGACCTGCGTTTCCGGGGTCGACCAACAGGCGGGCGGTCGCCATTCCCCTGAAGGGGACGCCACCGACCCATGTGTCCAACAGAGTAAATCTAATGACCGAATCATTTGCCGAACTGTTTGAAGCCAGCCAGGCCAACCTGGCCAAGCTGAAGCCGGGCGCCATCGTCAGCGGTACCGTTGTTGAAGTCCGCGGCGACGTCGTGGTGATCAACGCTGGCCTGAAGTCCGAAGGCATCGTGCCGATCGAACAGTTCCGTAACGACGCTGGCGAAATCGACGTCGCCGAAGGCGACATCGTCAAGGTCGCCCTCGACTCGATCGAGAACGGCTTCGGCGAAACCGTCCTGTCGCGCGAGAAGGCCAAGCGCGCGATGGTGTGGGACGAGCTGGAAGAAGCGTTGGAAAAGAACGAAACCATCACCGGCCGCATCAGCGGCAAGGTCAAGGGTGGTTTCACCGTGGACATCAAGGATGTCCGCGCCTTCCTGCCGGGTTCCCTGGTCGATGTGCGCCCGGTGCGCGATCCGGCCTACCTGGAGGGCAAGGAACTCGAGTTCAAGCTCATCAAGCTGGACCGCAAGCGTAACAACGTCGTGGTCTCGCGCCGCGCTGTCGTCGAAAGCGAGCACTCGGAAGAGCGCGAGCAGCTGATGGACAAGCTGCAGGAAGGCGCGATCCTGAAGGGTGTCGTCAAGAACCTGACCGATTACGGCGCGTTCGTGGACCTGGGTGGTATCGACGGCCTGCTGCACATCACCGACATGGCGTGGAAGCGCGTGCGTCACCCGTCGGAAGTCGTGAACGTCGGCGACGAGCTGGACGTCCGCGTGCTGAAGTTCGACCGCGAGCGCAACCGCGTTTCGCTGGGCCTGAAGCAGCTGGGCGAGGATCCGTGGGACAACATCGGCCGTCGTTACCCGGCCAACAGCCGCGTCTTCGGCAAGGTCTCCAACGTCACCGATTACGGTGCGTTCGTTGAGATCGAGCCGGGCGTCGAAGGCCTGGTGCACGTCTCCGAGATGGATTGGACCAACAAGAACGTCAACCCGTCCAAGGTTGTCCAGGTGGGTGATGAAGTCGAAGTGATGGTGCTGGACGTCGATGAAGAGCGTCGCCGCATCTCGCTGGGCATGAAGCAGGTTGCCGCCAATCCGTGGGAAACCTTCGCTGCCACCCACAAGAAGGGTGACAAGGTGTCGGGCCAGATCAAGTCGATCACCGACTTCGGCATCTTCATCGGCCTGGACGGCGGCATCGACGGCCTGGTCCACCTGTCCGACATCAGCTGGAACACCACCGGCGAAGACGTCGTTCGCAACTTCAAGAAGGGCGATACCCTGGACGCCGTCGTCCTGGCCGTCGATCCGGAGCGCGAGCGCATCTCCCTGGGCGTGAAGCAGCTGGAGCAGGATCCGTTCGGCCAGTACATGGCTGCCAATCCGAAGGGCTCCAAGGTCGAAGGCGTGGTGAAGGAAGTCGACGCCAAGGGCGCGATCATCGAGCTGGCTGACGGCATCGAAGGTTACGTCTCGGCCCGTGACATCGCCAACGAGCGCGTTGACGACGCCACCCAGCACCTGAAGGTCGGCGACAAGGTCGAAGCCAAGTTCGTGGGCATGGACCGCAAGGGCCGTACCCTGCAGCTGTCGATCAAGGCCAAGGACGACGCTGAAATGCGCGAAGTGCTGGAGGAATACCAGTCCTCTTCGGCTTCCAGCGGCACCACCCAGCTGGGCGCGCTGCTGCGTGCACAGCTGAACGGCAACAAGTCCGAGTAATCGGCCTTAGGCTGTTCGTTGTTTCCTGGACGGCCCGGGCATTGCCCGGGCCGTTTCAGGCTGAGATGCCCCTGATGTGAGCCGGTAATGACCAAATCCGAACTGATCGAAATCCTTGCGCGCCGCCAGGCGCACCTGAAGGCCGATGATGTCGATCTGGCGGTGAAGTCGTTGCTGGAAATGATGGGCGGATCGCTGTCCGCCGGGGATCGCATCGAAATCCGTGGATTTGGCAGCTTCTCGCTGCACTATCGTCCGCCGCGCCTGGGTCGCAACCCGAAGACCGGCGAATCGGTTGCCCTGCCGGGCAAGCATGTCCCCCATTTCAAGCCGGGCAAGGAACTGCGCGAGCGGGTCAGCAGTGTGCTGCCGCTGGACGCCGATCCGGCCTGAGCCTGCCGTCGCGCCACCGCGTGCGAATCCAGCCGCGAGTCGGATAAGCTACGGACTCCTGCCACTGGAGCTGTCGCATGAAGGTTTTTCGTCTGCTGGTCCTGCTGGCGGTACTCATTCTCGGGTTGATCATCGGTGCCATGAACATGGACGAGATGACCATCAACCTTGTTTTCACCCAACTGAAGACCTCGGTCGGCGTGGCAATCATTGCCGCATTGCTGATCGGTGTCATCGTCGGTGCTGGCCTGGTGCTGGTGAGCGTGGTCATTCCGCTCTACGGCCAGCTGCGTCGCGCCAACAAGTCTGCTGTCGCTTCGCCGGCACCGGTTGCTTCCCCCCAATCTTTTGATGGACGTTGATCGAAGATGGATTTCGTCACCGAGTGGTTCTGGTTCTTCCTGTTCGTACCGCTGGCCGCACTGGCCGGGTGGGTGATCGGGCGGCGTGGTGGCCAACGCCACGGTGACAACCAGGTCAGCCGCCTGTCCAGCACCTACTTCCGGGGCCTGAACTACCTGCTCAACGAGCAGCCGGACAAGGCCATCGAGCTGTTCCTGCACATCGCCGAGCTGGACAAGGAAACCTTCGAGACCCAGGTCGCGCTGGGCCATCTGTTCCGCCGTCGTGGCGAAGTCGACCGCGCCATCCGCCTGCACCAGGGCCTGGTCAATCGCCATGACCTGAGTGACGCACAACGCGTGCAGGCCCTGCTGGCCCTGGGCGAGGACTACATGAAGTCCGGCCTGCTGGACCGTGCCGAGACCGTGTTCACCGAGCTGGCCCAGCTGGATCAGCGCGCACCGCAGGCGCTCAAGCACCTGATCGGCATCTACCAGGCCGAGCGCGATTGGGAAAAGGCCATCGACAACGCCACCCGGTTCGAGGATGTCACCGGCGAGCCGATGGGCAAGCTGATCGGGCAGTTCGAGTGCGAACTGGCCGAGCGATTCCGTGGCGCCGGCAAGCTGGAAGAGGCGAGGGCAGCGATCGCCCGCGCCTACCAGGCCGATGCGATGTCGGTGCGCGCCGGCATCATCGAGGGCCGGTTGGAAACCGACGCGGGCAATCCTGAGGCCGCCGTGCGCGCCTTCGAGCGCGCCGCGCGCAACGATCCCGAATACCTGCCGGAACTGCTGCCGGCGTTGATGCAGAACTATCGCAAGGTGGGCGATCTGGCAGGTGCGCGCGCGTTCCTGTCGGAGATGACCGAGCATTACCGTGGCATTGCCCCGGTGCTGGCGCTGACCCGGCTGATGGAAGAACAGGAGGGCGTGGCCCCGGCGCGTGCCTACCTCGGCCGCCAGCTGAAGGATCGCCCGTCGGTGCGTGGCGAGTCCGCGCTGATCGACCTCACCCTCGCCGAGGGCGCCGATTCCACCGCCACCCTGCATGACCTCAAGCACATCACCGACCAGCTGCTGGTGCGCAACCCGGCCTATCGCTGCACCCGCTGCGGCTTCGGGGCACGTACCCACCACTGGCAGTGCCCGAGCTGCAAGGAGTGGGGAACGGTCAAGCCGCTGCTGAACTACGCGGTGCTCTGATCCATGCCCTGGCTTGTGATGGGCGCGCTGCTGGCGCTCGCCCTGCTGAGCGCGCTGCTGACCTGGGCTGCACGCGGCTATGCGCTGCGCCAGCAGTTGATGGACCAGCCGGGCGAACGCCGCAGCCATAGCGTCGCCACCCCGCGCGGTGGCGGCATCGCCATCGTCATCAGCCTGCTGGTGACTGCTGGCGTGGCCATGTGGGCCTGGCCCGAAGCGACTCCCAGCTTGCTGGTGGCCAGCCTTGGGCTGGTGCTGGTGGCCGGCATCGGCTGGTGGGACGACCACAAGCCCCTGCCGGCGATGCGTCGCCTGCTGGTGCACTTCATCGCTGCGGCGCTGCTGGCCGGCCTGGTCAAGGTGAACGGCGGAAGCTGGCTGTTGGCCACGCTGGTGCTGCTGTTCACTGCCTCGCTGATCAACATCTGGAATTTCATGGACGGCATCAACGGCATCGCCGCCAGCCAGGCCGTCGTAGCGATGCTGGGGCTGGCGCCGGTGCTGCCGTGGCCGTACTCGCTGGCTGCCGTGGCGCTGGGCCTGGCCTGCCTGGGATTCCTGCCGTTCAACTTCCCGCGGGCCCGGATCTTCATGGGCGATGTCGGAAGCGGCGCGTTGGGGTATGCGGTCGCAGCGGTGCTGGCGCTCGCCAGCGTGCGTACCGATATCAACTGGATCCTGCTGCTGGTCCCGGTTTCGCCGTTCCTCGTGGACGCAGGCTTCACACTGCTGGCGCGCATCATTTCGGGACAACGCTGGATGGAACCCCATACCCAGCACGTCTACCAGCGCGCGGTGCAGGCAGGAGCCAGTCACCCCCAGGTGACAGGGATGTACTTTGCTTTGGGCCTGTTCAGTATTACAGTGTTCAATGTCTGCTCCAATCTGCAGCCGAGGTGGGAGGCTGCCGTGGCGATCGCGTGGTTCACCGCGCTGAGCGTCCTCTGGCTCCTCCTGCGCAATGGAATGCGCTACCGACAAGGAAATACCTGACTTATGGCTTCACCCTGGCGGGACAGAATCCTCGGCCTGATGCCGCGTTCGGCCATCGTCTGCCACGACCTCTTCATGGTCTGGGCATGCTGGCAGTTGCTCCATGCAGGGCGTTACTCGATCCTGCCCAACGCTCCGGCGTTGCCCCTGTGGAACGTCGATACCACCCTGGTCCTGCTGCTGCAGGGCCTGGTGTTCTGGCGCGTGGGCCTGTATCGCGGGCTGTGGCGGTTCGCCAGCGTCAGCGACCTGCTGAACATCTTCAAGGCCAGCTTCATCGGCATGGTCGCCATCGTCCTGGTGCTGATGTGGAAGCGCTTCGACGGCGTGCCGATGTCGGTGCTGGTGATCTACCCGTTCGCGCTGTCGGCACTGTTGGGCGCACCGCGCCTGCTGTACCGGGCCTGGAAGGACTACCAGGCACTGCAGTCCGATTCCAGCGCCCGCCGCGTGCTGATCCTCGGCGCCGGCCAGGCGGCGGAAACACTGGTGCGCGACCTGCGTCGTTCCGGCAACTTCGAGCCGGTCGGCCTGCTCGACGATGCACCGCACCTGCGGGGTGCCAAGCTGCAGGGCCTGCCGATCCTCGGCACCCTGGATGACGCCCCGACGGTGGTCCGCGAGACCGCTGCCAAGCTGCTGGTCATTGCCATGCCGTCGCTGGATGCCGCAGGCATGCAGCGCGTTGTCGCGATCTGCGAAAGCACCGGCGTTCCGTTCCGTACCGTGCCCAAGCTCAGCGACATCCTGCAGGGCCAGTCGCTGCCAGGCCAGCTGAAGGAAGTGGCGATCGAAGACCTGCTGGGCCGCAAGCCGATCATGCCGGACTGGAACCTGATCCGTGGCTGGTTGGGTGGGCGCACCGTGATGGTTACCGGCGCCGGTGGTTCGATCGGCTCGGAGCTGTGCCGCCAGTGCGCGCGGCACGGTGCCGGTCGCATCATCCTGCTGGAGATCAGTGAACTGCTGTTGCTGACCATCGAAGGCGAGCTGCGGCGCAGCTTCCCCGATGTCGAGATCGAGGCGGTGTTGGGCGACTGTGGCGACCCGGCCGTGATCCGCCACGCGCTGTCGCTGCACCCGGTCGATACCGCCTTCCATGCCGCCGCCTACAAGCATGTGCCGGTGCTGGAGCGCCAGCTGCGCGAAGCGGTGCGCAACAACATCCTGGCGACCGAGAACGTCGCCCGCGCGTGCCTGGAAGCCCGCGTGGAGCATTTCGTGTTCATTTCCACGGACAAGGCGGTCGATCCGGTCAATGCGCTGGGTGCGAGCAAGCGCTACGCCGAGATGATCTGCCAGAGCCTGGACCAGAAGTCCACGCACACCCGTTTCGTCACGGTGCGCTTCGGCAACGTGCTGGCGTCGGCCGGCAGCGTGGTGCCGCTGTTCCGCGAGCAGATCCTGCGCGGTGGTCCGGTCACGGTCACGGACCCGGAAGTCAGCCGTTACTTCATGACCATCCCCGAGGCCTGCCAGCTGATCCTGCAGGCGGCCGCGTCGGCGTCGCATGGTGCGATCTACACTCTGGACATGGGCGAGCCGGTGCCGATCCGCGTGCTGGCCGAACAGATGATCCGCCTGACCGGCAAGCAGCCGTACAAGGACATCCAGATCATCTATACCGGCCTGCGCCCGGGCGAGAAGCTGCACGAGACCCTGTTCTATTCGGACGAAGACTACCGTTCGACCGCGCACCCGAAGATTCTCGAGGCCGGCGTGCGTACGTTCTCGCGCGACCTGGTGCTGGGCAATGTTCCGCGCCTGCGTGAGGCGATTGCCAGCTACGACACTGCCAGCATCCAGGAAATCCTGTTTGCGACGATGCCGGAATTCTCGCCAATCGAACAGGATGCTTACATTTCATCCGCTAAAGTCGTGCCCTTTCCGGCACGTGAGGCGAACAGGCACCAATGAGCAAGCGAATTCGCAAGGCAGTTTTCCCGGTGGCAGGACTGGGAACGCGTTTTTTGCCAGCAACCAAGACTGTGCCGAAGGAGATGCTGCCGATCATTGATCGGCCGCTGATCCAGTACGCCGTGGATGAAGCCATCGAAGCCGGCTGCGACACGCTGGTGTTCATCACCAACCGCTACAAGCACGCCGTCGCCGATTATTTCGACAAGGCCTACGAGCTGGAGCAGAAGCTCGAGCGCGCCGGCAAGCAGGAGCAGCTGGAGCTGATCCGGCATGTGCTGCCCAATGGCGTGCGCGCGATCTTCGTGACCCAGGCCGAGGCGCTGGGCCTGGGGCACGCAGTGCTGTGTGCCAAGGCTGTGATCGGTGACGAGCCGTTCGCGGTGCTGCTGCCCGACGATCTGATCTGGAACCGCGGTGCCGGTGCGCTGAAGCAGATGGCCGACCTCAATGAGGCCAGCGGTGCCAGCGTGATCGCGGTCGAAGACGTGCCGCACGAAAAGACCGCCAGCTACGGCATCGTCGCCACTGAGGCGTTCGATGGCCGCAAGGGCCGCATTTCGCAGATCGTCGAGAAGCCGAAGCCGGAGGACGCGCCGAGCGACCTGGCGGTGGTCGGTCGCTACGTGCTGAGCCCGAAGATCTTCGAACTGCTGGAACAGACCCAGACCGGTGCCGGCGGCGAGATCCAGCTGACCGATGCGATTGCCGAGCTGTTGAAGACCGAAGAAGTCGATGCCTATCGTTTCGAGGGCACCCGCTTCGACTGCGGTACGCACCTGGGGCTGGTGGAGGCGACGATCCGCTTCGCGCTGGACAACCCGAAGCTGGCCGGCCCGGCGCGGGAGAAGCTGGCGGCGATGCTGGCGGAATAAGGGGTTTATCAAGCGCTCCGTCAGCGCTTTGATTGATACGTGATGGGCGGGACGGGTGGGCCGTTGCAGGACACGCCGTAAACCCGTCCATGGGGGCTCGATGGCGCCATCCATGGCGCCAACGGTCCTGCAACGGCCCACCCGTCCCGCCTGTTAGGTTTCCTGCGGGCGCGGACGGGAAGGGCGGAATCAAGGGCAGAAGCAAAAGCAAAAAAGGCAGCCACTGGCTGCCTTTTTTCGTGGGTTGGGGTCAGATCCCTTTGCGAAGCAAAGGGCTCTGACCCCGGCCTTTGACCCTGCCTTTGCTCAACCTTCCGCCGCGGGGGGGGGGCTGGAAGGGCCGGGTTGGCAGGGCTGCCCGGGACCGTTGGCGCCATGGATGGCGCCATCGAGCCCCCATGGATGGGTTCACGGCGTGTCCCGGGCAGCCGTGCCAACCCGGCCCACGCCATGAAGCCCAACGAGGCAACGCTTTGAACCTTACAGCGCCTCGAAAATACCCGCTGCGCCCATGCCGGTGCCGATGCACATCGTCACCATGCCGTACTTCTGCTGGCGACGACGCAGGCCGTGCAGCAGAGTCGCGGTACGGATCGCGCCGGTCGCGCCCAGCGGATGGCCCAGGGCGATCGCGCCGCCCAGCGGGTTGACCTTGCTCGGGTCCAGGCCGCAGTCGCGGATCACCGCCAGCGACTGCGCGGCGAAGGCTTCGTTGAGCTCGATCCAGTCCAGCTGGTCCTGGGTCAGGCCGGCCTGCTTCAGTGCCTTCGGGATCGCGGCGATCGGGCCGATGCCCATCACTTCCGGGCGCACGCCGGCCACCGAGAAGCTGACGAAACGGGCCAGCGGGGTCAAGCCGTAGTCCTTGATCGCCTGCTCCGAGGCCAGCAGCACGGCACCGGCGCCGTCGCTCATCTGCGAGGAGTTGCCAGCGGTGACGGTGCCGCCGAACTGGCCGTTGCGGAACACCGGGCGCAGCTTGGCCAGGCCTTCGGCCGAGGAATCCGGGCGCGGGCCTTCATCGGTGTCGGCGATCTTGTTGCGGGTAATGATGCGCTGGCCATCGGCCAGGTCCGGCAGGTGCGAGACGATCTCGTACGGGCTGATCTCGTCCTTGAACTCACCGTTCTGGATCGCGGCCATGGCCTTCTGGTGCGAGGCCAGGGCGAAGGCGTCCTGGTCTTCGCGCGAGACCTTCCACTCTTCGGCGACCTTTTCGGCGGTGATGCCCATGCCGTAGGCGATGGCGACGTGGTCGTTGTCGAACACGCTCGGTGCCATCGCGATCTTGTTGCCCATCATCGGCACCATCGACATCGACTCGGTACCGCCGGCCAGCATCAGGTCGGCGTTGCCCAGGCGGATCGCATCGGCGGCCTGCGCCACGGCCTGCAGGCCGGAGGAGCAGAAGCGGTTCACGGTCTGCGCGGCGATGGTGTTCGGCAGGCCGGCCAGCAGCACGCCGATGCGGGCCACGTTCATGCCCTGCTCGGCTTCCGGCATGGCGCAGCCGATGATGGCGTCATCGATGCGGTTGACGTCCACACCCGGGGCCTGGGCGACGACGCTGCGCAGCACGTGCGCAAGCATGTCGTCGGGGCGGGTGTTGCGGAACATGCCCTTGGGCGCCTTGCCAACCGGGGTACGGGTGGCGGCGACGATGTAGGCGTCCTGGATTTGCTTGGTCATTGCAATGATCTCTTGAATAGGGGTTGGAAGAGGTTGCCGGCCAGCGGCCGGCACTACCGATGTCTTCCGTCAGTTCCGCAGCGGCTTGCCGGTCTTGAGCATGTGCGCGATGCGGGCCTGGGTCTTTTCCTGCTGGGCCAGTTCGACGAAGTGCTTGCGCTCCAGGGTCAGCAGCCACTCTTCGTCGACCAGGGTGCCGCGGTCGACCTTGCCACCACACAGCACGGTGGCGATGCGCTCGGCGATCTCGTAGTCGTACGGGCTGATGAAGCGGCCTTCCAGCATGTTGACCAGCATCATCTTGAAGGTGGCGATGCCCACGTCACCGGCGACCTGGATGCGGCGTGCCGGCAGCGGCGGGCGGTAGCCGGCTTCGGCCAGGGCGCGTGCTTCGGCCTTGGCGATGTGCAGGGCCTCGTAGCTGTTGAACACCACCTTGTCGGTGCTGCGCAGCAGGCCCAGCTCCTTGGCGTTGACCGCCGAGTTGGACACCTTGGCCATCGCCACGGTCTCGAAGGTCTTCTTCAGTTCGGCGAACACGTCGCCACCCGGACCGGCGGCCCGCGAGGCGCGCACGGCCAGCTCCTTCAGGCCGCCACCGGCCGGCAGCAGGCCGACGCCGGCCTCGACCAGGCCGATGTAGCTTTCCAGGAAGGCCACGGTCTTGGCGCTGTGCATCTGGAATTCGCAGCCGCCACCCAGCGCCAGGCCACGCACGGCGGCCACCACCGGCACCAGCGAGTACTTGATGCGCTGGCTGGTGCGCTGGAAGTTGGCCACCATTTCCTCGAACTGGTCGACCTTGCCGGCCTGCAGCAGGCCCAGCGCGCCGGCCAGGTCGGCACCGGCGGAGAAGGGTTCCTTCTGCTGCCAGATCACTAGGCCCTGGAAGTCCTTCTCGGCGCGGCTGACGCATTCCTGCAGGCCATCCAGCACCTGGTCGGACACGGTGTTCATCTTGGTCTTGAAGCTGACCACGGCGATGCCATCACCGTCGTGCCACATGCGCAGGCCGTCGTTCTCGAACACGGTTTCGCCCGGCGCGAACTGCTCGCCCAGCAGCGGATCCGGGAAGCGCTGGCGCTGGTACACCGGCAGCGACGAACGCGGCAGCTTGGCGTTGCGCGACGGGCTGTAGCTGCCTTCGGCGGCGTGCACACCGTCGCGGCCATCGAACACCCAATCCGGCAGCGGGGCGCTGCTCATGCTCTTGCCGGCCACGATGTCATCGGCGATCCACTGCGCCACCTGCTTCCAGCCGGCAGCCTGCCAGGTCTCGAACGGGCCCAGCGACCAGCCGTAACCCCAGCGGATCGCCAGGTCGACGTCGCGTGCGGTCTCGGCGATATCGGCCAGGTGGTAGGCGCTGTAGTGGAACAGGTCGCGGAAGGTCGCCCACAGGAACTGTGCCTGCGGGTGCTGGCTCTCGCGCAGCTTGGCGAACTTCTCGGCCGGGTTCTTGATCTTCAGGATCTCGACCACTTCCGGGGCGGCGGTGCGGTCGGCCGGGCGGTAGTCCTGCTTCTCCAGGTCCAGGACGACGATGTCCTTGCCGACCTTGCGGAAGATGCCGGCGCCGGTCTTCTGGCCCAGCGCGCCCTTGGCAATCAGCGCGTCCAGCCACTTCGGCGACTTGAAGAATTCATGCCACGGGTCATTCGGCAGGGTATCGCCCATGGTCTTGATGACGTGGGCCATGGTGTCCAGACCGACCACGTCGGAGGTGCGGTAGGTGGCCGACTTCGGGCGGCCGACCAGCGGGCCGGTCAGGCCGTCCACTTCATCGAAGCCCAGGCCGAACTGCTGGGTGTGGTGGATGGTGGACAGGATCGAGAACACGCCGATGCGGTTGCCGATGAAGTTCGGGGTGTCCTTGGCATACACCACGCCCTTGCCCAGGGTGGTGACCAGGAATGCTTCCAGGCCTTCCAGCACGGCGGCGTCGGTGGTGGTGGCCGGGATCAGCTCGGCCAGGTGCATGTAGCGCGGCGGGTTGAAGAAGTGCACGCCGCAGAAGCGGTGGCGCAGCTGCTCGGGCAGCACGTCGGCCAGCTTGTTGATGCCCAGGCCCGAGGTGTTGGAGGCCAGCACCGCGTGGTCGGCCACGAACGGGGCGATCTTCTTGTACAGGTCCTGCTTCCAGTCCATGCGCTCGGCGATGGCCTCGATGATCAGGTCGCAGTCCTTCAGCTGCTCCAGGCCGGACTCGTAGTTGGCCGGGGTGATGGCTTCGGCCAGCGACTTGCTGGCCAGCGGCGCGGGGCTCAGCTTGCCCAGATTGGCGATCGCCTTCAGCACGATGCCGTCGGCCGGACCTTCCTTCGCAGGCAGGTCGAACAGCACGGTGTCGACGCCGGCGTTGGTGAGGTGGGCGGCGATCTGGGCACCCATGACGCCGGCACCCAGCACGGCGGCGCGGCGGACTAGCAGGGAATTGGACATGGTGTAGGGCCTTTGTTGGTCAGCAGTTACTGGGTGGAATCAAACGGAAGCGGGCAGGGCGCTGGCGCGTGCGGCGGCGCGGAACCCGGCTTCGGCGAAATGGATCAGTTCGTGGGCGGCATGGGCACGATGCGCCGCTTCGGTGACACCGGCGGGACGCTTGATCAGCCCGAAGTCGGCCATCGCATAGGTGAGCGAGCCGGCCAGGAAGTCGAGGCGCCAGTACAGCTCCTCCTTGCTCAGGTCCGGCACGCATTCGCCGATGGCCTTGCCGAACGCACGCAGCACGTGGCCGTAGTGGTCGGACAGGAACTTGCGCAGGTTGTCGTTCTTCTCGGCGTAGGCGCGGGCGATCACGCGCACGAAGGCGCCGCCGTTCTGGCGGTCCTGGGCCAGCGCCAGGGCCGGCTCGACGAAGGCGGCCAGCACCGGGCGCAGTTCGCCAGGGTGCTCGGCGCGGGCGCGTTCGAGCTGCGACAGGCGGGCGCCGGTCATTTCGTCCATGCGGCGGCGGAACACCTCGTTGACCAGGTTTTCCTTGGAGCCGAAGTGGTAGTTGACCGCTGCGATGTTGACGTCGGCCTGGCTGGTCACCTGGCGCAGCGAGGTACCGGCGAAGCCGTGCTGTGCGAACAGCTCCTCGGCCGCGCCGAGGATCCGGTCCTTGGTCGAGAAGTGGGCGGGTTTGGCCATCGGCGGGCAGACCTTAATCAAACGATTGTTTGATACTAGGACCAGACGGTAGCGTATGGCATTTTGCAGTGCAGCAAAAATGGCTCGGACGGTCAGAATCCGCTCAGCTGGGTGAATGGGGTGGTGCCGGCCGCTGGCCGGCAGCCCGAGGTTGAATGGTGGCCGATGCCGGCCAGCGGCCGGCACTACCATGACGCCGCTTTATCTTTTACAATTCGCCTACGTTTATCAGGCTAAGCCCGCGTCCCGACGCGGGTTTTTTTCATGTTACCCTTCGGGCCATCAGCGGCCCGATTCCATTGGAGACATCCCATGGCGCTGGAGCGCACCCTTTCGATCATCAAGCCGGACGCCGTTGCCAAGAACGTCATCGGCGAAATCTACGCCCGCTTCGAGAAGGCCGGCCTGAAGGTCGTGGCCGCCAAGTACAAGCAGCTGTCCCGTCGTGAAGCCGAAGGCTTCTACGCCGTGCACCGCGAGCGTCCGTTCTTCAACGCGCTGGTCGAATTCATGATCTCCGGCCCGGTGATGATCCAGGCCCTGGAAGGCGAGAACGCCGTCCTGGCCCACCGCGATCTGCTGGGCGCCACCAACCCGAAGGAAGCCGCGCCGGGCACCATCCGCGCCGACTTCGCCGAATCCATCGATGCCAACGCCGCCCACGGCTCGGACTCGGTCGAGAATGCCGCGATTGAAATCGCCTACTTCTTCGCCGCCACCGAAGTCGTCTCGCGCTGAGAGTAATGCCGTGAACGAGGTCGTACAGTCCCCCGCCATCCAGCCGCTGCCGAAGTCGGCACCCACGGCTGGCAAGCAGAACCTGCTCGACCTCGATCGCGCGGGCCTGGAGAAGTTCTTCGTCGAGGTTCTCGGCGAGAAGAAGTTCCGTGCCCACCAGGTGATGAAGTGGATCCACCATCGCTACGTCACCGATTTCGATGAAATGACCGACCTCGGCAAGGTCCTGCGCGCCAAGCTGCAGGCCCATGCCGAGGTGCTGGTTCCGAACATCGTGTTCGACAAGCCTTCCGCCGACGGCACCCACAAGTGGCTGCTGGCGATGGGCGTGGATGGCAAGAACGCCATCGAGACCGTGTACATCCCGGACAAGACCCGCGGCACGCTGTGCGTGTCCTCGCAGGTCGGTTGCGGCCTGAACTGCACGTTCTGCTCCACCGCCACCCAGGGCTTCAACCGCAACCTGACCACCGCCGAGATCATCGGCCAGGTGTGGGTTGCCGCACGCCACCTGGGCAACGTGCCGCACCAGATGCGCCGCCTCACCAACGTGGTGATGATGGGCATGGGCGAGCCGCTGATGAATTTCGACAACGTCGTGCGCGCCATGAGCGTGATGCGCGACGACCTGGGCTACGGCCTGGCCAACAAGCGCGTGACCCTGTCGACCTCTGGCCTGGTGCCGCAGATCGACCGCCTGTCTGCCGAAAGCGACGTGTCGCTGGCGGTGTCGCTGCATGCGCCGAACGACGCGCTGCGCGAGACCCTGGTGCCGCTCAACAAGAAGTACCCGATCGCCGAGCTGATGGCCTCGTGCGCACGCTACCTGCGCGCCAACAAGCGCCGCGAGTCGGTCACCTTCGAATACACCCTGATGAAGGGCATCAACGACAAGCCCGAGCATGCCCGCGAGCTGGCCCGCCTGATGCGCCAGTTCGACAACGCGGTGCAGGCCAAGGATTCGGGCAAGGTCAACCTGATCCCGTTCAATCCATTCCCGGGCACCCGCTACGAGCGTTCGGAAGAGGCGCACATCCGTGCCTTCCAGAAGATCCTGCTCGACAGCAACGTGCTGACCATGGTCCGCCGCACCCGTGGCGACGACATCGATGCCGCCTGTGGCCAGCTCAAGGGCCAGGTGATGGACCGCACCCGCCGCCAGGCGGAGTTCAACAAGACGCTGCAGGCAGGGAAGGGGAGCGATGCCGCGGCCTGACCGCCTCTGGCTGGTTCTGTTCGCAGGCGTGCTGGCCGTTGCGGTCGGCGGCTGCAAATCCCATCCCAAGGCCAAGCTCGGGCCGAGCCAGGCGCCGGTCTATTCGGTGGGTGACCCGGAAAGCGTGCGGCGCGAAGTGCGCTGGCGCGACCTGTTGACCCTGGCGACCCGTGACATGCAGGTCGGCAATCTCGACGCCGCCGAGCGCAAGGTGCGCGAAGCGCTGAAGCTGGCGCCCGAGGCGCCCGATGCGCTGGTGCTGCAGGCCGGCATCGATGGCCGTCGTGGCCGCACCCGCCAGGCGGGCGACCATTTCCGCAGGGCCGCCGAGCTGGCGCCGCAGCGCGGAGACGTGCTCAACAACTACGGTGCCTGGTTATGCCAGCAGGGCCAGCCGGCCGAATCGCTGGTCTGGTTCGACCGGGCGCTGCAGGCGCCGGGCTATGCCACCCCGGGCGAAGCGCAGGCCAATGCCGGCAGCTGCGCGCTGGACGCTGGGCAGCTCGAACGTGCCGAGCGCGACCTGCGCGCGGCACTCGTCGCGGCGCCGGCCAACCCGGTTGCGCTGGAGTCGATGGCCCAGCTGAGCTTCCGCCAGGGCCGCTACATGGAGGCCCGGGCCTTCGCCGAACGTAGGATTGCGGCTGCACCCGCAACGCGTTCCGTGTTACAACTTGCGTCTCAAATCGAAGCGAGGCTGGGCGATCGGGCGGCATCTGATCGCTATCTGCAGCGGATTCGACAGGAATTTCCGCAGGAAGCGGGCTCCTAACTCCAGGGTTGATGCATTGTGATTGATGACCAGACTGTGAGCGCTCTCGAGACTGCGGCCGGCTGCGGCACCCGCCTGCGCCAGGCCCGTGAAGCGGCCGGACTGACCCTCGAAGATGTCGGCTCGCGCCTGCGCATGCCGGTCCAGGTGGTCAAGTCCCTGGAAGAAGAACAATGGCAGAAGCTGGGGGCGCCGGTGTTCGTGCGCGGCCAGCTGCGCAGCTATGCGCGCCTGCTCGACGTGGACGTGGGCGAGCTGCTGGAACAGGCCCAGGTCGGCCCGGTGGTTCCGCCCACCCTGGTCAGCCATACCCATACCCCCCGTGCGCGCCGCATTGCCGAGAACCTCGGCCGGCGCGTGCTGTATGTCGGCATCACCGCCGTGCTGGCGGTGCCGGTGTGGTTCGCCACCCGTGGCCACTTCGACGGCAGCGCGAACCCGTCGCCGAGCACCGCCTCGCTGGACGTGATCCCGGCCGCCGTGCCGGTCACGCCGTCCGCAGCCGGTAGCGAGACGGCCGCCCCGGCCGAAGCGACCGCGGCCGCGGCCAGCAAGCCGGCGGCCACCCCTTACGTCGCCTCGCTGGCCCCGGTGCCGCGCCCGGCGCCGGCCCCGGCTGCCGGCAATGCGCTGGAAATGCAGTTCAGCGGCGACAGCTGGGTCGACATCGGCGGCCCGGACGGCAGCACCGTCGAGAAGGCGCTGATCAAGTCCGGCGAGACCCGCAGCTTCACGCCGGGCCAGGTGACCCGGGTGACCCTGGGCAACGCCTCGGCGGTCCAGGTTCAGCAGAACGGCGCTATCGTCGATCTGACCCCCTACCAGCGAGCCAACGTGGCACGCTTTCAGGTATCCTCTGAAGGCTCCGTAGTCCCGGTTTCGCACTGAGGCGCGGTTTCACCACCTTCGATTAAACCCAATGGTCCCTCCCGACGGGCGGGGCGAGAGTACGCATGGCGATCGACGATCTGCTCGACGAGCACGAACAAAGTGAACGCGTCCGCAGCTGGCTGCGGAAGAATGGCGCCAGCATCCTCGGTGGCGTAGTCATCGCCATCGGTGCCATTGCCGGCTGGCAGTGGTACCAGAAGGAGCAGGGCAGCAAGCTGGCCTCGGCCAACGTCGAGTACCAGAAGGCCCTGCAGGGCCTGCAGCAGAACAAGCTCGACGACGCCGCCAAGGCGGTCAAGGCGCTCGAAGCCGGCCCGTCCAGCATCTACGGCGACCTCGCGGCGCTGCAGCTGGCCAAGGCCCAGGTCGACGCCGGCAAGAACGAAGAGGCACTGGCCACCCTGCGCAACGTGAAGGTCGAAGGCGACCTGCAGCGCGTGGTCGACCAGCGTGTGGCCCGCCTGCTGGTGGCCACCGGCAAGAGCGACGAGGCCATCAAGCTGCTGGGCAGCGCCACCGACAGCAGCAGCCTGGAAATCCATGGCGATGCGCTGATGGCGCAGGGCAAGCGTGATGAGGCCCGCGTACAGTACGAGAAGGCGCTGAAGACGCTGGACGTGGCGGCGCCCCAGCGGCGCCTGCTGGAAACCAAGGTTATGGACGCCGGCGGCACCGTTGCCGCCCCTGCGGAGTCGGTTTGATGAGTCAGAAGGTCATGATCACCCGCGTCGCCACCGTGCTCCTGATGGGCATGGCCCTGACCGGCTGCGGCACCATGAAGGGCTGGTTCGCCGGCAAGGACGCGGCGGCGAAGAAGGCACAGGAACCGGCTGAGCTGGTCAAGTTCGAGCCGACCGTGAAGGTCAGCAAGATCTGGTCGGTCAACCTCGGCAAGGGCGAGCGTCGCATCGGTGTGCGCCAGGGCCCGGCGGTGGCCAACGGCCACGTGTTCGCTGCGGCGATCACCGGTGGCGTGCACGCCATCGACCTGCAGACCGGCAAGAAGGTCTGGACGTGGGAGCCGAAGAAGGAAAAGAAGAAGGCCAGGCTGCGCCTGTCCGGCGGCCCGGGTGTCGGTGAGAACCTGGTCGTGATCGGCACGCTGGATGGCCAGGTCATCGCGCTGGACATCAACGACGGCAGCGAGAAGTGGCGCGCCCGTGTTCCGGGTGAAGTGATCGCCGCGCCGGCCGTTGCCCAGGGCATGGTCTACGTGCGCAGCAACGACGGCCGCGTAACCGCCTTCGATGTCGGCAACGGCACTCAGAAGTGGTTCAACCCGAGCGAGCTGCCGGCGCTGACCGTGCGCGGCAATGCGCCGGTGGTGACCGGCCCGGGCGTGCTGTTCATCGGCAAGGACGAGGGCGCGGTTGCGGCCCTGGCCCAGCAGGATGGCCGCACCCTGTGGGAGCAGAACCTGGGCAACGGCGAAGGCCGTACCGAGCTGGAGCGCATGGCTGACGTCGACGGCGCGCCGGTGCTGGAGGGCAACACCCTCTACGTGAGCAGCTTCAAGAACCAGACCATGGCCATCGAAGGCCCGACCGGTCGCCCGCTGTGGGCGCGCGACCATGGTGGTGCGGGTGGCGTGGCGGTGTCGTCGGGCAATGTGTTCGTCACCGACAACAAGGGCGGCGTGTTCGGCCTGGACAAGGCCAGCGGCGCAGCGATGTGGTCGCAGACCGCCTTGGCCCGTCGTTCGCTGACCGGCCCGGCGCTGCAGGGCGACTACGTGGTGGTCGGCGACTACAAGGGATACGTGCACTGGTTGCAGGCCTCCGATGGTGCGATGGCGGCACGGGCAAAGAGCGGTGGTGATGCCCTGCTGGCCCAGCCGGTCGTCGCAGACGGGGTGCTGCTGGTGCAGAACGTGGATGGCAAGCTGACCGCCTTCCGGTTGGCAAATTAATACGGAGTAATCGCGATGCTGCCTTTGGTCGCCCTGGTTGGACGGCCGAATGTCGGCAAGTCGACCATTTTCAATGCGTTGACCCGCACGCGTGACGCCCTGGTCCATGACCAGCCCGGCGTCACCCGCGATCGCAACTACGGCGTCTGCCGCCTCGACGAGGACAATCATTTCCTGGTCGTGGATACCGGCGGTATCGCCGGTGAGGACGAAGGCCTGGCCGGTGCCACCACCCGCCAGGCGCGTGCGGCGGCTGCCGAAGCGGACCTGATCCTGTTCGTCGTCGATGCCCGCGAGGGCACCTCGGCGCTGGACGACGAGATCCTGGCCTGGCTGCGCAAGCTGTCGCGCCCGACGCTGCTGCTGATCAACAAGATCGACGGCACCGACGAGGACAGCGTGCGTTCCGAGTTCGCCCGTTACGGCTTCGGCGAGATGCTGACCGTCTCGGCCGCGCATCGCCAGGGCCTGGACGACCTGCTGGACGAAGTGATCCAGCGCCTGCCGGAAGAAGGCAGCGGCGAAGAGCTGGACAACGATCCGAACCGCATCCGCATCGCCTTCGTCGGCCGCCCGAACGTGGGCAAGTCGACCCTGGTCAACCGCATCCTCGGCGAGGAGCGCATGATCGCCTCCGACGTGCCGGGCACCACCCGCGACTCGATCGCGGTGGACCTGGAGCGTGACGGCCGCGAGTACCGCCTGATCGATACCGCCGGCCTGCGCCGCCGTTCGCGCGTGGACGAGGTCGTCGAGAAGTTCTCGGTGGTCAAGACCATGCAGTCGATCGAGCAGTGCCAGGTGGCCGTGCTGATGCTCGACGCCACCGAAGGCGTGACCGACCAGGACGCGACCGTGCTCGGTGCGGTGCTCGATGCCGGCCGCGCGCTGGTGATCGCCATCAACAAGTGGGATGGCCTGACCGAGTACCAGCGCGAGCAGGCCGAAACCATGCTGTCGCTGAAGCTGGGCTTCGTGCCGTGGGCCGAGTCCGTGCGCATCTCGGCCAAGCACGGCTCGGGCCTGCGCGAGCTGTTCCGCGCGGTGCACCGCGCGCACGAATCGGCGAACAAGACCTTCACCACCAGCGAAGTGAACAAGGCACTGGAAGTGGCCTACGAGACCAACCCGCCGCCGACCATCCGCGGCCATGTCTCCAAGCTGCGCTACGTGCACCCGGCCGGTTCCAACCCGCCGACCTTCATCGTGCACGGCACGCGCCTGAAGGAGCTGCAGGAGTCGTACAAGCGCTACCTGGAGAACTTCTTCCGCAAGCGCTTCAAGCTGATCGGCACGCCGGTGAGCTTCATCTTCCGCGAGGGTACCAATCCGTACGAGGGCAAGAAGAACGTCCTCACCGAGCGGCAGATCAAGTCCAAGCGGCGCTTGATGAAGCACGTCAAGGGCAAGTGATTCACGGGAAGGCGGCCGCAGGGCCGCCTTTCTTGTTTGTGGTAGTGCCGGCCGCTGGCCGGCAACCTCGCGTCATCCCGCGCGTTCATGGCCATGCCGGCCAGCGGCCGGCACTACCCTATGTTTCCCGGTATCGGTCAAGGCGGCCTGCCGCCACGTGCGCGATAATGCGCCCATGAGCATCCAAGAGCTTTCCCCCGCGCAGGCGCGCGAGCGCCTGGCCCATGGCGCGGTGCTGATCGATGTGCGCGAGGCGCACGAACGGGCCGGTGGGATGGCCGAGGGCGCGCGCGGCGTGGCCAAGGGCGAGCTGCAGGCCGACCCGGCCGCGCATCTGCCGCGGCACGACCAGGAGATCCTGCTGATCTGCCAGAGCGGCAAGCGCTCGGCCGATGCCGCGCAGTGCCTGCTGGAGGCCGGCTACACCCGCGTCGCTTCCGTGACGGGCGGCACCGTGGCCTGGCGCGAGCAGTCGCTGCCCTTGGTGCAGCCGCTGGCCAGTGCCGCCGACCGCGATTTCTATGATCGCTATTCGCGCCACCTGCTGCTGCCGCAGGTGGGCGAGGCCGGCCAGCGCCGGCTGCAGCAATCACGCGTGCTGGTGCTGGGCGCGGGCGGTTTGGGCGCGCCGGCCGGTTTTTACCTGGCGGCAGCCGGGGTAGGGCACCTGCGTTTCGCCGACCACGATCGGGTGGAGCGCAGCAACCTGCATCGCCAGATCGTGCATACCGAAGCCAGCGTCGGCCAGCTCAAGGTCGATTCCGCGCGCGAGCGGCTGCTGGCGTTGAACCCGTCGATCGAGGTTGAGGCCGTGCCCGAGCGGGTCACGTCCGAGAACGTGGACGCGCTGCTTGAGGGCGTGGACGTGGTGCTGGACGGCTCGGACAACTTCCCGCTGCGCTACCTGCTCAACGACGCCTGCATCAAGCACGCCAAGCCGTTGGTGTATGCCGCCATCGAGCGCTTCGACGGCCAGGTCAGCGTGTTTGACGCTGGCCGCCAGCGTGGCGTGGCGCCGTGCTACCGCTGCCTGTTCCCCGAGCCGCCGCCGCCGGAGTTTGCGCCGAACTGTTCCGAGGCCGGTGTGCTGGGCGTGCTGCCCGGGTTGGCCGGCGTGCTGCAGGCCACCGAGGTGCTGAAGCTGCTGCTGGGCATCGGCGAGCCGCTGGTGGGCCGCCTGCTGCGCTTCGATGCGCTGGGCATGCGCTTCCGCGAGACCGGCATCCGGCCGGACCCGCACTGCCCGGTGTGCGCGCCGGGCGTGCCGTTCCCGGGGTATATCGATTACGCCGCGTTTTGCCGGGGTGGCTCTCTGTAGAGCCGAGCCCGTGCTCGGCTGATGCTTCCCGCGCACAGCAGAAGCAGCCGAGCGTGGGCTCGGCGCTACAGCGACGTGCAATGGTTTCGGGATGATGCTGGGGCGGGCCCCCACCATCGTTCCACCTTCAAGACAATCCGGCGCAACATGCGTGCTATTGCCGTCATCGGCATTGCTCTATTGTTGAACCCGATTCTGGATCTTGGGGAACACACCGCATGGCGGTAGAAGCAGCGACCAGCGAGCTGGTCAAGGTCGTCGCCCTGCTGGGCGCGGCGGTGGTGATGGTGCCCTTGTTCCGCCGGGCCGGCCTGGGCTCGGTGCTGGGCTACTTCGCCGCTGGCCTGGCGATCGGACCGTTCGGACTGGGCTGGTTCTCCGACCCGCAGGCGATCCTGCATACCGCCGAACTCGGCGTGGTGATGTTCCTGTTCGTGATCGGCCTGGAAATGCGGCCTTCGCACCTGTGGAGCCTGCGCAAGGAAATCTTCGGGCTGGGCACGCTGCAGATCGTCACCTGTGCGCTGGTGCTGACCAGCATCGCCAAGCTGTTCGGCTTGCCGTGGCAGGTGGCCTTCATCGGTGCCACCGGCTTCGTGCTCACCTCCACCGCAGTGGTGATGCAGCTGCTGGCCGAGCGCGGCGACATCGCGCTGCCGTCGGGGCAGAAGATCGTTTCGATCCTGCTGTTCGAAGACCTGCTGATCGTGCCGTTGCTGGCGCTGGTGGCGTGGATGGGCCCCAGTGCGGGCAGTGCCGATGGCGAGGGTTCGCGCTGGCTGTCGGTGGCGATCGGCGTCGGTGCCATCGTCGGCCTGGTGCTGGTCGGCCGCTTCCTGCTCAACCCGTTGTTCCGCGTGCTGGCCGAATCGAAGGCGCGCGAGGTGATGACTGCCGCCGCGCTGCTGGTGGTGCTGGGTGCGGCGCTGCTGATGCAGCTGTCGGGCCTGTCAATGGCGATGGGCGCGTTCCTGGCCGGCGTGCTGCTGAGCGAGTCGACCTTCCGCCATCAGATCGAGGCGGACATCGAGCCGTTCCGCGGCATCCTGCTCGGCCTGTTCTTCCTCAGCGTGGGCATGGCGCTGGACCTGGGCGTGGTGGCTGGCAACTGGCAGCTGATCCTCGGCCTGGTGCTGGCGCTGATGGCAGCCAAGGCACTGTGCATCTACGTGGTCGCACGCATCATGGGCAGCGACCACGCGCAGGCGCTGGACCGTGGCGTGCTGATGGCACAGGGCGGCGAATTCGCCTTCGTGCTGTTCTCCGCCGCGGCATCGGCCGGCGTGATCAACCTGGAGATCAATGCCAACTTCACTGCCGTGGTGGTGCTGTCGATGGCGCTGACCCCGCTGGTGGTGCTGCTCTACAAGCGCATCGCGCCGAAGCCGACGGTAAACATGGACGGCGTGGACGAGGCCGAGGGCCTGTCCGGCAGCGTGCTGCTGATCGGCTTCGGCCGCTTCGGCCAGGTTGCCAGCCAGTCGCTGCTGGCGCGCGATGTGGACGTGACCATCATCGACAACGATGTGGAGATGATCCAGAGCGCCGCGCGGTTCGGCTTCAAGATCTATTACGGCGACGGTACGCGACTGGACGTGCTGCATGCCTCGGGCGCGGCCACCGCGCGTGCGATTGCGGTGTGCGTGGACAAGGCCGAGGCGGCTGATCGCATTGTTGAGCTGGTGTCGCACGAGTTCCCGCAGGCCAAGCTGATGGTGCGCTCGTTCGACCGCGAGCATTCGCTGCGGCTGATCCATGCCGGTGTCGATTTCCAGATCCGCGAGACGTTTGAATCGGCGGTGCTGTTCGGCCAGGCCGCGCTGGTGGAACTGGGTGCGGATGAAGACGATGCGGTGGAGATTGCCGAGCAGATCCGTCGCCGCGATGCCGAGCGCTTCGAGCTGGAGATTGCCGGTGGTGGCTTGAATGCCGGCGCCAAGATGCTGTTCGGCAACTCCGGCCAGGGCGTGCCGACGCCGACGCCGTTCACCGCGCCGAAGCGGGCGAGCAAGACGCTGAACCCGCAGGACGTGCCGGAAGAGGAAGAGTAGAGCCCGGTAGTGCCGGCCGCTGGCCGGCAGATACGGAATCGTTCCGACGTCATGGGGGTGCCGGCCAGCGGCCGGCACTACCGTGTGGGGAATTGCCGAAGCCGGCAGATACGGAAACGTTCCGACGTCATGAGGTTGCCGGCCAGCGGCCGGCACTACCAGGCAGGTGGGGGGATCGCCGAAGCCGGCGGTGGGCGAGGGGGCCTGAATCAGGGACAATAGCGTCCCCGCCGCCCCACGCCCGCTCCCGATGACCGATTCCGCCTCCCCGCATCCTGCCCGCATCCTTGATGGCCGCCGTATCGCCGAGGACCTGCTCGACAGCCTGAAGGTGCGCGTCGACGCCCGCGTGGCCGCCGGTGGCAGCCGTCCGGGCCTGGCCGTGGTGCTGGTCGGTGGCGACCCGGCCTCGACCGTGTACGTGCGCAACAAGCGCCGTGCCGCTGAGAAGGTCGGCATCGAGGCGCACGACTACGATCTGCCGGCCGGCACCACCGAAGCCGAGCTGCTCGAGCTGATCGACCAGCTCAACGCCGATCCGAAGATCAACGGCATCCTGATCCAGCTGCCGCTGCCGGGCATCCCCGACGCGCGCCGGCTGATCCAGCGCATCGATCCGCGCAAGGACGTGGACGGCTTCCACCCGGAAAACGTCGGTCACCTGGCCCTGCGCGAGTTCGGCCTGCGCCCGTGCACTCCGCGCGGCATCACCACGCTGCTGGGCCACACCGACCAGCCGGTGCGCGGCCGCAACGCCACCATCGTGGGCGTGAGCAACCACGTGGGTCGCCCGATGGGCCTGGAGCTGCTGATCGCCGGCTGCACCGTGACCAGCTGCCACAAGTTCACCCCCAAGGACGTGCTGGAGCAGGCCGTGCGCAACGCCGACATCCTGGTGGTGGCGGTGGGCCGCCCGGGCATCGTGCCGGGCGAGTGGGTGAAGCCGGGCGCGGTGGTGATCGACGTCGGTATCAATCGGTTGGACGACGGCCGCCTGGTGGGCGACGTTGGGTTCGACGCCGCCGCCCAGCGAGCGAGCTGGATCACCCCGGTGCCGGGTGGCGTGGGCCCGATGACCGTGGCCACGCTGATGCAGAACACCCTGGAAGCGGCGGAAGCGCTGAGCTGACCTGCTGTTGGCGCCCTCCAAGGGCGGCGCCGGGCCTTGGGCCTGCTGTAGAGCCGAGCCTATGCTCGGCTCATCGCGGTCTGGCGGAAAGCAGCCGAGCGTGGGCTCGGCTCTACAGGTGAGCGGGTGCGACACTGTGTCGCGCGAAGTTCCAATTCTGGCTACCAAAAATGCTGTTCTTGGCCCCTGGAAAGGGGTAAAATGTCGCGCTTCCCCACATCTCGGGTATGCCGATGCTGCGCATCCAGGCTGAAGCACTCACTTACGACGACGTCTCGCTCGTCCCCGCCCACTCGACCATCCTGCCCAAGGACGTCAACCTCGAAACGCGGTTGACCCGAGACCTGAAGCTGAAGCTTCCGATCCTGTCCGCCGCCATGGATACCGTCACCGAAGCCCGCCTGGCCATCGCCATGGCCCAGCTTGGCGGCATGGGCATCATCCACAAGAATCTCAGCCTGGAACAGCAGGCCGCGGAAGTGGCCAAGGTCAAGAAGTTCGAGGCCGGTGTCATCCGCGACCCGATCACCGTCGGCCCGGAAACCACCATCCGCGACGTGCTCGCCCTGACCCAGGCGCACAACATCTCCGGCGTGCCGGTGGTGGGCAGCGACGGCCTGCTGGCCGGCATCGTGACCCACCGCGACATGCGCTTCGAGACCGAGCTGGACGATCCGGTCCGCCACATCATGACCAAGAAGGATCGCCTGATCACGGTCAAAGAAGGCGCCGCGTCTGACGAAGTGCTGCAGCTGCTGCACCGCAACCGCATCGAAAAGGTGCTGGTGGTCAATGATTCGTTCGAACTGCGTGGCCTGATCACCGTCAAGGACATCCAGAAGAACACCGACTTCCCGAACGCTGCCAAGGACCTGTCGACCCGCCTGCTGGTCGGCGCTGCCGTCGGCGTGGGTGGCGATACCGATCGCCGCGTGGAAGCGCTGGTCGCCGCCGGCGTGGACGTGATCGTGGTCGATACCGCCCACGGCCACTCGCAGGGCGTGCTGGACCGCGTCAGCTGGGTCAAGAAGAACTTCCCGAACGTGCAGGTCATCGGTGGCAACATCTGCACCGGCGAAGCCGCACTGGCGCTGCTGGACAGCGGCGCGGACGCAGTGAAGGTCGGCATCGGCCCGGGCTCGATCTGCACCACCCGCGTCGTCGCCGGCGTCGGCGTGCCGCAGGTCACCGCCATCGACCTGGTGGCCGAAGCCCTGCAGGACCGCATCCCGCTGATCGCCGACGGTGGCATCCGCTACTCGGGCGACATCGGCAAGGCGCTGGCCGCCGGTGCCTCGACCATCATGGTCGGTGGCCTGCTGGCCGGTACCGAGGAATCGCCGGGCGAGACCGAGCTGTACCAGGGCCGTTCGTACAAGAGCTACCGCGGCATGGGTTCGCTGGCTGCGATGGAGAAGGGGTCGAAGGACCGCTACTTCCAGGACGCCGCCACCGCCGACAAGCTGGTGCCGGAAGGCATCGAAGGCCGCGTGCCGTACCGCGGCCCGGTGGGCGGCATCATCCACCAGCTGATGGGCGGCCTGCGCGCCACCATGGGCTACGTGGGCTGCGCCACCATCGACGAGATGCGCAGCAAGCCCAAGTTCGTGAAGATCAGCGGCGCCGGCCAGCGTGAGAGCCACGTCCACGACGTGACCATCACCAAAGAGCCGCCGAACTACCGCGCCTGATGCGCTTGCGAACTGCTCTTGCGATTACGGGCAGCCTGCTAATGGCAGGCTGTTCGGTGTCCGAACCGCCGCCGCGCTCCGGGTCTCCGGGCGCGGCGGTTTCGCAATTGCAGGACGTGCAGAAGTGCCAGAATTCATTCTCCCTGCCGGAAGGCTGGCACATGGAGGCGGCCGGCGAGCAGCGCTGGCTGCTGAAGGGCACGGGTGTGCGCCCGCTGCAGGTGGTCCTGCAGTGCGTTACCGGACTGGGCCACCTCTTTGAAGATCCCCGGGTGGTCGCAGAGCTGGGGCCGCTGGAGCCGAGCCGGATGAACGTGCGCTTCGTCGCATGGGGCGACCCCGAACAATCCGGCTACCCCATGCGCGCCCTGCAACGGCGTTTCGTGCCCGGCACCGAAGTGCAGGAAGTCGCGGATCTGCCGCGCGCTGACCCCAACAACCGGCAGGCGCCACAGGGCCTGCTGATGCTGCGCTGGGACGAGGAAGACCCCTCACATATTCAACAACGCGAGGCGTTCATCGCCACGCTGACGCAGAGCCTTGAAGCGCCGGGCGCTGCGAAAAACACCACTGGAACGGCACCATGACCAACATCCATAACGACAAGATCCTCATCCTCGATTTCGGCGCGCAGTACACGCAGCTGATCGCCCGCCGCATCCGCGAGCTGGGCGTCTACTGCGAAATCTGGGCGTGGGACCACAACCCGGCCGAGATCGCCGCGTTCGGCGCCAAGGGCATCATCCTGTCCGGTGGCCCGGAATCGACCACGCTGCCGGGTGCGCCGGCCGCGCCGCAGGAAGTGTTCGACAGCGGCCTGCCGATCTTCGGCATCTGCTACGGCATGCAGACCCTGGCCGCCCAGCTGGGCGGTGCCACCGAAGCGGCTGACCAGCGCGAATTCGGCCACGCCGAAGTGAACGTGATCAACCCCGATGCACTGTTCAAGGGCCTGAGCGACCATGGCGGCGAGCCGAAGCTGAATGTCTGGATGAGCCACGGCGACCACGTCTCCGTTGCGCCGCCCGGCTTCACCATCACCGCCACCACCGACCGCATTCCGGTGGCCGCCATGGCCAATGAGGAAAAGCGCTGGTACGGCGTGCAGTTCCACCCGGAAGTGACCCACACCCTGCAGGGCCAGGCGCTGCTGCGCCGCTTCGTGGTGGACGTGTGCGGCTGCCAGACCCTGTGGACCGCCGCCAACATCATCGACGACCAGATCGCCCGCGTGCGCGAACAGGTGGGCGATGACGAGGTGATCCTGGGCCTGTCCGGCGGCGTCGATTCGTCCGTTGTGGCCGCGCTGCTGCACAAGGCCATCGGCGAGAAGCTGACCTGCGTGTTCGTGGATACCGGCCTGCTGCGCTGGCAGGAAGGCGACCAGGTGATGGCGATGTTCGCCGAGCACATGGGCGTGAAGGTCGTTCGCGTGAACGCCGCCGACCGTTACTTCGCCGCGCTGGAAGGCGTGAGCGACCCGGAAGCCAAGCGCAAGATCATCGGCAACCTGTTCGTTGAGATCTTCGACGAAGAGTCGAGCAAGCTGAAGAACGCCAAGTGGCTGGCGCAGGGCACCATCTACCCGGACGTGATCGAGTCGGCCGGCAGCAAGACCGGCAAGGCGCATGTGATCAAGAGCCACCACAACGTGGGCGGCCTGCCGGAGCACATGAAGCTGGGCCTGGTGGAGCCGCTGCGCGAGCTGTTCAAGGATGAAGTGCGCCGCCTGGGCGTTGAGCTGGGCCTGCCGCGCACCATGGTCTACCGCCATCCGTTCCCGGGCCCGGGCCTGGGCGTGCGCATCCTGGGCGAAGTGAAGCGCGAATACGCCGAGCTGCTGGCCAAGGCCGATGCCATCTTCATTGATGAGTTGCGCAAGGCGGACCTGTACGACAAGACCAGCCAGGCGTTTGCCGTGTTCCTGCCGGTGAAGTCGGTGGGCGTGGTGGGCGACGCGCGCGCTTATGAGTGGGTGATTGCGCTGCGTGCGGTGGAGACGATTGACTTCATGACGGCGCACTGGGCACATCTGCCGTATGAGTTCCTGGGGACGGTGAGCAACCGGATCATCAATGAGTTGCGGGGGGTTTCAAGGGTTGTCTATGACATCTCGGGGAAGCCGCCGGCGACTATTGAGTGGGAATGAGTTGAAAGAACGAGGGCGCCGAGAGGCGCCCTTATTTTTTTAAGGGGCGAGGCTAATGTCCAGACTGGTAAGGTCGAGTATCGGAAATTGGTGCGTGCGCGTTGTTGAGGTGAGTGCGCGTCGTCAGATGATTGAGTCGCGGGCACTTTAGACCAATCATCCAAGAAGGAGAGTGTCGATTCGTCTAGTCCGCAGTCGTCTATCAATCTATGATTGAGTTACGCAGGGGGCGTACAGGAGATCAGTAGTGCATATCACGCGCTTGAAGATAAGGAACTTTCGATCTATCCGTGAGATTGATTTGCCGCTCGCGAAGACTACGGTTCTCATTGGGCCGAACAACTCTGGAAAAACCGCAATTCTGGAGGCTCTTCGAATCGCGCTTACGCGTAGATGGGGGCAGCGCGGCACCGGCTTTACTGAGTACGACTGCCGTCTTAGTCAGGATGACAGCGACCCACGGCAGGCGCCGCCAATTGAAATAGAAATTGAACTAACAGAACAAGTTGCTGGGGAATGGGGTGAGGATCTCCAGGCGGATCTCGAAGATATTCTCCAGGTCGATCCTGTGACCAATCGCGTGTCTGTAATAATGAAGGTAAGTTGCTCTTGGGCTGAGGCGGAAGAGAGCTATATTCCTAAATGGGAATTTTTAGGGTCGGACAGGCTTCCGTTGAAGGGGAAGGGTGCCCGTCTCATTAACATGAGTCGATTTTTCGAATACATCCCTGTCTTTTATCTCGATGCGCTACGAGACGCGGATGACGAGTTCGCTGCCCGGTCTCAGTTCTGGGGTAGGCTGCTTCGTTCAGTAAATATTCCGCAAGCCCTATCGAAGAGATCGCAGCAGGTGCTTGATAGATTAAATCGCCGCCTGTTAGATGCAGATCCAAAAATCGCTAGTATCGCGGAAACGCTGGAGGGTGTTGGTCGCGTAGCGATGGAGGATGATCCGGGGGCTGTCGGCATCAGGATGGTTCCGCTAAAAGCTTGGGACCTCATATCGAGGGCTCAAGTTATACTGAAGACGTCCCAGGCCCATCCGTGGTTGCCGCTCAACAGGCACGGCCGAGGAGTTCAGAGTCTTTCAGTTCTGTTCCTGTTCCATGCATTCGTAGATGAGCTTCTTGGGGAGCTATTCCACGCGGACAGTAAGCCATTCTTAGCGTTAGAGGAGCCGGAGACTCATCTTCATCCGCAGGCGGCACGTACGTTGTGGAGGCATGTATCAGACCTGCCCGGTCAGAAGATCGTTACCACGCATTCTCCTTATTTTGTACAGAACGTTCCGTTCAGAGACTTGCGTCTGATAAGAACAGACGCGAAGGGTACATCGTTCAGCTCTCTCCCCTCTAGCTACGAGATCGATCTACCATTCGTTGATGAAATTAGTGCTTTCGTGGAAAGGCGGCAGCGTGATCTGCAGTACGAAAAAACTACGCAGCGTCTAATTGTTTCAGGAAAAATGCACCAAAATCATCGCAGGGATTTGATGGCTATTTATCGAAATCACGCGGATCATGAGCTTATTGGCGCGCGAATTGATTCGGCCTATTTTGAATCTCAGAACTATGTTTCAGATGAGGTTCTTGCCGACCTAGAGGAACACGCGCGGCGAATTCGTGGCGAAATATTCTTTGCCAAGCGGTGGCTGATTGTTGAAGGCCAGAGTGACTACATTCTTATGCATGCGATAGGTGAAGCGCTAGACTATTCGCTGGATGCTCATGGAGTCTCCGTTATAGATGCCCAGAACAATGGAAGTCCCTCAAACTTCTGTGTGCTGGCGCGTGCGCTACGTATCCCATGGCTGGGGGTCTTCGATAGAGGTGCGGCAGGCGAAAAATATATTGGTTCAATATCAGGGCAGGGGTTTTCTGATGAGGAAGTTGCCCTGCGCTGCGCTATGCATGAGCACGGAGATCTTGAGCAGGAGCTGTATGCTTTGGGGAATGAGGAGCTGCTGAGGTCAATTGGTGCTGAGTTTGGCCTGCGAGATGCCGCCACAGCATCAAAGGAGCAGCTATTGGCCCATTTGAAGAGCAAGAAGACCCGTTTGGCCGTAGAGTTGAGCAAGAGGCTCGCGGCAAAGAAAGAAATCGTGGCTACCATGCCAAGCAAGTTTGTTTCTGCGATTCAACGACTTCGGGACTTGAACTGATATGGACGCATATGAGGAGCAATACGAGACACTAACGGAAGCTCAGCGCGACGCGGTGAATTGGGATGAGGGCGCGTTGCTGGTGTTGGCCGGGCCTGGCTCGGGCAAGACCCGTGTGCTAACCAGCCGCATTGCGAGGATACTTAGGGAATCTGAAGGAAAGGCTTTCCGGGTGCTGGGCCTGACTTTCACAAACAAGGCCGCTGACGAGATGCAGGCTCGGCTCAACCTCCTCTGCAATGGTTTGGAAGAGCGGGCACAGATTGGAACGTTCCATTCATTCTGTATGCAGATGTTGCAGCAGCACGGTTCTCATATAGGAGTGCCCAGTGATTTTACAATCTATTCCCAAGACGCGGATCGAAAGGAGCTTCTCAAGGACGGCCTTCGCCGTTCTGCTGGCGCGATGAATGATGGATCGTTAGTGCGCTATCTCCAGTTGATTGATAAGTTGAAGGGTTTGCTTATCGATGTTCCTCAGGCAGCGGGGAAGTTCAAAGATCCGCAAGAGGGGGAGAATATTGCGCGGGTGTACCAGGCTTACGAAGATGAGTTGAAGCGAGCTCGTGTACTTGATTTTAATTCATTAATGCTTAAGGCTTATCAACTGGTTAGTAGCTTTGATGGCATCGCCGCAAGGTATCGAAAGACATACAAATACTGGCTCGTCGACGAATTCCAAGACACGAATCGAGCCCAGTACAAATTTTTGAAGGCGCTTGCGGGCGACGCCTTTGGAAATGTGTTTGTGGTGGCCGATGATGATCAAATAATATATCAGTGGAATGGTGCCAGTTTTGCGCAACTCCTTAAGTTTAAGGAGGATTTCACCCCCTCGCTGATTCAGCTTCCCACTAACTATAGGTGTCCTCCAGCGATAGTTAATGCTGCGAACAATCTGGTTCGTCACAATGTAAATCGCACTCAATCCAAGTTGCCTTTGGTGGCCGGGAAGGTCGAGCTTCAGGTCCCACAAGATCAGTCAATATTGATTGGCGCTTATGAAAACGATCAGGAGGAAGCTGGCGCAGTGGCTTCCCTCGTTGCGTCAAAACCGAAATCGGCGCGGGGAGAGATCGCTGTGATTGCGCGTACCAAGGCCTTGTTGGAAGGTGTGCAGTCCTCGCTAAAGGCGCTCAATGTGAATTGCGTGATCTCGCAGCGTCGTGACGATTTTCTCTCCCCGCAGTACTGCTGGCTTCACGCTGTGCTTAGGCAGACCGTTCGGCCTCAGGACAGGAGGAATTTTGACAGCATGATTTCCTCATTCAATCGCATGCACGGGACAAAGTACTCTTCGGATCTAATTGCGTCGGCTGCGGAGGGTTCTACGCGATCTCTACTTGATGAATGGCTGCTGTTGCTATCGGGGGCGCCAGAACAGTGGCTTTCTGAGATTGCTCGGAAGATTTATGAGCTGAGTGCGGATCTAAGTAAGTATCTTGGCTTTGTTGCTGACATCTCGGGTACGTTCGGAGTGCCGACGGATGAGCAAAGTGATCTTGCTGAGGATGCGAGGGCTTGGAAGTCGCTGTCGAGAAGCATCTCAACAACCTATGGAAGGAATCTTCCGCTTGATCAGTTCTTGCAGCATATGGCGCTGCAATCGAAAGAACCCCCAGTTCCGAAGGAGACGGTCTCGCTGATGACCATACACGGTGCTAAAGGGAAAGAGTTTGATCTGGTGATTCTGATTGGTCTTGCTGAGGAAGTTCTTCCTTCCTACTTTAGCCTGAAGGCTGGCGCAGATAGTCAGGAGTTGGAGGAGGAGCGCCGTAACTGCTTTGTTGCGATAACGAGGGCAAAGGAACAGTTGGTGTTAACTCGTGCCAAGCGATATCGTGGTTACGCGAAGAGCCCCTCTAGGTTTCTGGCGGAAATGGGGTTTCCCGTGCAATCCTAAATAGGCGAAATAGCATGGGCACCCTCGGAAGAAGAGGGTGCATTCATTTGCAACTTTCGCGTCTTTTGAGTTGGCTGGCTACTCCGGCCTCACCTCGTGACATGCCCACTCAACCAGCCCCCGGCAAGCCAGAAACAAGCCATCCACGACCCCTTCATCCAGATGTCGTTCCGGCTCCGCTGCCACCCGGCAGCGGTCTGCCGCGTGCAGCACCTCCAACACCGTCAGCAGTCCCACCAACGCTCGCTCGGTTCTCGCGAGGCTCACGCGGCGACCGGGTGACACATCCGTTTCCGGCCAAGGATGCCCATCAGCACCCTCGCAGCCGCGCATGCGCTTGAGAATGCCGAGCAGGGAGTTCAGGTCGGGCAGGGGAGTGTCGTCGTTGATGGGTTCAACAACGGTGTACGAAGAGAAGGTGTCGGATTCGTTCATGGCGTCGGCTTCCGTGGCTGTGCTTAACAGCGCCACCGCGAAGAGGTGGCGGACGGTGCGGGTTCCAAACCGGGACAGACAGTTGTCAATAACCGGCGGGTCCGAAGACCCCCACGCACCGTCCGCCATAAAGGCCGACGGATTGCCCGCCGGCACCGGTTAAGGACGGTGCCGACGGGCAAGCGTAAACAACTATCTGTCTCGGGTTTGGACGCCCGCTGCCACCCGTTGTCGGTGGCGCGCCATGGTGTTTACGCAGCCGCTTCGAATGCCAATAGAAATTCGCTAAGGAATCTCTGAATCCGAGAGCGAAGAACTATTGTTGCACGCACCATTCGTGCAGCACGCGACACCGCCGGACGCATTCGCGCAGCTGCTCTGCTGATGGCGAATCAAACTGGCGCAATCGCCCACGCCACAAGCGAATAGCGCGACGGTCTTCTTTGCAACAGTTCTTAGTCTGCTTCGGCAGGCAGCGGCACCCGACAGACCGCACACCCCGAAAATCGGTTCAAACCCGACACCTCCAGCGAACCTTGCAGCTTCAACCGACCCCATCCTCAGCCGCATTCCCCACCAACAACTCAATCATCGCCCGGGCCGCCGCAGACTGCCGCCGATGCGGCGCATAGATCACCGAGAACGGCCTTGACCGCCCTCGCAGCTGCGGCAGCACTTCCACCAGCTGCCCGCGCTGCAGTCGCTCGCGCACGATGAACTCATAGCTCTGGCAGATGCCGATCCCTTGTTCGGCCAGCGACACCACGCCCAGCACATCGTCGGAAGTCTCGATGGACGAACGCGGCAGCCAGTCCACGTCACGCCCGCCGTCGCGGAAGATCCACGGCGCGAGCCGCCCGGTGCGCGGCATCACGAACGGCAGGCACAGGTGCTGCTGCAGGTCGTCCAGCGTCTGCGGCGTGCCACGGCGTTGCAGGTAGTCCGGCGCGGCCACCAGCAGCAGTGGCGCATCCTCCAGCTTCCGCCCCACCAGCCCACTGTCCGGCAGCTGGCCCAGGCGGATGGCCAGGTCGAAGCCTTCAGCCACCAGGTCCACGTTGCGGTTGGTGATGTTCAGTTCCACTTGTACCTGCGGGTACTGCTGCGCAAAGCGCGCCAGCACGGGCGGCAGCCGGTAGTGGCCATAGGTGGTGGGCACGCTCAGGCGCACGCGGCCGGCCAGCGCGCCGTCCTGGGCCAGTACGTCGCGCTCGGCGTCATCCAGCAGGCCGAAGGCGGTGCGCACCTGCTCCAGGTAGAGCCGCCCGGCGTCGGTCAGGCCCACGCGGCGGGTGGTCCGCTGCAGCAGCTGCCGGCCCAGCCGCGCTTCCAGGCGGGTGACCGCGCGGCTCAGCACCGAGGGCGTGGTGGACAGCGCCACCGCGCCGGCCGTGAACGAGCCGTGCTCGACCACCGCCAGGAACACCTCCACATCGCCCAGGTAGTCGAACTTGCGGCTCATTTGGCTCTCCGGGGAACAGATGTTTTGCGGTGGGGCCAATTTATCGCCGCTGGGGCGATGAATAAAGTGGCGGCCATTCCCCGATAGGAGCTACCCCATGAACCTGATGACCCGGCTGGCCGCAGCGCTGGCCCTGACCCTGGCCGCGAGCGGCGCGCAGGCCGCCAACGTGCTGGTGGTGCTGTCCGACGAAAACCACCTGGACCTGAAGGACGGCAAGGTGCTGTCCACCGGCTTCTATCTCAACGAGCTGATGCAGCCGGTCAAGCTGCTGCTGGACGCGGGCCACGAGGTGACCTTCGCCACGCCGCAGGGCCGGGCGCCGACGGTGGATGCGTCCTCGGTGACGCCGGCGTACTTCGGCAACGACGCCGCGCAGCTGACGCTGCACAAGGACCTGCTGGAGAAACTGGCGCTGACCTCGCCGACGGTCTCGCCGGTGGTCAGCTTGGCGCGCATCGAGCAACAGGGCTATGGGCGTTTCGATGCGGTCTACATTCCCGGTGGCCACGCGCCGATGCAGGACCTGCTGAAGAGCCCGGCGCTGGGCCGGTTGCTGGCCGACTTCCACCAGCGCAACAAGACCACCGCGCTGGTCTGCCACGGGCCGATCGCGCTGCTGTCCACGCTGCCGGATGCGGCGGGTTTCGTGGCGAAGCTGGAAGCCGGTGCGATGCCAGCCACGCCGAAGTGGATCTACAGCGGCTACCGGATGACGGTGATCAGCAACCAGGAAGAAGCGCAGGCCAAGCCGCTGCTGGGCGGCGGTGAGATGAAGTTCTACCCGCAGACCGCGCTGCAGCGGGCAGGTGCGACGTTCAGCAGCAACACCACGCCGTGGACCGGACATGTGGTGGTGGACCGCGAGCTGATTACCGGGCAGAACCCGGCGTCGGCGCTGGAGGTGGGGCAGCGGTTGGTGGAGCGTCTGAAGTAAGCCGGGTTCTGCATAGCGTGCGGTGCCGTGGCAACATGGTGGACTGGCCTCGTCCTTCTGGGCGGGGCCGGTTTTCTAGGGAAGCCCTCGAACACGACATGCGAACGTCCTTCTTCATTCTCTCCGCCCTGTGCCTTGGCCTGCTGTCTGGCTGTGCCAGTGGCCCGGAGGAGCACGTTTCAAGCCGCGAGATCACCAGTGCGTTCGTGGCCGACGACGGCCAGTTGTACCTGCTGCCGCGCTATGACGAGCCGATGCGCTTCAATGCTGCACCGTTCCGCGAGTACCGGGCGCTGATGGACAGCCCGCTGCGCGAGGCGCTGGCCTGCGCGCAGATGTACTTCCATGAGGATTGGCGCGACCCGGCCAACAAGGCCAAGGTGCACGGCAGCTATGCGCTGCTGCTGCGGCCGGAGCAGGTGACGCCGGAACAGGCCGCGCAGTTCAAGCTGGAGCGGATTGAGGTCGCCCCGCGTGAGGCCAAGGCCGTGGAGGAGCGGGCGCGCTACTACCTGCCGATGGACCGGACCCGTTACGCGCTGGCGTTTGATCGCGCCTGCAATCTTTCAAGGAAGGGCGGCAGCTATTACAGTGCGCTGTTCGAGGGCGACGGCGAGCAGGTGCAGTTGCCGGATGCTGCGGCACTGGCGGAGAAGGGGAAGCTGGCACAGCCGATCAATGCGCGGGCGCAGCGGATCCTGCCGGAGAGGGAGGACAAGCCGGGTGTGGGTTCGGCGGCGGGCAAGGTGCTCGGCGCGGCGCTGATCCCTGTGGCGGTTCCGGTGTTTGTGTTGAGCCTGCCGTTCCTGGGGCCGGATCACTGGAAGTGAAAGGGCGTTGGGGGAGAGCCATCCACGCGTGACGTGGATCTACTTGGGTATCGCCTGAAAGTTCATCCTGGAGATCTGTGTGCCCAGCACGCTGGAAACTGTTTTGAAGACTGTAGGTTTCATTGTCCTCGCGGCCCCTCCGTTGGTGATCCTCTGGTTCACCCTTCGGCGAATGTCGGCAACTGCTCGCTCGTCCGTGAAATCGGGGCTGCATTTGCATCCCCCGCGCCGGATTTCCGGCAGGTCCATGACCTTGGTGATGGTGGATGGGAAAGAGGATCGGGAGCACTACTTCTTTGATGCGGCTTCCTTTTACCTACGGCGTGGGCCGGTGCCCACGGGGGTTCCGCTTTCGCAGATCACCTCAGTCACTCGCACCTCCGACAAGATCTGCGGGCGCTATGTCTGGCAGGTGTGCTTCAGCAAAGCATCGGGCAGAAAGTGCGTGACGTTCACCAACAACCTGACGCTGTTCAATCGGGATTTCCTGCTGTTCCTTGAGGCCGTGCGGAAGGCCAATCCGCTGGCGACCGTTGATCGGGCGGGCATCCGCTTCTAACGGTGGGCCGACATGCGGCGCCAGTTAAAGGGAGTTGGCCCGTGTAGGTACACTGGCGGCCTATACCCAATGGATGCTCGCCCATGTTCTCTGGAAAGGTTGCGGTGGTCACCGGCTCCACCAGTGGTATCGGTCTAGGCATTGCCATGGCGCTGGCGCGGCAGGGCGCCGACATCGTGCTGAACGGCTTCGGCGATGCGGCGGAGATCGAACGCATCCGTACCGGCCTGGAAACCGAGTTCGGCGTGCGGGTGGCGCATGACGGCGCCGACCTTTCCCGTGGCGAGGCGGTGCGCGGGATGATCGATCGCGCCGTTGCAACGATGGGGCGCATCGACATCCTGGTAAATAACGCAGGCATCCAGCACACGGCGTCGATTGAGGAATTTCCGGTCGAGAAGTGGGATGCGATCCTGGCGCTGAATCTCTCGGCGGTGTTCCATGCAACGGCGGCGGCGTTGCCGCACATGAAGCAGCAGGGCGCCGGCCGCATCATCAACATTGCGTCGGTACACGGCCTGGTGGGCTCGGTGAACAAGTCGGCCTATGTGGCGGCCAAGCATGGCGTGGTCGGCTTCACCAAGGTGACCGCGCTTGAGAATGCGGGCACCGGCATCACCGCAAACGCGATCTGCCCGGGCTGGGTGCGGACGGCGCTGGTCGAGCAGCAGATCACCGCGTTGGCGGAGAAGGAAGGCACGGATCAGGAGTCCGCCGCCCGCGCGCTGCTGGCCGAGAAGCAGCCTTCGCTGCAGTTCGTGACGCCCCAGCAACTGGGCGAGATGGTGGTGTTCCTGGCTTCGGACGCGGCGGCACAGATCACCGGCACGGCGCTGCCGGTGGATGGAGGCTGGACGGCGCGCTAGTTGGCTGGCTGCGCCTTACGCTGCATCATCGGCAGCGCCACCAGCGTGGCGAGAATGGTGAACAGCACCAGCGACGAGCCTACCGTGCCGAAGCCCAGGCCGCCCTTTTCCAGCGGCTTGGTGAGCAGGTCGCCGAAGGTGGCGCCGAACGGGCGGGTGAGTACGAAGGCGATCCAGAACAGGATAACCCGGTTGATGCCCGTGATGCGACTGGCCAGTGCGGTGAGCGCGATGAGGCTGCCGATCAGCAGCGCGCCACCGGTGAAGCCCAGCCCCGAATCGTCGGCGAGGAAGTCGCCCAGCGCGGTGCCGAGCGTGTTGGAGAACAGCACGGCGGTCCAGTAGAAGCCTTCGGCGCGGCGCGATGCGATGTTGCTGACCGAGATCGACTTCTCCGACATGCGCCAGGCCAGCAGCACCAGCGCCAGGCAACCGGCCAGCAGGCAGGCGCCGGTGGCGTAGCCCAGGCCGAGCGTGCGGTCGATCAGGCCCGACAGGGTGGTGCCGGCCGTGCTGGTGGCCAGCACCACCGACCAGAACAGCATCGGGTGGAAGCGCCGTGCCGACAGCTGCACGCCCAGCAGGCTGGCGAAGATCGTCAGCAGGATGGCCGAGCTGGCCACGTAGCCCAGGTTGAGCGTCATTGACAGCAGGTCGCCCGCGGTCTCGCCGAGGGTGGTGGCGGCGATCTTCATCACCCAGAAGCCGAGGGTGACCGCCGCCACTTTGCTATGCAGGGAATCTGCGTCTGAAGCACGCATCGAACGTCGCCCGGGAAGCCTGCCGGTAATGCTGTGGCAGGCGGTGTCGGAGTGCAGTCGGAACCGGATTTGGCGAGGGTGAGCATGGGGGCGGCGTTCAGCCGGCGCTGGTACATCGGCCAAGTCATGGTTGTTCGCCGCGGGAAGCGACAAGCCTCAGGATCGCAGGCGATCCTGAGGCCCGCTCTTAGTCCACGTTGAGTCGTGACAATGTGGTAGCAGCAGGGGTGATTTCAACTCTGCGCATGCAGCCAAACTTCGTGCCCTTGAACCAGAAAGCAATAACTGAATCTCCAACTTGGGTTCCGAGCGTATTCCATTCGAGATCACTCGCAGCGTGATTTATCACCAGAATACTGGGGTACCGCTTGCGGACCGAGGAGAAGGGTATGCAGCTGCCTGAGAGATCGAATGAAACAGAATCGGCACGATTGTCCTTGCCCATCACAATTGCGAGGTCATCGGCAAACAGTGACGGGCCAATTACGGCGCGCTGTTCTTGTCTGGTCTTTGATCCGGAGACATCCATGCGTGCAACGGAAGGGGGGATAAGCTTCTGCAGATCTCGCCCATCACCCGGAAGTGCAACGGCAATTCTTTCTGTTAATGCCCAGAACTTCTGCTGCGCGTCTGGGCTTGCCTTGGGTTCGGAGGCCGAGACGCCGGAGGAGAGCGTTACGAATGAAAGTACTAGAGCACTCGTGAGAAATTTCATCGATTACTGCTCCTCTTCATCTTCGGGTCCGTACAGCTCATCATACACATTTCCCCAGTGGACTTTGTAATTGACACCGGTTGTAGAGGTGACATTTGTGTCGCAAAACAAATCACCAACGCGCTTGTCTAGGTTCTGTCCGCCTGCGTTGATAAGTGTAAGTAGTGCGCCTGGATTCGCTGCTGCCAAGCCGATGTCTGAATATCCTTCGCTTGTGTTTAGTATCTCGCTTCGTGCGGTGGCGTTATTGAGGACGGCTCGGCCTTCGTTGGTGCATGCCTTTTCAATATAGTCTTCTCGCGTTCCTAGGGGGAAGCTGGCGTCGAAGTTTACATGCCCCATCTCATGGCTAACTTGAGAAACGCGCGAATAGATACCAGGGAGGTCCGGGCTTTGCGGGTTGCAGGTGAAGTTCTGTACGTACACCACTCCGTTTTCCTTGTCGAGGTAGGAGCTCGAGGAATATGCAAACGAATAGGTTGTTGAGTTGACCTGTCCCGTCAATGTGGGAGATGCGTAGATGATGAAATCTATGCAGTCGCCTAGGCCCGTATTGACTGGTGGCACCTGGGATCTAGCTTCTTGGGAACACATTCCTAGAATGACAACTACAAGAAAAGCTGCCGACTTCATGTCGCCTCCGCGCTCGATGATTGATTCGGATGTGCACTGCATGTGCGCAATCAGTATCGATAATTCGAGGGTGAGCGGCTGCGCATTGGTTCTCACTTGCGCGTAGGGGTTTTCCTATGTGGCTGCAGCATGCGTCGAAGCGGTGGGTGATCGCAAAGGTCAATCTGATTGCTTGGCATACTGGCTCGTCTGCAGCATGCCACCTTGTATCGAGCTTTCCCAAGGTGGTGCTAGTGCACAGCTGGCACCACCACTACCCTTGCGGCTTCGCAAACACATCCAATCCCTTGCCGGTCTCCAGCAACGACTTCAGGCTGGACAGCACGATCGGCCAGCCCTGGCGGATGCCGGTGTCCATGCCACTGCCGGGTTCAAGCTCGTCGTGGGTAACCGTCAGCCGCACCATGTCCTGGTAGGGCACGATGTCGAAGGTGACGCGGCTGTAGGCATCCGGGTGGTCGGCCTGCGAGGCGGCGGCCCAGGTGATGACCAGGCGCGAGGGCGGGGTGCTTTCCACCACGTCGCCGACCAGTTCGACCGAGCGCGTTTCGTTGGCGCGCACGTGCTGCCAGCGCGAGCCCGGTTTCCAGTCAGAGACGTTCTCATGGCCCCAGTAGCGACTGGCGATCTCGGGGCGGGTGATGGCCTCGAACACCTTCTGTGGGGTGGAGGCGATGTAGATCACGTGGATGAAGCGGGTGGACTCTGCGGACATCGTCATTCTCCTTCCAGTTCGCGTTTCAGGTCATGCAGCAGGCTCAGGCGCTGCTGCTCGAACTTGCGTACCCAGCGTTCGTAGACTTCATGCAGCGGCACCGGGTTGATGAAGTGCAGCTTCTCGCGGCCACGGCGTACGGTGCTGATCAGGTTGGCGTCTTCCAGCAGGCCCAGGTGCTGGGTGACCGATTGCCGGGCCATGTCCAGGTGTTCGCACAGCTGGCCCAGGGTCTGGCCGTTGTCTGCGCAGAGCAGGTCCAGCAGCGTCCTGCGCGTAGGGTCGGCCAGGGCCTTGAACACCTTGTCTGCATTCATGCGGGACGTCTTCAGTTCCAGTTGTCGATCCTGATGTCGTGCGGGTTGGGCTGGCCCTTGCCGGTCTCCAGCAGTGCCTTCAGGCTCATCAGGAACACCGCCCACTTGGTGCTGCAGTGGGAGGTGAACTCGACGCGTTCCTTCCAGCCTTCGTGGGTGAACAGCACGATGCAGTAGTCGCCTTCCTGTTTCAGCGCGAAGCGCACGTGGGTACCGATCCATTCGGCAGGACCGGCGAGGAACTGCCAGAGCACGCGCTCGCCGGGAATGAGCTGTTCCAGCTTCATGTCCATGGCGCCGATTTCCTGGCCGTTGTTGGTGAAACGCACCTTGACGGTGCCGCCGACGTTGCGGTCGCCGTGAGCGTCTTCTGCCCACCAGGCGGCGACGCCTTCGGGGGTGGCCAGTGCTTGATACACCTGGCTTGCGGGGGCCTTGATGCCGACCCGGTGTGCGATATCCACCATTGCAGGTTCCTCGCATGGGCAGGCAGGCGCCGCCCTTGGATGGACTATATGCAGGCAAATACCTGCATGGCAAATCCAGCCACGAATGCCCGGGTTTGGTAGTGCCGACCGCTGGCCGACATCCCGGTGGAGTCAGGGGCGTGCAGTTGCCGGCCAGCGGCCGGCACTACCAGATGCTGCTGAGCTCGCAGCGGGGAGTTGACAGTGGGCCAACCTACTAGTAGGTTGGCGACATGAAAGAGTCGCTCTCGCCCAAGGCCCAGGAGATCCTGGCCCACGCCCGTGCGCTGCTGGAAGCCGGTGGCTACAACGGCTTCAGCTACGCCGACGTGTCGGCGCGGGTGAACGTCAGCAAGGCCAGCATCCATCACCACTTCCCCAGCAAGGCGGACCTGGTGCGCACGGTGGTTGAGCTGTACCGGGCCGAGGCGCGCGAGGGCCTGGCGCTGCTGGATCGCCAGCTCGACGACCCGCTGCAGGAACTCAACGCGTATGTGGAGTACTGGTCCAGCTGTATTGCCGGGGGGACGTCTTCGTTCTGCATCTGCGCGATGCTGGCAGCCGAGGCGCCGATGATTCCTGCGGAGATTGCCGATGAAGTGCGCGGGCATTTCGAGGATCTGAGCGGATGGCTGACGGTGACGCTGGAGAAGGGCGCGGCGCAAGGCCAGTTGCGCCTGCAGGGTTCAGCGGCGGACGAGGCCAAGGCCTTCATGTCATCGGTGCATGGCGCGATGCTGGCCGCGCGCGGTTTCGGTGACGCGGCGACCTTCGCTGCGCTGGCACGGCTGGCCATCGCGCGGGTGAGCGCGGCGACCTGAGCGATGTGTGGTGGGCCTGCGGCGACGCGGGCCTTCTTTTTGAGTCCAATGCCTACCTACTAGTAGGTTCATACTGTTCCGGAGATATTCCCATGTCGCACCCTCTGTCCACGCTTGGCGTGATCCATACCGCTGTCAGCCTGATCCCGGTGTTGAGCGGCCTGTATGCCTTCATCCGCCACCGCGCAATCGATCCCGCCACGCGCGCGGGCAAGCTGTACCTGGCCGGACTGGTACTGTCGGTGGCCACCTCGTTCACGGTCTCCAGCACCGGGGGGCTCAATCCGGGCCACGCGTTCGGGGTGGTCGTGCTGCTGGTGGCATTCGGCGGCGTGCTGGCCGCTCGGCTGCGCTGGCTGGGGCGCGCCGCGCGTTACCTGTCGACCTTCGCACTGTCGTTCAGCTTCCTGCTGTCGCTGGTGCCGGGCGTCAATGAAACGCTGACCCGCCTGCCGGCCACGCACCCGATTGCGGCGGCGCCGATGGCCCCGGTGGTGCTGCACACGCTGCTGGGATTGGCGGTAGCGTTTGTGATCGGCTATGCCGCGCAGTGCTGGAGGCTGCGAAACCGTGGCTTGGCAGGACGATCCTGAGACGCCGCCGGTCACCCCTGCGTCGCAAGTGCGCCCAGCAGTGCCACCGGTTCGATCAGTGCAGCCGAGCGCGCCGGGTCAAGTCGAATGTGCCGGCTGCAGAAGCCGAACGATCGGCCTGCGGCACGCTCGGGGACGCGTGCGGTCGCGTCGGGTGCCTCGATCTCCAGCACTTCGTCCACGGCCAGCGCCAGTGTTGCGGTGCCGGCGTTGATCAACAGCATGGCCGGGCTGCCACCCTCGAATGCCGGTTGGCCGGTCATGCGGCGCAGGTCGACGACGGGTAACGGTTGCCCACGGACCTCCAGGGTCGGTCTGCCATGGTGGTCTGCAGGGCCGAATCTCTCCGGACCGCGAATCTCGACCGCAGCCTGGATGTCGATGGCGAACAGGACGGTGCCTGCACGCACGACGATGATCTCGAACAGGTCGGCAGGCGATGCGCGTGTTTCCGTTGCAGGGTGGGCGGGTACGGGCATGCGATGGGCGTGGCGAAGACGATGGGAAGGGGGATCTGGATGATGACGCCTGAACGCAACGTGCGGCCGCGTCGGCGTGCGCGTGCAAGGCGACGGTTCAGTGTGTATCAGGCGTTTGCGCGTGTCGCGCCGACGGTGCCGACGCGTGGAAAATGCGGACGCAGCAGGCCGACGAGCTGATCCATGCCCGGGATGGCGTGGCCGAACTCGTCCCAGCGCGCATTCACCAGGCCGGATACCACGATCTGTCCGGTCTCGATGCAGGTCATCGCCCAGTAGGGTACGGCGCGTGCGCCGATTGCCATGTCCAGCACGGGGGCGATGGCGGCGTGCGAACGGCTGTCCTGGATGCGGCGCCTGACCGCCGCCAGGCCGTCGGGCGGGCCTTCGATGTATTGGAAAAACCGCTGTCCGTCGACGATCAGCGCACCGGTAATGTCCACCCGGCGATTGAACGCGGCAGATTGCGAGATGATCTGGCGGAGGGCTTGATTGGACAACCCAGCCGACATGCGGCTGGAGTAAGCAAATGCATGGAGCATGGAAGGGGCTTCTTGTGACGCACGTCACTATACGCACGCAAGCCCGCACCGTCGTGAGGCTTTGCTCACGCCACGCCTGGCACAGCGCACCGGGTCAACAGCCCACCAGGCGGTCGGCACCGAGACCGCTGCGGTGCTGGTTGCGGTACTCGGCAGGACTGGCGTCGACCTGGCCGCGGAAGTGCCGGCGGAACGACTCCTGCGAACCAAAGCCGGCCTGCTCGGCAATCCACTGCAGCGGCCGATCAGTGGTTTCCAGCAGCTCGCGGGCGAACGCAACGCGCTCGCGGATCAGCCAGTCGATCGGCGAAAGGCCGGTGGCCTCCAGGAACTGCCGCTGCAGGGTGCGCTGGCTGAGGGCCGCCTGCTCGGCGAGGCTGCCGAGCGAGTGCGGCTCGCGCAGGTTGCGGCGCATCCATTCCATCAGTTTCGCCAGCCGCGTGGGCTCGCCGTTGGGAATGGCACGGCTGACGCGCTGGCTGCGCCCGGCGTCGCGCCACGGCGCCAGCACCAGCCGTTCGGCAACCAGGTTGGCCACGCGCGCGCCGTAATCCTTGCGCACCATGTGCAGCATCATGTCCATGCCGGTGGCCGAGCCGGCCGAAGTGATGATGCTGCCGGTATCCACGTACAGCACATCCTCGCGGACGTCGATGCGCGGGAAGTCGCGTGAGAGTGCTTCGGTGAGGCGCCAGTGCGTGGTGGCCTGGCGGCCATCGAGCAGCCCGGCCCAGGCCAGCACGAAGGCGCCGGAGCAGATCGAGGTGATGCGCGCGCCACGGGCATGCGCACGGACGAGTGCATCGAGCAGCGCCTGTGGCGGGCGTTCGCTGGGCTCACGCCAGCCGGGGATGACGATGATGTCGGCGTCATCGACCGTGCTGAGATCGTAGGGCAGCTGCACCTGCGCATTACCGAGCATGCGCAGCGCGCCTGGCTCGCCTGCGCACAGCTGGGTGCGGTACCAGGCCACGCCCAGTTCCGGCCGCACCGGCGCGAACAGGCCAACCGCGCAGCCGAACTCGAACAGCCCCTGGCCGTGGCAGGCAACGATGGCGACGAGCGGTGCGCTGGGATCGGCGGGTGGGCTGTGCATGGCTTGATGCTACGGGTGGCGGTGCGTGGCGCTGAGTGCTGCGCGGGCATGAGGTGATGCAGGGCAGGCATATGGAGCGGTCGCTCCCTTCCTGTAGACCCGCGCCCACGCTCGGCTCAGTGCCGGCGGGGGGATGCATCTGACGCCGTCGCGAAGAGCAGCCGAGCGTGGGCTCGGCCCTGCAGGCAGCAGCGCACCGCTGCGGCCGTCTAACGTCATTACCAGCGGTCATGTGGGTGGCCGGATGTTACGGCAGGGTGACGCGATCCCGCCTGTTGCCGCGGGTGAACAGGCCCTTGAATGGAAGCGTGTTTCCGGCCCACTCCCACGAGCCCCCATGCCTGCTGCCCATGCCCCTGTGCTGAACACTCTCGCCGTCCTGATCGCCTCCGTTCTGGCCGCATCGCCTGGCCACGCGGCTGAAGCCGATGCCGATCCCGCTGCCACCGCCGCGACAGCCAACGTGGCCGCGTCCACGCTGGATGCGGTGGTCGTTACCGGATCGCGCACCAGCACGCGCACGGTGAAGAACAGCTCCACGCCGATCGATGTGATTTCCGCAGAGGATCTTGCTGCAACCGGCCAGGGCAACCTGCTGGAAGCATTGCAGCGCAGCCTGCCGTCGCTGAGCCAGATCGGTGGCTACCAGAGCGACCAGGAGAGCCTGATCCGTGGCTACCAGCTGCGCAATCTGTCGCCGGGTTACACGCTGGTGCTGGTGAACGGCAAGCGCCGCAATGCCAGTGCCTATGTGAGCGGTGCCAACGGCGGCGGCTTCCCGGGCCATGCCTGGGCCGACCTGGCGCTGATTCCGGTCTCGGCCATTGACCATGTGGAAGTGCTGCGCGATGGCGCGTCGGCCATCTATGGTTCGGACGCGATCACCGGCGTGGTCAACGTGATCCTGAAGTCGCAGGCGCACGGTGGCGAGCTCGCCGTGGAAAGCGGGCAGAGCATTGATGGCGATGGCTCGCGCACCAGCGTGCGTGCCAACGTGGGCCTGCCGTGGGGCGCCGATGGCTTCGTCAACCTGTCTGGCGAGACCACGCGGCAGCACCACGCGATCCGTACCCGCCGTTACATCGATGGCTACCTGAGCTATCCGGCGGTGGATGCCAACGGTAACCTGGTCGCACTGCGTCCGAACAACCGGTTGCCGGCCGGCGCATCGCCGAACCCGGCCGAGGCCAGCCGCGATGCCGAGGCCAACACCATCCTCAGTTCGCCATCGTATGCGTTGAAGGCGTTTGCGGTGAACGTGGGCCATGGCCTGGGCGACAGCGCGCAGTTCTACGCCAATGCCACCGCCAGTGATCGCACCGCGCAGGCGATCCAGAACTTCCGCCTGCCGGCGACCATTTTCACCACCTACAAGGCGCCGGGTGTGCTGAGCGTGTTTCCCGATGGCTTCCTGCCGGTGCTGGAAACCAAGGAGAAGCAGTACACAGGTACTGCAGGTGTGAAAGGCCAGATCGTAGGTTGGGACTACGACGCCAGCCTGACCGGCAACCGCAGCACGGTGCGCACGTATACCCGCAATTCGGTGAACTACTCGCTGCCGTACCCCGGTTCGCCCACCGATTTCTATGATGGCAAGCTGGACTACCAGCAGGGCATCGCCAACCTGGACCTGCGACGTGGCTTCGAGGTGGCGGCATTCGCTTCGCCGCTGGAAGTGAGCGCCGGCGCCGAGTACCAGCATGAACAGTACGAGCGCGGGGCAGGGCAGTGGGAGTCGTACACCGGCTTCGGTGCCGCCGCCTTCGTCGGCTATTCGACTGCCGATGCGGTGAAGGCTACCCGCAACAGCAAGGCAGTGTACGTGGGTGCGGCCACCAACATCACCTCGCGCTGGTACCTGGATGCCGCCGCGCGCTGGGAAGACCATTCGGACTTCGGCAGCGTTTCCACCGGTCGCCTGACCACGCGCTTCGACTTCACTGACGCGCTGGGTGTGCGCGCCACGGTCAGCAACGGCTTCCATGCCCCCAGCCTGGGCGCGCAGTTCTACCAGGCCACCGGCAGCTGCCCGTGCGGGACCACGCTGGTGGCGCAGGTGTCTTCGCCGGCGGCGATTGCGTTGGGTGCCACACCGCTGAAGCCGGAAAAGGCCACCAACTACAGCCTGGGCGTGACCTGGGATCCGAGCCCGGCGTTCCACCTGGCCGTGGATGCGTACCAGATCGACATCCGTGGCCAGCTCGGCCAGTCCAGCCAGGTCGGCTACAACGCGCAGGATCCAGCGCGCATCACCGACAACAGCGGCACGGTGCTGACTGCGGCGCAGAAGAACACCATCGATGCGCTGCTGGGTTCGGCCGGCATCAGCATCCTGCCGGGGGATGCGTTCTACGCCAGCTACTTCACCAATGTTGGCAATACCCGCACCCGCGGTGTCGAGCTGACCCTGGAAGCGAACCAGGAAACGGCGTGGGGCAAGCTGCGCTGGAGCTACGCGGCCAACGTCGGCCGCACCACGATCCGGAAGGTCAGTGATATTCCGGCGGCGCTGCAGGGGCTGCCCAACATCAACCTGTTGACCAAGAGCAGCGAGTACGCGTTGCGCTTCCGCACGCCCCGCTATACGCAGGTGGCCGGGCTGGGCTGGCAGAACGGGCGCTGGCGCTCGAATGTCGACTTCACCTACTACGGCCCGATCAAGCGCCTGAACAACGGCGTGGAGTACAAGCAGCCGCCGGTGCTGGTGACCAACCTGTCCGGTGGCGTGGAACTGGGTGCGGGCTGGAGCGCGGCGCTGGGCATCAACAACGTGTTCGACAAGCGCACCCGCAGGGTGCCGGAGTACGCGCGCAGTGCTACCGATGTGGCCAGCATCGACACGACGTGGGATTCGGGCGACGTGCTGAGCCGGATCGGGACGTTCTGGTACGGGCGGATCAATTACCGGTTCTGATGTGGAGCAGCCGAGCATGACTCGGCTCTACAAAACGCGAAAGGCGGCCGGACAGGGTCCGCCATCATCGAGGAGCAGTTCATGTCTTCTGCATTGAGGGTGGTTGCAGTGGTGGGGTCACCGACCAGCTCGGCGACGTCGCGCACGTTGCTGCTGGTGCGGCATCTGTTGGCGTCGCTGCAGCAGCGGGTGCACGCCAGCGTGGAGCGGGTGGAGCTGGCGCCGATCGCGCGCTCAGTGGGGCAGTCGCTGTCGCGCAGTGAAGTGGAGCCGGCGGTGGAACAGGCGCTGCAGACCATCGAGACCGCCGAACTGCTGGTGGTGGCCGCGCCGGTGCATCGCGGTTCGTACCCAGGGCTGTTCAAGCACCTGGTCGACTTCATCGAGCTGGAGGCGCTGGTGGATACACCGGTGCTGCTGGCGGCGACCGGTGGCAGCGAGCGTCATGCACTGGTGATCGACCACCAGTTGCGGCCATTGTTCAGTTTCCTGCAGGCCCACACGCTGCCGATCGGGGTGTATGCCACACCGGCTGACTTCGATGGCGAGCACATCAACAGTGCAGCGTTGCAGGCCCGCATCGCGCTGGCGACCGAGCGGGCGGCCGGGCATCTGGCTACGCAGGCGCTGGCAGCACCTGCGCCGCTGCGACGCATCGCCTGATGCCATAACCGGCGGCGCTTTGCTTATCGCCAAGGCGCATCTGCGTGGCCGGATCTGACCGCCGATTGTCGCCTGGCACCGCCACCGCAAGCACCGGCATCCCTAGCATCGAAATCGAAGCGGCACCGCATTGCCGGCCCAGATGAGGACCCCCCAATGACGCTCGACGCAGCAAGCAAACCCATCCTGTTCCTGCTCGACCGCGAGTTCGAGGATGGCCAGATTCCTGGCCAGCGCTTCTTCTGCCGGCACAGCCTGCTGCTGGAAGGGGCGCTGTCGAGCATCGACGGCCTCGACGCGCAGCTGGACGTACGTCGCATCGGCTTCGCACGACCACGTCGCGAGGTGATCGCGGAGATTGGCGAGCAGGACCAGTCGCTGCCGAAGCTGGTGCTGCCGCAGGGCGTGCACAGCGCGCTGGCCAGTGGTGCCCACCAGGATCGCCAGTACGTTTCCGGTGCCGAGCCGATCCTGGCGGCGCTGAACGGATTGCTTGGCATCCCCGTGGCCCATCCCTGAGCGAGGACACGACCATGAGCTATCTGATCAGCGTCCTGGACAAGAGCCCGGTGGCCGAAGGCGCCTCGCCAGAGCAGGCGCTGCGCAACAGCCTGCAGTTGGCGCAGCGCGCCGAGCAGCTGGGCTATCACCGGTACTGGTTCGCCGAGCATCATGCCGCTCCGGCGCTTGCCAGCCCGGCGCCGGAAGTGCTGGCGGCCTGGGTGCTGGCGCAGACCCGGCGCATCCGCATCGGCAGTGGCGGGGTGATGCTGCGCCACTATGCGCCGTACAAGGTTGCAGAGAACTTCAACCTGCTGGCGGCGTTGGCGCCGGGGCGCGTGGATCTGGGCGTGGGCAAGGCGCCCGGTGGCCTGCCGGCATCGACCGCCGCGCTGGCGGCGGGGCGCCCGGCGTTCGCCGATTTCGACCAGCAGCTGCGCGACCTGGAGGGCTATCTGTCCGATGCCGCATCCGACGCGCTGGCGCGCCCGATTCCACAGCAGGCGCCGGAGCGCTTCCTGCTCGGTGCCAGCCCACAGAGCGCGAAGCAAGCAGCCGAACTGGGCTGGCGCTTCGTGTATGCCGCGCACTTCGATGGCGAGCCGAAGCACATCGAGGCCGCGTTCGATGCCTATCGCAGTGCCGCTACGCAGCCCCCGCTGCTGGCCACGGTGGCCTTCGCCGCACCTACGGCCGAAGCGGCTGCGCGGCATATCGGTGCGCTGCGCGTCTACAAGCTGCACCTTGGTCCCGGGCAGGCGGTGAACCTGCCCAGCCCCGAGGCGGCTGCCGAGTATGCGCGCCAGGTGGGCGTGGCCGACTTCCGCATCGAGGAAACGCGCCCCAGCGTGCTGTCCGGTGATGCGCAGCACGTACGCGGCGAACTGGACGCGCTGCACCGGCGTTTCGGCGTAGGCGAGTTCATTCTCGACGCGCCGGTGGCCGACCTCGACGCACGCCTGACATCCCTCGAACTGCTGTCGCCCGCGCCGCGCGCGGCGGTGGCCTGACCTGCAGGAGCGATTCCCATGAGCACGACCCCCCGCCACATTCCGTTCGGCATCATGCTGCAGGGTCCCGGTAGCCACATGCATGCCTGGAAGCATCCGTCCAATCCGGCTGATGCCAGCGTCAACCTGCAGTTCTACATCGACATCGCGCGCACCGCCGAGGACAACGGCATCGCCTTCGGCTTCGTGGCCGACGGCCTGTACATCAACGAGAAGTCGATCCCGCACTTCCTCAACCGGTTCGAGCCGATCTCGCTGCTGTCGGCGTTGGCCACGGCGACGAAGAAGATCGGCCTGGCCGGTACGCTGTCGACGTCCTACAGCGATCCGTTCACAGTGGCCCGCCAGTTCGCCTCGCTGGACCTGCTCAGCGGCGGCCGCGCCGGCTGGAACGTGGTGACCTCGCCACTGGAAGGTTCCGGCCGCAACTACGGCCGCCCCCATCCGGAGCATGCGCTGCGCTACCAGATCGCCGACGAGTATCTGGAGGTGGTGCAGGGGCTGTGGGATTCCTGGGATGACGACGCCTTCGTGCGCGAGCGCGACAGCGGTTCCTTCTTGGCGCCGGAAAAGTTCCGTCGGCTCGACCACAAAGGTCGCTTCTTCCAGGTGGAAGGGCCGCTCAACATCCAGCGTTCGCCACAGGGCCAACCGGTGATCTTCCAGGCCGGTTCGTCCGACGATGGCATCGCGCTGGCCGGCAAGTACGCCGATGCGGTGTTCACCCATTCGCCGTCGCTGGAAGAAACCCGCGCGTTCACCCAGAAGGTGAAGAACTCGGCGATCGCGCATGGCCGGAGCGGCAACGACGTGAAGATCTTCCCGGGCATCGGCCCCATCGTCGGCCGTACCGCCGAGGAGGCTGAAGCCAAGTACCAGGCGATTGCCGCGCTGGCCACGCTGGAGGATGCGCTGGCCTATCTCGGCCGCTTCTTCGACCACCATGATTTCAGCCAGTACGACCCGGATGCTGCCTTCCCGGAGCTGGGTGGAATCGGCAGCAACTCGTTCCGTTCCACCACCGATCGCATCAAGCAGGATGCGCGAGAAAAGGGGCTGAGCCTGCGCCAGGTGGCATTGGAGGCGGTGAGCCCGCGACCGGACTTCATCGGTACGCCGGAGCACGTGGCCGATGAGTTGATCCGCTGGTTCGATGCTGGTGCCAGCGACGGCTTCATCCTGGGCTTTGCCGCGCAGCGCGAGGGCCTGGACGATTTCGTGACCCAGGTACTGCCGATCCTGCAGGCGCGCGGCTACCACCAGCGCGAGCTGGAAGGACAGACCCTGCGCGGGCATCTGGGTCTGCCGTACAAGGCCAGCCGCTATGCGACCGATGCCGAACCGGCACGGAAGGCAGGATAAGGCGATGAGCGGAGAAACCGCGGTAGCGCCGGGCCACGGCGGGCGGACTTCCCCAACCAGCGGCATATTGCCGGAGATCGCGGCACGCGCCGAGGCCGCTATCGCGATTCGCCATGATCTGCACCGGCACCCGGAGCTGGCCTTCGAGGAGCATCGCACCAGCGCCCGCGTGGCCGAGTTGCTGCAGCAGTGGGGCTATGAGGTGACCACCGGTCTCGGCGGCACCGGCGTGGTCGGCACGTTGCAGCGTGGGCAGGGCAGCCGTCGGCTGGGGCTGCGTGCGGACATCGATGCCCTGCCGATCCACGAGGACTCGGGCCTGGCCTACGCCAGCCAGACCGACGGCCTGATGCATGCCTGCGGCCATGATGGTCACACCGCCATCCTGTTGTCCGCCGCGCATTACCTGGCCCATCACGGCAATATCGACGGCACCTTGCAGCTGGTATTCCAGCCTGCAGAGGAGACGGGTTCGGGCGCATCGAAGATGATTGCCGACGGCCTGTTCGAGCGCTTCCCGGTGGATGCGATCTATGGGCTGCATAACTGGCCGGGCGTGCCGGTGGGTCACTTCGGCTTTGTCGATGGCCCGGCGATGGCGTCGGTGGACTGGGCGCGGCTGAGGGTGATCGGCAAGGGCGGGCATGGTGCCGAGCCACAGGGGAGTGTCGACCCGATCCTGGCGGCGGCGCATATCGTCACCGCGTTGCAGAGTGTGGTGTCGCGCAATGTCGACCCGCGGCAGATGGGCGTGGTTACGGTTGGCTCGATTCACGGCGGGCAGGCCGCCAACGTGATTCCGGACGTGGTCGAGCTGAAGCTGACCGTGCGCGCCTATCTGCCGGAAGTGCGCGACACGCTGCGGCGGCGGGTCACTGAACTTGCCGAGCAGACCGCCGCCGCGTTCGGCGCGCGCGCCGAGGTCGAATTCCCGCGCGGCTTTCCCAGTGTGATCAATCACCCGCAGCAGACCGCCTACATCCGCGGGTTGGCTGTACGGGGTTTTGGTGCCGCACAGGTCGTGCCCGGATTTGCGCCGCGCACGGCCAGCGAGGACTTTGCCTTCCTGCTGCAGGCGCGGCCCGGCAGCTTCGTGTTCGTCGGCAACGGCGACAGCGCACCGTTGCACAGCCCGCGCTATGTGTTCAACGACGCCGCAATCGCACCCGCCGCCAGCCTGTGGGCGCGGCTGGCCGAAGACTACCTGGTGAAGGACGCGACATGAGCCACGACGAACGCTTCCTCTATACCTCGGTCGATGACCCGCTGGCGCGGCCGCTGTTCGATGGCCTGGAGCGGGAATACGACAGTCGCTACGCCGATGTGCGCCGACGCATCGGCGGCAGCGCCCGCGAGGAACTGCAGCGCTACCCGGCGCAGGCATTTGCCGCGCCGGTAGGGGCGTTTGTGCTGCTGCTGCGCGAAGGTGTGGCGATCTCTGGCGGTGCCTTCATGCCGCACCGCGATCCCGACACCGCCGAATTCAAGCGCATCTGGACGCTGCCGGGGGTGCGCCGCCAGGGCATCGCGCGGCGCGTGCTTCAGGAACTGGAAGAGCAGGCGGCACGCCAGGGCTATCGGCGCGTGTTCCTGACCACCGGCTTCCGCCAGCCCGAAGCTGTCGGCCTGTACCTCAGCCACGGCTACACCGCGCTGTTCGATCTGGATGCCGATCCGGAAGCCGTCGCGCACTTGCCCTTCGAGAAGCACCTTGGGCAACCCGCGCCAGTGCTTTCTCCGTCGCAGGCCGTGCTGCACGGGGCCCATGCATGAGTACACCGTCGTCTGCGCTTGAGGGAATCACTGCGCGTCCTGCGCCAGCGCCCGAATTGAAGATCGTGCCGGCCCGGCATCCACTGCAGGGGGTTGGTACGGTGCTGGCGCTCGCGCTGATCCTGATCGGCCTTCAATCAGTCCTTGGAAATCCGCGTTGGGGCTGGGGCACTTTTGCCGAATGGTTCTTCGCGCGCCCAGTGCTTGAGGGACTGGGCCGTACGCTGTTGCTGACCGCGCTCGGCACTGGCCTCGGTTTCGCGCTGGGCACCTTGCTGGCGTTGGCCCGCGTCTCCGGTTCGCCGCTGCTGTCGGCGGTGTCGTGGGGCTACGTGTGGCTGTTCCGCTCGATCCCGCTGCTGGTGCTGTTGCTGCTGCTGAACAACCTGGGCTACCTGTACAGCACCATCGAGCTGGGCGTGCCGTTCACCGGCATCAACCTGTTCTCGTACCCGACCACGCAGCTGATCGGTGTGTTTACTGCCGCGGTGCTGGGCCTGACCCTGAACCAGGCCGCGTTCTCGGCCGAAGTGATCCGGGGCGGCATTCTGTCGGTTGACCACGGCCAGTACGAGGCCGCCGCCGCGCTGGGCCTGCCACGTGGCCGCCAGGTGCGCCGCATCATCCTGCCGCAGGCGATGCGCTCGATCCTGCCGGCCGCGTTCAACGATGTGATCGGCCTGGCCAAGAGCACTTCGGTGGTCTACGTGCTGGCGTTGCCGGAGCTGTTCTACACCGTGCAGGTGATCTACCGCCGCAACCTGGAGGTGGTGCCGCTGCTGATGGTGGCCACGGTCTGGTACCTGGTGATCCTGACCGTACTTTCACTGCTGCAGCGGCGCGTAGAGCAGCGCTTCGCGCGCGGCCAGCTGCAGCGCGAGCGCTCGGCATCGCGCGTGTCATCGCCGCTGCGCGTGCACAGCGATGCTGCGCCGCGCTTGATCCACCGACCGCGCATCGCCACCCAGGTCGAATCGGGCGAGGGCGCGGCGCTATCGCTGCATGGCGTGAGCAAGGCGTTTGGCGACCAGCCGGTGCTGGAGGATGTGGATTTGGACCTGCGCGCCGGCAGCGTGACGGTGTTGATCGGCCCATCGGGCGCCGGCAAGTCCACGCTGCTGCGGCTGATCAACCACCTGGAGCGTGCCGACAGCGGCTACGTGACCGTCGGCGGCCAGCTGATCGGCTACCGCCGTGACGGTGACACCCTGTACGAACTGCCCGAGCGTGAGATCCGCCGTCGGCGTGCCGAGGTGGGCATGGTGTTCCAGGGTTTCAATCTGTTTCCGCACCTGACCGCGCTGGAGAACATCATCGAGGCACCGATCGCGGTGCGTGGCGTGCCACGTGCGCAGGCCGAACAACAGGCGCGCACGCTGCTGGAGCGGGTCGGTCTGGCCGACAGGGCCGATGCGTTCCCGCGCCAGCTGTCCGGTGGCCAGCAGCAGCGCATCGCGATTGCCCGCGCGCTGGCGCTGCAGCCGAAGGTGCTGCTGTTCGACGAACCCACCTCTGCGCTGGACCCGGAACTGGTGGCTGAAGTGCTCAGTGTGATCGAGGAGCTGGCCCGCTCCGGCACCACGCTGGTAATTGTCACCCATGAGTTGAGCTTCGCCCGCCGCGTGGCCGACCACGTCGTGATGATGGACCAGGGGCGGGTGATCGAGCAGGGCACGCCCGACGCCGTATTAGAGCGGCCGCGCCAGCAACGCACGGCCGATTTCCTGGCCAGGACCCTGTAACCCCGGAAGGAGCACCATGAGTCGTGCAGCATCGCGTCGTCCCTCGCGCAGCACCCTGTTGATCGTGGCGGTGCTGGTCATCGGCATTGCCGGCATTGTCTACTCGCGCCTGCGCCAGGCACCGGATGCAGGCACCGTGGCCGCGACCAGCCTGGCCAGCGCGAACACGGCCGTCCTGAAGGGCACGTTCGACCCGAAGGCGCAGGCGTTGATCCCCGCCGGTTATCAGTTCGTCACCCCTGGTGCGTTTACCGTAGCCACCCATCCGGGGCAGCTGCCGCTTGCCGACTACGGCACCGACAGCAAGGACGTGGTCGGCATCGAGCCGGACATCGCGCGGCTGATCGCCGATGCGTTGGGCCTGAACCTGGTGATCGTGCCGGTCGCGTGGGCGGACTGGCCGCTGGGGCTGGAATCGGGCAAGTACGATGCGGTGCTGTCGAACGTGACGGTGACCGAAGAGCGCAAGAAGAAGTTCGACTTCTCCAGCTACCGCTACGATCTTCTGGGCATCTACACGCGCAGCGATGGGCCCATCCAGAAGATCGAAAAACCCGCTGATGTGGCCGGGCTGAAGGTGGTGGTGGGCGCCAGCACCAACCAGGATCAGATCCTGCGGCAGTGGGACCGGCAGAACATTGCGGCCGGCCTGAAACCGGTGGAGTACCAGTACTTCGATGACGCCGTGGTCGGCCGCTTGGCGGTGATCACTGGCCGCGCCGATGTCTCGTTCGAGCCCAATGCCACCGGCGCCTACTCGGCACGCGATGGCAAGGTGCGGCGCGTCGGCCTGTTCCCTGGTGGCTGGCCGAACGCTGCGGCGATCTCGGTGACCACGCGCAAGGGTAGCGGCCTGGCCGATGCGGTGACGCAGGCGTTGAACACCCAGATCGGCAGCGGCACGTACGCGCAGGCGCTGAAGCGCTGGAACGTGGCCGAGGAGGCGGTGCCGCAGTCGCAGACCAATCCGCCGGGGCTGCCGACGCTCTGATGCTACAGGAGCATCCACGCATGGCATGGATCTACAGGCGGAGTCTGCCTTCTGTAAAGCCGCGCCATGCTCGGCTGCTCTACCAACGCGCTTCCAGCGTCTTGAACGGCTTCGACAACCGCACGCCCTCCGCATCGAACGCGGTAACGTCGCGCCCATCCACACGCACCGTCTTCGGCATCGTGCGCGCCGGCCACCAGACCTTCACCGCCGTCCCACTGCGCAGGCCCTTGCCCAGCGTGATCGATAGCGTGCCGTCCTGCTGCCGCGCCTGCATCTGCAACGTGCCATACGCGGTTGGCAGGCGTTCCACCGCCAATCCATCGCCCGCCACCCACGAGGGGGGCGTGCCCGGCAGCAGCGAGAGCGCATCATCGTCTTCGCGCATCAGCATGCCGAACAGCGTGCGGCCGTATTCGGCGCCGATCCAGGTGTGCGGCATGTCGCCCAGGTAGCGCGGGAAGCGCAGGCGCGAGTGCACGACCTCGGCCAGCACCTGCCACTGAAGCGGGCGCCGGTCATGCAGCAGCCCCTGCAGCAGCTCATCGGCGACCTGCGGCTGGCCCAGGTGTACGTAACTCAGCACGTTGCGGATCTCGTACGGTGTGTACGCATACAGCGCACCGGGCTGGCTGCGCTTGCGCACGTCCTCCAGATAACGCGCAAAGGTGGTCCGCAGTGCCTCGGCCGGCAGTACGCTCTGCGCGCCGGTCGGGTCCAATGCAATCGAGACGCCGGTGGGGTCACCATCGCCAAGATCGGCCGACGACGGAATGAAGTCGATGCCCTTCCACGCCATCGTCGCCCGGATCGAGGCATGCAGTGCGTCGTACAGCAGCTTGTATTGCTCGCGCGCCCAGGCAGCGGTCTGGTGGTCGCCCAGGGCCTCGGCCAGCCACGCGCCGTCGTGCCAGCCCTTCAGGCCCCAATAGTCATCCCAATAGCTGTGGGTGGGCGAGGGGTAGCCCTCATGGCTGATCGACGGCGCAAGAATGCCCGCGAACCGTTCCGGCGAAGGCTGGTCAGCCTTGTAACCGGGCACCAGCGTGCGCTCGCGCAGCTCCTGCAGGAAGCGCAGCGCCGCTTTCACTTTCGGCAGATAGCCACGCACAGACTCGGGGCCGCCGTCCAGGCGCGCGACATCGGCCACCAGCGCGACGTACTGGCCCTGACTGTCGTACTCGATGTCCGATCCAAAGCCGGTGTTGACGCTGCCATCGTCGTTGAGGATCGGTGAGACCAGGCCGTTGGCATGCACGCCGTGTTCGCTGTACCAGGCCAGGTAGTCGCGCGCCACGCCGGCTTCGCCCATCCGCAGCAGCACCGCCGAGGTGGCCATGCCGTCGCGGATGAAGGAGCGGTTGTAGTTGCGCGGCCCCGGCTGCATGGCCGGGCCGGTCTGGTTGATCAGCATATAGGCGGCCTGCGCGCGCAGCATGTCCACCAGCGACGGATCGGGCAGGCGCAGGCCGACCTGACCCAGCCGTGCCTGCCAGTCCGCAGACGCCTGCGTGGCCAGTGAATCAAACGCCGCATTGGCATCGCGGGGCAGCGTGGTCAGATCCAGCGCAGGCGCTTCGGGCAGCACGCCATTGGCATCGGCGGCGGCGGTTCCCAACGGGAACGCGACCACGATGGCATCACTGGTTCCCGGCGCCAACGAGACGCGGTAGTTCAATGCAGCCGAGGCAAGCCCCTGGTCGTCGCGCGCCTGTTGCGTGGAAGGCAGCTGGCCGGCAGCGAGGGTCGCAGTGATCTCCGTTGCGCCATCCTTGCCGAATGGCGCCGCGCCCGACGCAGCCACCGGCGTGAGCGACTGCAGCAGCGTGCGGCCATTGATACGCAGGGCCTGCCCATCGATGGTCACCTCGCGGATCGGGGACAACCCGCCGTTCTGCCACGGCGGATTCATCTGCATCGGGCGCACCACGAGGCTGAGCGTGCCCTCGATCTTCGTGCTTCCCGTGTTCTGCAGGCGATGCCGCAGGAAGGTCACCGGCTGGCCATCGCGCTCGATGGCGAATACTTCACTGCGCAGCTGCAGGCCGGGTTGCGGTGACCAGGTGGCGGAGGGCATCGGCTTCCAGCCGTCGCGCAGGGCATGCTGCATGGCCTGCCCGGCGGCGCCGGCGGGCAGGCCATCAGCACTGCGCCAGACGGGCTGCACCAGCGGTGCGCCCTTGAAGGCTTCCAGGTTGCCGTACTCGTCGAAGATCGATTTCTGTCGTCCTGCATGCACACCCACGGCCGTCCAGTAGGTCTGCTGCATCTGCAGCGAGGCCGGGAACAACGCGCGCTGGGCGCCGCTGGCAACGATCTGATACCGCTTCATCGGCGTCATCACGGCTTTCGGACCGAGCAGGCGCAGGCGTGCGATCTGCGGCGCAGCGCCGTCCACGCTCAGGCGGAAAGCACGTAGAGGTTGTGCCGTGTCAGCAGCCAGCCAACTCTGCCGATGATTGGCCGCCTGTGCATCGTGTGCGAGGTCCTGCCAGCGACCCTGTGCGTCCTGCACCTGCAAGCGGGCGGCGCCGCGCTCGCCATCGGCCCAGTCGACCGCCAGACCGGCCGTGGACTGGGCGCGAGGCAGCAGGATCTCGAGCGTATGGGATCCACCTTTGCCGGCCGGAATCGCGACGGTGCCGCCGCCCTGCCAGAGCGCCGCCGCCTGCGCTGCATCGATACCGCTGAGGCGTGCGCTGAGCGTGCTGTCCAGAGGCTCCATCTCGAAGATCGACACGCCCCAGTCGGACGTGCGCTGCGGGCTGGCCAGCCGCAGGTAGCGCGCCTGCCGCGGCGCGAAGTACAGCGTTTCCACATCGCCCAGCGAATCGGCCATGGTGTACGCGGTCTGCCACTGCCTGCCGTCCAGCGAGGTCTGCAGTGAATAGCCCTCTGGGTTGGAGACATCCCAGGTGAGCCGTGCGCCCGCCAGCATCGCCGGCGCGCCCAGATCGATCTGGAACCAGTGGCCCGGACTGAATGCACCGCCGGTGACGGTCTTCGGGTCGCCGTCGATCAGGTGGCTGATCGCCATCGCCGGTACCTGCTGCGAGGAACTGCTGGCCTGCCATTGGCTGCGCGGCGGGAGCGTCTGGGCCTGCGCGGAGGACGCCAGGGCGACGAGCAGCAGGGCGGCGGCAGGGCGCAACGGGAAAAGCAGGGTGGAGACCTTGGAGCGTTCGGCGCGCAACGTCATTACGGACTGCCTCGCAGGTTCGGCCGGAACCGGGCGAGCGCTACGCTAGCAAGGGATGTAATCGGTTACATGACGCACTGCAGCGGCGCAGACCGTTTCTGTGGTCGACGCAGCCGAGCAGGGCTCGGCTCTACATGGTTCCCGGCAGGTCAAGCGCCCGCCTGTTACAGCTCCACCGTCTCCCACCAGCGCGTACCCGCCTGCGGCGCCTGCATGTCCAGCGCTTCGCCCATCATCGGCGTGGCCACCGGTACATTTTTTGCGGCCGCCAATGCGGTGATGCGCTCGAACGGCTGCTGCCATGCGTGCAGGGCCAGATCGAAGGTGCCGTTGTGGATCGGCAGCAGCCACTTGCCGCGCAGGTCCAGGTGCGCCTGCAGCGTCTGTTCCGGCTGCATGTGCACGAATGCCCAGCGCGGATCATAGGCGCCGGTCTCGATCATGGTCAGGTCGAACGGACCGTATTTCTCGCCGATGGCCTTGAAGCCGTCGAAGTAGCCGGTGTCGCCGCTGAAGAAGATGCGGAAGTCACCGTCCTGGATCACCCATGAGGCCCACAGGCTGCGGTCGCCGTCGCCCAGGCCGCGGCCGGAAAAATGCTGGCCCGGGGTGGCTGTCAGGCGCAGGCCATTGGCCTCGGTGGATTGCCACCAGTCCAGCTGTTCGACCTTGCGCGCATCCACTCCCCACGCGATCAGCTGGTCGCCGACGCCAAGCGGTGCGATGAAGCGCGCGGTCTTGCCGGCCAGCTGCATGACCGCGGCATGGTCCAGGTGGTCATAGTGGTTGTGCGAGAGGATCACACCGGCGATCGGCGGCAGCGCGTCGATGCTGATCGGCGGTGCATGGAAGCGTGCCGGCCCCATCCACTGCACCGGCGAGGCCCGCTCGGAGAACACCGGATCGGTCAGCCAGTACTGGCCACGCAGCTTCAGCAGGATCGTGGAGTGCCCCAGCCGGAACAGGCTGCGATCCGGTGCGGCGTCCAGCGTGGCGCGGTCCAGCGGCTTCACCGGAATCGGGTGTGCGGGCACGGTCCCCTTGGGCTTGTTGAACAGGAACGTCCACCAGATCTCCGCGCCGTCCCGCAGGCCCATCGCCGGACGGGGCAGGGCATTGTGGAACTTGCCATCACGGTACTGCGGCGAATCGGGGAAGTCGGGGAGGGACCAGGACTTGCAGAAGGTGTAGGCGGTCACGGCGAGGATTCCGAGCAGGAGGACAAGGAGCAGGCGCTTCATGGGTGACGTCCGCTGAGTACACTGCACAGTGTAGTTTCGTGTTTTTCAAAAGTACACCGCCGAGTGTAAAATGGAGGCATCCGTTCAGTTATCCGGTTCCCGCCATGTCTCGTGCCCCGCAACGCCTGACCGACCGCAAACGCGAAGCCATCGTGCGCGCGGCGGTGGAGGAGTTCCGTGCATCGGGCTACGAGGCGACCAGCATGGACCGTATCGCCGAGGTGGCGGGCGTCTCCAAGCGCACCGTCTACAACCACTTCCCGAGCAAGGAAGCGCTGTTCTCGATGATCCTGGAGGAGCTGTGGGAGCGCAGCGTGGCCAGCGACGCATTGCCATACCGCGCTGATCAGCCGCTGCAGACGCAGTTGCTGCAGTTGCTGGGCCAGAAGCTGGACCTGCTCAGCGATGGGAATTTCATCGATCTGGCGCGGGTGGCGATGGCCGAGATCATCCATTCACCGGAGCGTGCGCAGGCCATCGTCTGCCGCATGGGCGAGAAGGAAAGTGGCGAGAGTGCCTGGATCCGCGCAGCAATTGCCGATGGCCGCCTGCGCGAGGTGGATCCGGACTTTGCCGGCCACCAGTTGCATGGGCTGGTGAAGAGCTTCGCGTTCTGGCCGCAGGTCACGATGGGGCAGCCACCGTTGACCGCGCAGGAACGTGCGCGCGTGGCCGAATCGGCGGTGGCGATGTTCCTGGGGTTCTACGCGGTCTAGCTGGCTGCGAAGCGACGGAACTCGTCGGCCGGCAGCGCCGCCGAGTACAGGTAGCCCTGGCCGACATCCACCCCGAGTGCGCGCAGCTTCTGTTCCTGGGCCAGGGTCTCGGTACCCTCGGCCACCACGATCGCGCCGCAGCGGTGCGCGACTTCGACGATGAAGCGCACGATCGACTGCGACTTGGCGTCGGACAGCGTGGCGATCAGTGCCTGCTCGATCTTGACCTCGGCGATGGCCAGCTGCGAAAGCAGGATCAGGGTTGAATAGCCGGCGCCGAAATCATCCAGCGACAGGGTGATCCCGGCTGCCAGCAGCTGTGCGATGTTGGCATCGACCACCTCGCGCTCGACGATTTCGGTCCATTCGACGATCTCCAGGCGCAGCATCGCACCGGGGATGTCATGCAGCTGCAGCAGCTCCTGCAGGCGCAGGCCGAAGTCGGGCAGGCGCAGCGATTCGGCTGAAACATTGACTGCAATGGTCAGCGCCGCGCCGTCCCGCCGGCAGTGCTGCAGGAAGTGCACCGCCGACCGCAGCGTGGCCCATTCCAGGTCTGCCAGCCGCCCCTGCCGGCGCAGCAGCGAGATCACCCGCATCGGGGCAATCGGCCGACCTTCGCCGTCGCGCATGCGCAGCAGTGCTTCGGCGCCGACCAGTTGGCGGTCCTGCAGGCGATGCTTGGGCTGGTAGCACAGCGGCGCATTGCCCTGCTGCAGCCAGTGCTCAAGGGCCACCTCGATCAGGGCGTCGATCTCGCTGTCGCGCTGGATCGGGTCATCGAAAAACACCACGCCCGACTCGATCGCGCTCAGTGCCACGGTGATGGCGCGGAACGGAAGATGTCCTTCGTCCGCATCAGCAGGGGGCTTCAATTCAACCACTGCACAGCGGAACAGCGGCCGGAAGCCCGGCCAATCGCGGCCGACCCGATCGGCCAGGTTGCTGGCCAGCTCGGTGATCTGCGGTTGCGTGCGCAGTGTGGACAAGGTCAGGCCCCGCACCAGGATCGCCAGCGCGGCATCACCGAACTGGTAGATCTCCAGCTGCGCGGCCGACAGTGAGGGCAGCAGCCGATGCACTTCTTCGGTGCTGTCGCGCTGCCACAGGCCGTTGTCCTGCAACGGCCCGTAGCGCAGGCGCAGATCGCGCAGGTTGCCCATCTCGGCCACGATCAGGCAGGCCTTGCCGGTGCCGTCGTTGTCCCGCCAGTACTGCTGCAGGCGTTCACCGAGCGCACGCATGTTGGGCAGCCCGCTGATCGGATCGATGCGCAGCCAGGCCTGTTCGCGCTGGCGTTGCGCATCGATCTGGGCATCGTTGTAGACCAGCGCGAACACGGCGCCGAGCACGAGCAGCGAGACCGGCAGTGCCAGCACGCGCTGGATCGCCAGCTCGGCCACCGGCAGTTGATCGGCGCCAATGATCGCCACACCCAGCGCCAAACCCAGAGCGGTTACTCCAATACGCACGGACCATGCCTGCAGGATCATGCGTGGCGAGAGCTCGTTGAGCATGCGCGGGTACAGGTGCCTGCGCAGCCAGACGCCCGCCACCGTCTGCAACACGGCCTCAAGGCTGGCAGGCAGGAAGAACGGGATACCGACGAACTGGTAGCGGGCCAGCAGGGCGGCAGCCAGGCAGGCCAGGCCGCCGCGCCAGCCGCCCAGCAGGCCACTGACCAGCAGGATGTCGAAGCCCAGGTGCAGTTTGACGACACCCTGGGAATAACGGGCCACGAACCAGGAATTGAACAGGTAGATCAGGCCCAGCGCTACGCCGACATACAGGCGACGACCTTCAATGGCGTGCCCGGCGCGGCGGGTGGCGATCAGCAGTACGCCGATCATGCCGATCACTGCCGTGGCCTGCAGCAGGTACAGCGGCAGGCTGGGCAGGGCGCTGTCCAGGACCTGGGCCGAGACCCGTGAAAGCGCATCCATAGCAGGTTCCCGCCTGTGACCGACGGCCAGTGACGAGCAGGGTAAACCACGGCCGCGCGCGCGGCCACCGAGGGTGCCCTGCGGCGGCCGGCAAGGCCAGTAGCGCGGGTCGGCGATGGCGGGCAGCACCCGTTCGCGCACGAAGCCGGAGGATGACTGCTGCAACAGGGCGCTTGCCATGGCCACGACATCGTGGACCGGCACCTGCCCACCGTTGCCGCGCGCTGCGGCCTCGGCCACCGGCACCGACAAGGCGTCGTCGGTGTTGAGGTAGCCCAACTGCAGGCTGGTCACCGCCAGCCGGCGATCGCCGAAGCCCTCGCGCAGCGCACCGGCGATGCGTTGAGGGCGAACGTCGAGGCGCCGAACGCCACTTCCGGGCGGCCACTGCCGTCGCTGACGCAGGCGCTGGGAGGTAATGGCCTCCGACCGTCCGGCAGCTCGCTCAGGCTGCCTGCCGCACGCGGGTCGACGTGCTCCAGGATGAGCGAGAATGCGCAGGGTCACCGGCAACAGGAATCTCTGGCATGGACGAGCACAACGCCACCCCTGATGGCATGCCGCTGCCGTTGGCGTGGCAGAAAGCGTTGGCCGATGCGCGCATCGAGCGGCAGTCGATGGGTGTTTCGCGGGCCGACGTTGCCCGCGTGCAGCGGCCGGGCCGCCCCGATGCCTTCGTCAAGTCGGAACTGATCGACGCCTTCAGTGAGCTGGGCGATGAGATCGCGCGCCTGCGCTGGTTGCAGGCACAGGGGCAGCCGGCGCCAACGGTGATTGCCACGGCTGAAGAAGCGGGCCGGCGCTGGTTGCTGATGAGCGCGCTGCCTGGCCGCGATCTGGCCTCGTCGCCGGAACTCGCACCGCAGCAACGGGTGCAGATACTGGCCGACGCGCTGCGCGGGCTGCATGCGTTGCCGGTGGCAGCCTGTCCGTTCGATCAGCGGCTGGCCTCGCGCCTGCCGGTCGCGCAGGCGCGGGTCGAGGCCGGGTTGGTGGACGCCGATGACTTCGATGACGAACGCCTGGGCCAGAGTCCGCAGCAGGTCTTCGCCCAACTGTGCAGCACACGGCCCGATCATGAAGAACTGGTGGTCAGCCATGGCGATGCCTGCCTTCCGAATCTGATGGTGGCCGAGGGGCGTTTCAGCGGGTTCATCGACTGTGGGCGACTGGGCGTGGCCGACCGCTACCAGGACCTGGCGCTGGCCGCGCGCAGCCTGGTCCACAACTTCGGTGATACGCGTTGGGTCACACCGTTGTTCCAGCGCTACGGCGCTGTGGCCGACGAGTGCCGGTTGGCGTTCTACCGGCTGCTCGACGAGTTCTTCTGAGCCCGCGCGCGGCTGGCGATGGCCGCGCAGATCAGGCCACCGACCACGCTCAGGTGCTCCAGTGCGAAGAACATCGCCAGCTGCTGTTCCGCGCCGTGCTTGGTCCAGAAGGTATGCACGATGACGATGGTCAGCAGCATGAACACCGCCAGCGCGCCGCTCCCCAGCCAGAGCAGGCGGTCGAGCAGCAGGCACATCGAGCCGCCCAGCAGCACCCCGGCACTGGCGAGGTTGAACAGCACAGGCGGTTGCAGCCCGGCCGCCTGCATTTCGGCCACGCTGTTGTCCCACGCCAGCAGCTTGGCCAGACCCGATGACAGGAACACCACGGCCAGCAGCAGTCGGGCCAGGAACCACAGCACGCGGCTGTCGAGCAGGGCGGTGATCATCCGTGGCATGAAGTCACTCCAGGTTGGGCTTGGAACGGGCCGCGCAGCATCGGGCCTCAACCGCAGTTGAGGTCAAGGGCCGGCTGAACGGAGCTCGCTGGTGGCCGGGTTTCCAGCTTCCAGTTGGACGAACGTTCGTTCATTATTGGCGTCATGAACCGAGCCGACCGCAACGCGCGACGCAACGCGCAGATCCTGCAGGCCGCCCTGCAGTGCTTCCTCGCCAAGGGATTCCACCAGACCAGCATGCGTGACATCGCGCAGGCGGCCGACGTCAGCCTGGGCAATCTCTACAACCACTTCCCCGGCAAGGAGGCGATCATCCTTGCAGTGGCAGTGGCCGAGAGCGAAGAATTGGCGCCGTTGCTGCAGCGACTGGCCGTGGCCGACGGTGATCGCACGCAGGTGCTGGTGTTCCTGCAGGACTTCCACGCGCTGTGCAGCCAGCCGGAATGGGCGACGCTCGCCGTCGAAGTGCTGGCCGAGAGCGCACGCAATCGGGCCGTGGCCGAGGCATTTGCGGCCAATCGCAGGCAACTGCAGGCTGTGCTGGCCGAAGCCCTGCAGCAGGTGGCAAAGCGTGAACGTCGGCGTCCCGTGCTGGCCCCGGCGCTGCAGGCGCAGGTGTTGCTGGATGCCACCGAAAGCGATGCCCTGCGTCGAGGGCTGGGCGAAGCCGGTGGCACCGATGAGGCTCCGCTGGACCCTGGCCTGCTCGCGCTGCTGCTCGGTGCACGCGCATGAGCGCGGTTGACCGGCGATTACACGGCCTTGATCTGGCGCGGTATCTGGCGCTGGCTGGCATGGTGCTGGTCAATTTCCGCCTGGCAATGGCCGTGCCAGCAGAGGGCGCCGGATGGTTGGCAGGCGTCTTCCACTTTCTGGAAGGCAAGGCCTCTGCGACCTTCGTTACCCTGGCCGGACTTGGCCTGGTACTGGCCACGCAGCGCCTTGGCTGGATGCCGGCCAGCGCGCAGACCTGGCGGCGCGCGCTGTTTCTGCTGGTGCTGGGCCTGCTCAACCTGACCCTGTTCCCGGCCGACATCCTGCACTACTACGCGGTGTACTTCGCGCTGGCGGTGCTGTGGCTGCGTGCGTCGCCACGGGTGCTGCTGGCCAGCATCGCCGGCCTCGCGGCCGGGTCGTTCTGGGCACTGCTGCACTGGAACTACAGCCAAGGCTGGAACTGGCAGACGCTGGAGTATGCCGGTCTCTGGCAATGGCCGGGCGCCGCGCGCAACCTGTTGTTCAACGGCTTCCATCCCTTGCTGCCCTGGATGTGCTTCTTCCTGCTGGGCATGCTGCTGGCGCGCCTGCCGTTGTCACAAGCGCGGGTGCAGCGTGCGTTGCTGCTGGTGGGCCTGCTGCTGATCGGCGCAGGCCAGGCCGTGCAGCAGCTTGCGCAGGGAACGCCCTGGCAGCTGTGGCTGTCAACGCAGCCGATGCCGCCGGGACCGGCCTACGTGTTGACCGGTGCGGGCGCAGCCTGCAGCGCGATTGCCGCGTGCCTCTGGATCAGCCGCCGGCATCCGGGGGATTGGCTGGAACCGCTGACTGCAGCAGGGCGAATGACCCTGACCCTGTACGTCGGCCACATCCTGCTGGGCATGGGTACGCTGGAATGGTTGGGCCTGCTCGATGGCAGCGCGTCGCTACCGACCGTGCTGCTGTGGGCGCTGTTGTTCCTGATGCTGGCCACGGGCGCAGCGTGGCTGTGGTCGTGGCGGTTCACGCGGGGGCCATTGGAAGCGGTGATGCGGCGCGTCGCCGGCTAGCACGTCGGTCGCGCAGGCACGATGTTGTGACGGACATGTCTGTGTCGTGGCGGGCACATCTGCGATAGTTGTCGCAGATAACACTTTCCGCTTGCATCCATGTCATTCGCTTCGGCGCAGCATCTCGGCGAAGTCCTCCAGCAGTCCTATGGCATCACCGCGACCGCCGTGGTGCCACGCCCGGTTGGCGCCGATGCCAACGCCAGCGTGTATCGCATCGATGCACGGCGCGGGCAGTGGTGGTTGAAATGCCGCAGCTACCAGGTGGCCCCTGCCGTCTGGGACACCCTGCATTGGCTGCGCGGCACGCTGGGTATCGAGGAAATCGTTGCGCCCTGGCCGGCGCTGACCGGCGGGGCATCGGTGCAGCGCTGGGGCCTGCAGTTCACCCTGTTCCCGTATGTGGAAGGCCAGTCCGGTTTCGAGGCGGCATTGAGTCGCACGCAGTGGCAACGGTTGGGCGAGGTGCTGCGGCGCCTGCACGAGGCGTGCCCGCCACCGGCGCTGCAGGAAGCGCTGCCGAGCATCCGGACGGAAACCGCGGCGCTGGAGACCGTCGGGCAGTGGCTGGCCGGCGAAGGCCTGGCGGCTGCCAAGGATGGGCTGGGCCGTGCCTTCGTCTCGGTCTGGGACCAGCAGCATGCGCGCATCGCGGCGCTGCACGCGCAGGCACTGCAGCTGCACGCGGCGTTGCAGGATGTGCCGGTGCGGCTGCACCTGTGCCACACCGACCTTCATGCCGGCAATCTGCTGATGGGCAATGACGGCGGCCTGCACCTGATCGACTGGGATGGCTTGTCGCTGGCACCGCGCGAGCGCGACCTGATGTTCATCGGTGGCGCTGTCGGCGGGCGCTGGGGCCGCGAGAATCCGTTGGGATTCGAGGAGGGCTATGGCAGCGACCGCGGCGACCCTCGCTGGATTGCCTGGTACCGTCACTGGCGCATCCTGCAGGACCTGATCGAGTTCCAGCAGGTCCTGCTGGGCAGCGATGGAGAGGATCGTTCGCCGCAGCTGCGCCGGCAGTCGCTGCACTATCTGAGCGAGCAGTTCGCACCGGGCAATGTATTCGACGCGGCCGAGCGGGTGTATCGCGCGCTGTAGATCCCACGCCATGCGTGGATGGCATTTCCTACGATGAACCCTCACGCTGCGCGGCGGGTCGGGCATGGCCCAAATCTACAGGGGCGCGCGGTGTCTGCGCGGGGTGTGGATCTACTCTGCGGGCTTGGCCGCTGCAGAGGCGGCTGCGCTGGCGGCGCGGCGCGACAGTACGGCCTCGCGGTGGGCAATGTAGGCGTTGGCGGCGAGGATGATGCCGGCGCCGATGATCGTCCAGCGGTCCACGCTTTCGTTGAACAGCAGCCAGCCGAACAGCGTTACCAGCGGCAGCTGCAGGAAGCTGATCGGGGTCAGCGCCGAGACTTCACCCAGGCGCAGCGCCCGCGTCCACAACAGCTGGCCGATGGTGCCGAGCACGCCGGTGGCCAGCAGCCACAGCCAGGCCACGCCGCTCGGCCAGACCCAGACGAACAGCGCCGGAAGCAGCGACAGCGGCACCCAGAACACGTAGGTGTAGAGCACCACGGTATCGGCGCTGTCGACGCGGGTGAGCTGCTTGATCTGGATCGCCACCAGCGAACTGAGCACCGCGGCGGCCACGGCGACCAGGCTGCCCGCGGTGAAGCCGGCGGTACCGGGTCGCACGATCACCAGCACACCGATGAAGCCGACCACGACCGCGGCCCAGCGGCGCACGCGCACGGTTTCACCCAGCCACAGCACGGCGGCAATCGTGACGAACAGCGGCGTGGAGTACGACAGCGACACCGCCTGCGCCAACGGCAGGTGGCCCAGTGCCCAGAACGCGCACAGCATCGAGCCCAGGCCAATCGCACTACGCACGAAATAGCGCGGCAGCTGCTGCGTCTTCAGCGGCGCACGGCCCGGCCGCAGCAGCATCGGCAGCAACGCCAGCAGGCCGAAGGCATTGCGGAAGAACGCCACTTCCTGGGTCGGCACGTAGCGCGTGGCATAGCGGATCGCTACCGCCATCAGGCCGAACGCCATCGTACTGCCGAGCATCAACAGCGCCGCCCGCATCGGGGCGGCGCTGGGGGAGAGGGCGGGAGTGTTCACCACTGTGCGCCGAGCAGGCGGGGCTCCGGTTCGATCGGCACGCCGAACTTCTCCAGCACCGAGGCCGAGATGCGGCGCGCCAGCGCCAGCAGCTCAGCACCGCTGGCATTGCCGTGGTTGACCAGCACCAACGCGTGGCTTGGCGCCACACCGGCATCACCTTCGCGGAAGCCCTTCCAGCCGCAGGACTCGATCATCCAGGCCGCCGAGACCTTGCGCTTGCCGTCCTGCTCGGCCGGGAACACCGGCAGCTCGGGGAAGTGCTGCAGCAGCACGTCGACCTGTTCCAGCGGCAGCACCGGATTCTTGAAGAAGCTGCCGGCATTGCCCAGCACGTCCGGGTCGGGCAGCTTGCGGCGGCGGATCGCGATCACGGCATTGGCAACGTCCACTGCGCTCGGCAGCTCCACGCCCTGTGCCTGCAGTTCCTCGCGGATGCCGGCGTAGTCCATGCGCAGATCGTGCAGCAGTGGCAGCTTCAGTTCGATGGCGGTGATCAGGTAGCGATCGGGTTGCTGCTTGAACACGCTGTCGCGGTAGGCGAAGCCACACTGTTCGTTGTCCAGCCGTACCCAGGCCTGTTGCTGGCAGTCCCAGGCCTCGACGGCCTGGATGAACTCGCCGACCTGCGCGCCATAGGCGCCGATGTTCTGGATCGGCGCGGCACCGGCGGTGCCGGGAATCAGCGCCAGGTTCTCCAGCCCGGACAGGCCTTCCTGCAGCGACCACATCACCAGGCCATGCCACGGCACGCCGGCGCCGGCACGGATCACGGCATGGTCGGCGCGGTGTTCAAGGAAACTGATGTCACGGTTGCCGAACACCAGTACGGTGCCCGGCAGGTCCTCGGCGATCAGAACGTTGCTGCCGCTGCCCAGCACCAGCAGTGGGTCGCTGGCCACCTCGGGCAATGCCAGCACCTCCGGCAGCAGCGCGGCATCGTGCAGTTCCAGCAGCTGCGCGGCGCTGGCCTGCACGTGGAAGGTATTCAGCGCCTGCAGCGGCGCATTGCGGGTGAGCGTCCAGCGCAGCGGGGCGTTGCCGTCGATGGTATCCATAGGCGCGCTCACAGCGGGGCCACCGCGCCGCGGCTCGGCGCTTCGCGGCGGCGACGGATCGCCTCGACGCATTCGGAAACCAGCGCCGGTCCACGGAAGATGAGGCCGCTGTAACACTGCACCAGTGCGGCACCGGCCGCCATCTTGGCGACCGCATCGGCGCCGGACAGGATGCCGCCGACGCCGACCAGCGGCACCGACTCGGGCAGGCGCGCGCGCAGGCGGCGCAGCACCAGCGTGGACTGCTCCAGCACCGGTGCACCGGACAGGCCGCCAGCCTCATTGGCCAGCGGATCGCCGGCCACCTTGCTGTGGTCGATGGTGGTGTTGGTGGCGATCACGCCGTCCACCTGCAGTTCGCCCAGCACGCGGGCGGCGGCGTCGATATCGCGTTCGCTGAGGTCCGGCGCCACCTTCACCAGCATCGGCACGCGTCGGCCGTGGCGGGCAGCAAGGTCTTCCTGGCGGTCGCGCAGCTGGCTGACCAGCTGGCGCAGCGCGGTCTCTTCCTGCAGCTCACGCAGGCCGGCGGTGTTGGGCGAGGAGATGTTGACGGTGATGTAATCGGCCAGCGGGTACACCTTGTCCAGGCAGGCGATGTAATCGTCCACGGCCTGTTCGTTGGGGGTGTCCTTGTTCTTGCCGATGTTGATACCGAGCAGGCCGCGGCGGTTGCGCGCGCGCTCGACGTTGCGCACCAGCGTGTCCACGCCCGCGTTGTTGAAGCCCATGCGGTTGATGATCGCGTTGTGTTCCGGCAGCCGGAACAGGCGCGGTTGCGGATTGCCGGCCTGCGGGCGCGGGGTGATGGTGCCGATTTCGACGAAGCCGAAGCCGAGCGCGAACAGTGCATCGATGTGCTCGCCATTCTTGTCCAGGCCGGCGGCCAGGCCGACCGGATTGGGGAAGGTCAGCCCGAACACCGTGCTGGGCATCGGCGCGATGCGTGCGGCCAGCAGCGGCGTGGTGCCGGTGCGATAGGCCAGGTCCAGTGCGGACAGGCCGAGGCCGTGGGCGCGCTCGGCGTCGAGCGAGAACAGGAAGGGGCGGGCAAGCGAATACATGCGTCGGTTCAGTCCAGCGTGCCGAGGAAGGCTCGGGTTCGATATTCAAAAGCGACCTGGCCGTCCACCGCATGGGCGGCGAACAGGTCCTGCAGAGCGTCGATCATCGGCGCGTGGCGAGGATGACCGGATTGGGGCGCGTAGGAGGAGGACAGCAGGCGCCCGCGCAGGGCGTCGAAGTCCAGATGCTGCACGTTCGGCAGCTCTACCCTGCCGCGCAGGCCGGGGCCGAACCAGGCCTGCATGGTGGCATCGTCCTGGTAGCGCTCGGCCACAGCGGTGTAGTCGGTGCCGTAGTCCAGCAGCAACTGTTCGTAGCCGATCAGGAACGGGCTGGCATCGAGCAGGCGCGAGTTCCAGTAGATCAGTGCCTGGCCACCGGGGCGCAGGATGCGCTGCCACTCGGCGCGCACCGCCACGGTGTCGAACCAATGGAAGGCCTGCGCAACGCTGACCAGATCGATGCTGGCGTCCTCCAGGCCGGTGGCCTCGGCACGGCCATCGACAGCGGAAAAGTCCGGATACTGCGGCGCCAGCCACTGTTCGGCGGCGGCGCGCATGGCAGCGTTGGGCTCGACCGCCACCAGCGGATGACCGCTGGCGAGAAACGGGCGGCTGGAGATGCCGGTGCCGGCGCCGATGTCGGCGACACGGGCCTGGTGGCTGACGCCCATCGGGCCGTGCAGCCAGTCCAGCAGTGCGGGCGGGTAGTCGGGCCGGTAGCGGACGTAGTCGGCGACGCGGCTGCTGAAGCGTTCAGTGCTGTCGGAGGCGGTCATGGCGTCAGTTCGACACCGCCGCCAGCCATGCCAGGCCGCCGAAGAACAGGATGAAGACCAGGATGGCGGCAAGCACGGCGCCGACCATGACCCAGCCCAGCACCAGGCCGGTGAGTGCCATGCCATCGCCTTCCAGTTCATGCGGGCGGCGGCGGATCTCGGCGCGGGCCATGTGGCCGGTGATGATGGCGACGATGCTGGCTACGAAGGGCAGGACGGTCCAGCTGGCGATGCCCATGACCAGGCTGACCACGGCCAGGGCGCTTGTCTGTCGGGGTGCCACGCTCATCGGGTCCTCCTTGGCAGTGTGCACATGATAGTGCCTCTGCCCGGGCAATCCCATGCCCAGCGGTTGCGGACGCGCCAACCAGGGTTGGCCGCGACCGGCGGGCCGGTGTCAGCCCATCAACACCTGGCCGCCATCCACGTTGAGCACGCTGCCGGTCACCCAGCGCGCCAGCGGCGAGCACAGGAACAAGGCGGCGTCGGCGATCTCGCGCGGGTGGCCGAAGCGGCCGAACGGGATCTTCGCCAGGGTGCCGTGGTACAGCGCGGGATCCTCGATGCGGCGACGGTCCCAGAGCCCGTCATCGAACTCGATCGAGCCCGGTGCGATGGCGTTGACCCGGATCCGGTCCTTGGCCAGCGCCAGCGCCTGCGAGGTGGTGTAGTGCGAAAGCGCGGCCTTGGCAGCGGCATACGGCGCGCCACCGGGGCGCGGCTGCTGCGCGGCAATCGACGACAGATTGAGGATGCAGGCGTCGCCGGACGCACGCAGCCATGGCAATGCCAGGCGCGAGGCACGCACGGCTGCCATCAGGTCGATCTGCAGGCTCGCTGCCCAGCCATCCTCGTCGTCGGCCATGCCGTAGCCGGTGGCATTGTTGACCAGCACATCGATGCCGCCGAAGGCACCGGCGGCGGCCTGCAGCCAGGCCTGGATCTGGCCGGGGTCGGCCAGATCAGCGGAAAACGCGTGCACTGGCGCGCCCTGTGCCTGGGCATCGGCGCACAGGGCCTCCAGGCCGGCCTGGCCGCGCGCACAGACCGAGACCTGCGCACCGGCACCGGCAAAGGCCAGTGCCATTTCACGACCAATGCCCTTGCTGCCGCCGGCGATGAGCACGCGGCGGCCGGTGAAATCAATCACCGGCTTGCCAGCCTGTAGCGCCGAGCCAGGCTCGGCTGCACTTCCTGCGGTGTTCATGGCCCGTCCTGCCGAGCATGGCTCGGCACTACAAAACAGCGTTACAGGTCGAACTTGATGCCCTGCGCCAGCGGCAGCGAATCCGAATAGTTGATGGTGTTGGTCTGGCGGCGCATGTAGACCTTCCAGGCATCCGAGCCGGACTCGCGGCCACCGCCGGTGTCCTTCTCGCCACCGAAGGCGCCACCGATCTCCGCACCGGACGTGCCGATGTTGATGTTGGCGATACCGCAGTCGCTGCCGGCGGCCGACAGGAACTTCTCGGCGGTCTTCAGGTTCTGGGTGAAGATCGAGGAGGACAGGCCCTGCGGCACGCCGTTCTGCATGTCGATGGCTTCGTCGATGCTGTCGTACGGCATCACGTACAGGATCGGTGCGAAGGTCTCGTGCTGGACCACGGCGTCGCTGTTCTTCAGGCCGGTGACGATTGCGGGCAGCACGAAGTTGCCGGCGCGGTCGATGCGGGTGCCGCCGGTCTCGATGGTGCCGCCGGCCGCCTTGGCCTGGGCGATGGCATCGAGGAACTGCTGCACGGCGCCTTCGCTGTTCAGCGGGCCCATCAGGTTGGCGGCATCGGTCGGGTCGCCGATCTTGCCTTCCACCTGCTTGTAGGCCTTGACCAGGGTGGACAGCACGTCAGCGTAGATCGAGCGGTGCACGATCAGGCGGCGGGTGGTGGTGCAGCGCTGGCCGGCGGTGCCCACGGCGCCGAACACGATGCCCGGCACGGCCAGCTTCAGGTCGGCGGTTTCGTCCAGGATGATCGCGTTGTTGCCGCCGAGCTCCAGCAGGCAGCGGCCGAGGCGGCGTGCGACCTTCTCGTTGACGGTGCGGCCGACCTGGGTCGAGCCGGTGAAGCTGATCAGCGGCACGCGGCGGTCGTCGACCATCTTCTCCGACAGCGCGGTGCCGGCATCGTTGATCAGGAAGAAGATGTCCGGGAAGCCGGCTTCGCGCAGGGCGTCGTTGCAGATCTTCAGCGAGGCGATGGCGGTCAGCGGCGTCTTGTTGGACGGCTTCCAGATGCACACGTCGCCACAGATGGCGGCCAGGAACGAATTCCAGCTCCACACCGCGACCGGGAAGTTGAAGGCCGAGATGATGCCGACCAGGCCCAGCGGGTGGTACTGCTCGTACATGCGGTGGCCGGGGCGCTCGGAGTGCATGGTGTAGCCGTACAGCATGCGGCTCTGGCCCACGGCGAAATCGGCGATGTCGATCATCTCCTGCACTTCGCCATCGCCTTCCGGCTTGCTCTTGCCCATTTCCAGGGCAACCAGCGAACCCAGGGCGTCCTTGTGCCTGCGCAGTGCTTCACCGCACAGGCGCACGGCTTCACCGCGGCGCGGCGCCGGCGTGGTACGCCAGACCTTGAAGGCTTCCTGGGCGCGGGCGACGACGGTCTCGTACTCGGCCTCGGTGGTGGCGCGGACCTGCGCGATCGGCTCGCCGGTGGTCGGGTTGACCGGGGTGATCAGCTCACCGCTGGTCGCGCTCGACCACTCCCCGTTGCCCAGGTACGTGCCAGCGTTGATCGCGTCCAGGCCAAGGGACTTGAGCAGCTCGGAAGACATGCAGACTCCTGTGTTTCGTTACGTTGTTTGGTGCCATCGCGGGCAGGTGGGGGACGCGATGAACTGAATCGCCGATGGTAGCAGAGCGCCCCGACCGGCCATGGTGCAACGCGCCAGCGCCGCCGTGTGGAGCACGAATGCTTGGAGGGCAGGGTGTGTTGCCTGTAAACTTCCCGGCTGCATGGCCCCGTAGCTCAGCTGGATAGAGCGTCCCCCTCCTAAGGGGAAGGTCGCCCGTTCGAATCGGGCCGGGGTCACCATGTACGCGGCGCCACGTCCGCGTGCACTGCCTGCGAGGTCACTCGGATATGCTGGCGCCTAACCCTGCGAACCGGCCGCCATGGACCACCGCCTGCAGCCCGTGCAACCCCAGGACTACGCGCTCATCGCCGGGTGGCTGGGCTCGGCCGCAGCCACGCTGCGCTGGGCCGGACCGGGCGTGCCCTATCCACTGCAACCCGAGCAGTTCGAGCAGGTATTGCAGCTGCGCGAACGCCCGGGATGGCTGCTGCTGGCAGAAAGCGGCCAGCGCATGGGTTTCGGCCAGGCCTGGTGCACCCAGCCGGGTACGATGCATCTGGGCCGTCTGCTGGTTGCCCCTCAGGCGCGGGGCTGCGGTCTCGGGCGGACGCTGGTACACGCGCTGATCGAGCAGGCGTTCCAGTCTGATGCTGGCCAACGGCTGACCCTGCGCGTCTATCGGGACAATGCCGCCGCGCTTGCGTTGTACCGGACCCTCGGCTTCGAGCCAGTGGACGCTGCATCTACGCCGGCGCTGCTGTTCATGCAGCAGGCCCGGCGCTGAGCATGGCCATGCAGGCCGGTATGCCTTCAGTCCTGCTTGAGCAGTTCGACCAGCTGGCGCAGGCGATAGGGCTTGGGCAGGAACTCCACCTGCTCCGGAAGCGGCGGCAGCTGCGAACGCGCATAGCCGGAAGACAGGATCATGCGTGCATGCGGCTGCTCACGCGCGACGTGCTCGCTGAGTTCGATTCCGGACATGCCATTGGGCATGCTGACATCGCTGAACACCACGTCGAAGCGTGCGTCGCCCTTCAGCAACGCAGCGGCTTCATGCCCGTCGGCGGTGGTGGACACCTCGATGCCGAAATCGCGCAGGGCCATGCCGATCATCTCGCGCAGATCGTTCTGGTCCTCCACCATCAGTACGCGGATCGGGTCATCGGTCATGGGTTGCATCCTCGGTTGCGGGGAGCAGCAGGCTGACCGTGGTGCCGACACCGGGCGTGGTGGACACATCGACGAAGCCGCCGCTCTGGGTAGTGAATCCGAACACCTGGCTCAGGCCCAGGCCGCTGCCCTTGCCGATGTCCTTGGTGGTGAAGAAGGGCTCGCTGGCCCGCTCGGCGATGTCGGCGGCCATGCCGTGGCCTTCGTCGCAGACGCTGAGGGTGACATAGCCGCGTTGCAGCGTGGTGTCCGCATCCGGGTCGAGGCGATGTTCCAACGCGGTGCCGATCAGGATGCGACCGCCATCGGCGGTGGCCTCCACGGCATTGGCCACCAGGTTCGCCAGGGCGGTCTGGAGCTGCATCGCATCGGTGCTCACCTCCGGCAGGCCAGGGGTGAGATGGGCATCCAGTGCCACCGTGGGCGGGCAGGCGCGTTGCAGGTCCGGCAGCCACTGCCGTACCAGCGTATTGATGTCCACCGATTCCCGGATCAGGGTCTGGCCGGTGCTGAAGGCCAGCAGCTGGCGGGTCAACAGCGCGCCGCGGTCAGTGGCTGCCTGCGCGGCATCCAGGAGCTCGGCCGCGCGTGCATCGTCACCGCGGACGCGCAGCGACAGCAGGTCCAGTGCGTTGCCGATGGTGGTCAGCAGGTTGTTGAACTCGTGTGACAGGCCGCGGCTGAGCCGACCGACCGTCTCGAACTGCTGGGTATTGCGCAGCGCACGCTGGGCATCGCGCAGCAGCCGCTGCGCCTGCCACTGCTCGGTGATGTCACGGGTGATCTTGACGAAGCCCAGCAGTTCGCCGGCCTCCACGACCGGCTCAATGACCACGCTTGCGCGGAACGACGAGCCATCGCGGCGAACGCGCCAGCCCTCACTGGCGACATGCCCCTGCTGCGCTGCGGCGCGAAGCAGGCGCTGCGGTTCGCCGGCCTCGCGGTCGGCGGCCAGGTAGAAGCGGCTGAAGTGCGTTCCCACCACTTCATCGGCTGAATAGCCTTTGATACGTTCGGCGCCCGGGTTCCAGCTGCACACGATGCCTTCAGGATCAAGCAGGTACAGCGCATGGTCGCGCACGCTGTCGATCAGCAGTCGCAGTTGTCGGGAAGGGTCCGTCAGCACGGACGTCGTAGAGGCGGCTGCGTCCACGTGTAAATAAGTGTTACCCCTGTGAGGGACGTGAAGCTAGGCACTCAAGTGTGAAGGATGCGTGCACGCCTGACACGTGCCATTGGTCCTGTGCGGCTGAATGCGACACGGAGTACCATCTTCCACCCTTTGCCTTCTGGAACCGACCTGCATGCGTCCTGGTGCGACTACGCGTGACCGCTGGATCTGGATGACGTCCGCCGTGCTGCTGGCCGCGACCATCGCGTTGGAACTGGTCGTCCCGCTCGGCTACGCGGTATGGCTGGCCTACTTCCTCGCGGTCGGCGTGACGGTGTTCCAGCGCAGTGCACGCGCGCCGTTCGTGGTCGCGGTGATCGCCTGTGTCCTGCTGGTGATCGGCTTCAACGTTGCGCCAGCCAGCAACAACTCGTCTTTCTCGCTTGTCAACCGTACCGTCGGTGGCTGCGCCTTCCTGATGATCGCACTGATCGTCTCGCGCGCGATCCAGGCCCGGCGCCAGGCGATGCGCGCGCTCTGGCTGCAGGAGGCCGAGAACGCCGTGGCGATGAGCCTGCGCGGTGACCTCGGGCCGGAGCAGATCGCCGAGGCGGCAGCAGTAAGCCTGGCCGGGCAGCTGGATGCAGAGGTCGGTGCGGTCTATCGCCTGGACGGCGGCCGGCTGCAGCTGACCGGTGGCGTGGCGCTGCCCGCTGGGACGCCGGCCTTCCTGGCCCTGCAGGAAGGACTGGCCGGGCAGGTTGCCCGGGACGAACGCATCCGCCACCTGCACGGCGAAGACGCTGCCGTGCTCGAACTGCAGACCAGCCTGGGCCGGCTGCCGGTGCGCGAGCGCATCCTGGCGCCGATCAGCAGCGATGGTGCGGTGGTCGGTGTGATCGAGCTGGGCCGCGCGCGGGCGGGTGAACAGCGTGACCTGGATCGCGAGCTGCTTGAGCGCTGCGCCGACACCATCGGCATGGCACTGCGCGCATCGCTGCTGCGTGCGCAGCTGGTGGTGCTGCTGGAGGAGTCGCAGCGCCAGGGCGAGGAGCTGCAGGCCCAGCAGGAAGAGCTGCGCGTGGCCAACGAGGAACTGGAAGAGCAGAGCCGCAGCCTGTTGCAGTCGCAGAGCCACCTGGAAGAACAGCAGGCCGAGCTGGAACAGAGCAACGTGCAGCTGGAAGAGCGCACCCACGAGCTGGAGGCGCAGAAGCAGGCACTGCTGGTCGCGCAGAGCCAGCTGGTGCGCAACAGCAACGAGCTGGCGGCGACCTCGCGCTACAAGTCCGAATTCCTGGCCAACATGTCGCATGAGCTGCGCACGCCGCTGAACAGCTCGCTGATCCTGGCCAAGCTGCTGGCCGACAACAAGGACGGCACGCTGACCGAGGAACAGGTGAAGTACGCGCGTGCGATCCTGTCGTCCAACAACGACCTGCTGGCGCTGATCAACGACATCCTCGACCTGTCGCGCATCGAGGCCGGCCATGTCGAACTGTCCGATGAAGTGGTCGTGGTCGAGAGCGCGCTGCAGCGCCTGCGCGAGACGTTCGAGCCGATGGCGCGGCAGAAGGGCCTGGCCCTGCAGATCGAAGCCGACGCCCTGGCACCGACCCAGATGGTGGTTGACAGCCAGCGGCTGCAGCAGATCCTGAAGAACCTGTTGGCCAACGCGGTGAAGTTCACCGAGCATGGCAAGGTCAGCCTGCACGTGCGTGCCGGCGGCAACGGCCGCATCCGGTTCGAGGTCTGTGACACCGGCATCGGCATTGCCCGCGAGCAGCTGGATGTCATCTTCGAAGCGTTCCGCCAGGCCGATGGCAGCACCCGCCGTCGCTACGGCGGTACCGGTCTGGGCCTGTCGATCTCGCGCGATCTGGCCGAGCGCATGGGCGGCGGCATCCAGGTCGACAGTGAGCCCGGGCGCGGCAGCTGCTTCATCCTGGAGCTGCCGTTGCAGGGTGCGCCCGCGGCGAGCGCAGCCGTCGCTGCCGAGGTCCCCGTGGCAGCGCCGCCGACGGCGCCGGCCGTGCTGCCGGCCGCGCCCGTACGCGCTGCGACCGCAGCAGCGCCGGTCACTGCGATGGCCGGCGTAGCCGACGACCGCGGTCGCCGCCAGCGCGCCGGGCGCCTGATCCTGGCGGTCGAGGACGATGCCACGTTCGCCGAAGCGCTGGTGGCGCTGGCCCATGAACTGGACTTCGACTGCGTGGTAGCGGGCACGGCGGAAGAGGCGCTGGCCCTGGCCAGCGAACTGCGCCCGAACGGCATCCTGCTCGATATCGGCCTGCCGGACGTGTCGGGCCTGAGCGTGCTGGAACGCCTGAAGCGCAATCCGGACACCCGCCACATCCCGGTGCATGTGGTCTCGGCCACGGACCGCAGCCAGGTAGCGCGCGAGCTGGGCGCGATCGGTTTTGCGATCAAGCCGACCACGCGCGAGCGGCTGGTGACGGCCATCGAACAGCTGGAACAGACCAGCCAGCGCGACATGCGGCGGCTGCTGATCGTGGAAGACGACAACGAACTGCGCCACAACCTGGAACTGCTGCTGGGCCGTGACCAGCTGCAGATCGTCGCTGTAGGCACCCTGGCCAGCGCACTGGAACAGCTCAGTACGGTCACGTTCGACTGCATGGTGATGGACCTGTCGCTGCCCGACGGCAGCGGCTACGACCTGCTCGAGCACATGGCCGGCAACGACGATGTCGGTTTCCCGCCGGTGATCGTCTATACCGGTCGCGCACTCAGTCGCGAGGAAGAGCAGCGCCTGCGCCGCTATTCCAAGAGCATCATCATCAAGGGCGCACGTTCGCCCGAGCGCCTGCTGGACGAGGTGACCCTGTTCCTGCACAGCGTGGAGGCCAGCCTGCCAACCGACCAGCAGCGCCTGCTGCGCGAGGCCCGCCGTCGCGACACCGTGCTCGACGGTCGGACGGTGCTGCTGGCCGAGGACGACGTGCGCAACATCTTCGCACTGTCCAGCGTGCTCGAACCCCTCGGCGTCACGCTGGAGATCGCGCGCAATGGCCAGGAAGCGGTGGATCGGCTGGCTGAGCGCGAGGTCGACCTGGTGCTGATGGACATCATGATGCCGGAGAAGGATGGCCTTGCTGCGATGCGCGAAATCCGCGCGCAGCGCCACCTGCAGGACCTGCCGATCATCGCGCTGACCGCCAAGGCCATGCCGGACGACCGTGAGCGCTGCCTGCAGGCCGGCGCCAACGACTACATCGCCAAACCCATCGACGTCGACAAGCTGGTATCGCTGTGCCGGGTCTGGTGCTCGCGGCAATGAACGAGCAGGCCCTGTTCGACCTGGAGCTGAAGGTGCTGCTGGAAGCGCTTTACCAGCGCTATCACTACGATTTCCGCAGTTATGCGGTGTCGTCGCTGCGCCGGCGGATCCGCCAGGCCATGCAGCGCTATGAGTGCGAGCGGCTGGCTGACCTGCAGCACCGCCTGCTGCACGAGCCGGACCTGTTTGCGCAGGCGATGCAGTTCTTCACCGTGCAGGTCTCGGAGATGTTCCGTGACCCGGCCTATTTCCGTGAGCTGCGCGAGCAGGTGGTGCCGGTGCTGCGCACCTACCCGTCGGTGAAGCTGTGGGTGGCCGGGTGCAGTACCGGCGAGGAAGTGTGGTCGCTGGCGATCCTGTTGCACGAGGAAGGCCTGCTGGAGCGCAGCATCGTCTACGCCACCGACATCAATCCGGCAGCCCTGGCCACCGCCGAGGCCGGCGCCTATGGCATCGACCGGATGGCCCAGTTCAGCCGGAACTACCTGGCGGCCGGTGGCACCGCCTCGCTGTCCGACTACTACGCCACGGCCTACGATGGCGCGGTATTCGATCGCCAGCTGCGCCGCAACGTGGTGTTCGCCGACCACAGCCTGGCCACCGACACCGTGTTCTCCGAGGTGCACCTGGTGTCGTGCCGCAATGTGCTGATCTATTTCAACCGCGATCTGCAGGACCGCGCCGTAGGCCTGTTCCGTGAAGCGCTGGTGCATCGCGGCTTCCTTGGCCTGGGCAGCAAGGAGTCGCTGCAGTTCGGGCGCCACCACGGCGCGTTCGAGACCTGCTCGCGGGAGCATCGCCTGTACCGGAAAGTTGCCTGATGGCACTGCCGACACGACCGGCCGTGCTGGTGATCGGGGCCTCTGCGGGTGGGGTCGCGGCGCTGCAGGCGGTGCTCGGCGCGCTGCCCGCGGCTCTGCCGGCGCCGGTGCTGGCGGTGCTGCACCTTCCGCGCGATCGCAGCAGCCGCATCGCCGAAGTGCTGGCGCCGTACTGTGCGCTGCCGGTGCGCGAGGCCGAAGACAAGCAGCCGCTGCAGCCTGGCACGGTGACCTTTGCGCCACCGGACTATCACCTGCTGGTGGAAGACGCCGGTTCGCTGGCATTGTCGGTGGACGCACCGGTGCTGTTTTCGCGCCCGGCGATCGATCCCTTGTTCGAGTCGGCTGCGGCCGTGTTCGGCGCGCAGGTGCTGGCCCTGCTGCTGACCGGTGCCAGCAGCGATGGTAGTGAAGGGGTGGCCGCGGTGCGCGCTGCCGGTGGCCGCGCCTGGCTGCAATGTCCCGACGAGGCCGAGGCATCGATGATGCCGGCCTCCGCCCTGCAGCACGCCGGCGCCGATGCCGTGCTGCCCCTCGAACTGATGTGCCGTCGCCTGAAGGAGTTGTTTGCATGAACCTGCTGCCACCGGACCCTGCGCAGTCGCAGACCCCGGTCAACCTGCTGATCGTCGATGACGTGCCGCAGAACCTGGTGGCCATGCAGGCGCTGCTGCAGCGCGAGGGCGTGAACCTGCTGCTGGCCGGCTCGGGCGCACAGGCGCTGGAACTGCTGCTGGAGCATGAGGTGGCGCTGGCCCTGCTGGACGTGCACATGCCGGAGATCGATGGCTTCACCCTGGCCGAGCTGATGCGCGGTTCACACCGCAGCCGGGATGTGCCGATCATCTTCCTGACCGCGTCGCCGGACGACCCGCTGCGCGCGTTCAAGGGCTACGAAACCGGCGCGGTCGACTTCCTGCACAAGCCGGTGGCGCCGCAGGTGATCCTGAGCAAGGTCAATGTCTTCATCGAGCTGTACCAGCAGCGTCAGCTGCTGAAGGCGCGCAACGAGGCGCTGGAGCGTTCGCTCAAGCTCAACGAGACGATGGCGGCGGTGCTCACCCACGATCTGCGCACGCCGCTGTCGGCGATCCTGCTGTGTGCCGACAAGCTGGCGCTGGAGCTTCCTGCGGGCAATGACGGCGCGCAGCAGACCCTGAAGCACCTGGAGGCCAGCACGCTGCGCATGGCGCGCATGGTCGAGCAGCTGCTGGACTTTTCGCGGATCCGCAGCGGCGGCCTGCGCCTGCAGGCCAGCGCCTGTGATCTTGCCGAGGTCACGCGTGCGGTGGTGGCCGAAGCGGGCAGCGCCCACGGCCACGCACGGGTGCATCTGGATATGCAGGGCGATACCCGCCTGCAGGGTGATCTGGATCGGCTGGGTCAGGTTGCCGCCAACCTGATCGGCAATGCGCTCACCCATGGCAGCGAGGCGAGGGTGGAGGTGGACGGCCGTGATCCGCGCAGCGTGCTGCTGCGGGTGAGCAACGCGGGACGGATCGACGACGCGCTGCTGCCGCGTCTGTTCGAGCCGTTCAAGGCCAGCTTCCACCCCAGCAATGGCCTGGGGTTGGGCCTGTATATCGTCGATCAGTTCGTGCGCGCGCACGGCGGGCACATCGCAGCGCGAAATGAAGCCGGCCAGGTGGTGTTCGAAGCCCGGTTGCCGAGACGCGCAGAGGGGCTGCCGGCGGCCGCTACCTGAACTCTTCAGGAAATACCCGCGGGCACTGAGACGGACTCGTCCGCAGCTGCTACCGTGGGTGTACATCTTGTCAAGGAAGCGCCATGCCACTGCGTGCCATCGCCTACGTCAGCCAGGCGCTGCCGGATCTTTCCGCTGAACGGCTGCAGGCGCTGGTCGATGATGCAGCCCGCTTCAACAAGGTGGCGGGCGTGACCGGTGTGCTGCTGCATGACGGCGGGCGATTCCTGCAGTACATCGAAGGGCCGCCGGATGGTATCGATTCGGTGTACGAGCGCATCCTGCAGGCCGGTAGCCATATCGACATCATCGAACTGGCGCGTGGCCGCCTCGGCCAGCGCCAGTTTCCGTACTGGTCGATGCGCGCGTTGCCGGTGGAGGAGGCGCTGCTGCGGCAACTGTCTTCCAGCGACTGGTCAGGTTTTACCCGCGCGTTGCATGGTGACCTGTCGGCGCCGACCCCGGTGGATCTGCTCGATCACGTCGTGCAACCGGTGCTGCACGCAGGTTGAACCTGCGTGGAAGGTTCAGCGCGCTGTACTTCCGCAGTACGCCGCGTGCAATGCCTGCAATACGCCCAGCGCCGGCCCTTCCACTACCCGGTAGTGGATCGCCTGCGCTTCGCGCCGGGTCGCGACGATGCCAAGTCCGCGCAGCACCGCCAGGTGCTGGGACAGCGCTGATGCGCTGAGCCCGGTCAGTGCCTGCAGTTCCGGTACTGGCGCCTCGCCTTCGACCAGCCGGCACAGCACGCGCAGCCGCGCAGGATGGGCCAGGCTTTTGAGCAGCGCCGCGGCCTGGGCGGCATGCCCGGCCATCGCGGCACTGTCGAGCTCGATGCGGGTCATGGTTGACCTTTTGTTTTAGAAGAAGCTAATTTAGAAAAAGCTAATTCAAAAGGCAAGCGAATGAACGGAACAAGTGGAGGCAGGTCATGACCGTGCCGTGGGCCGCCGTCGCGGGGGGCGCGTTGATCGGTGCGGCGGCGGTGGTGTTGCTGGCGACCACGGGCCGGGTGGCCGGCATCAGCGGCATTGCCGCTGGCAGCGTGCGCGCGGCACCGGGCGAGCGCGGCTGGCGCTGGGCATTCCTGCTCGGCCTGCTTGCCGCTGCCGGGGGTGTGCTGTACTGGCAGGCCGTGCCAGGTCAAGCGCCCCGCAGCCTGTTGCGTGACGCCTTGCCGGCGTGGCAGCTGGTTGGCGCCGGCTTGCTGGTCGGATTCGGTACGCGGTTGGGTAACGGCTGCACCAGTGGTCATGGGGTGTGCGGCGTGGCCCGCGGCTCAATGCGGTCACTGCTGGCGACGCTGGTGTTCATGGCCTGCGCAATGCTGACCACATTCCTGATCCGCCATGGCGGGGGCTTCGCATGAGCCGCGTGATGGTGGCCGCCGGCGCGGCAGGGGCGCTGTTCGGCGCGGGCCTGGCGCTGGCCGGCATGACCGATCCGCGCCGCATCCTCGGTTTCCTCGACATCGCCGGCGATTTTGATCCCACCTTGGCCTGGGTGCTGGCCTCGGCACTGCTGGTCAGCGCGGTCGGCCAGCACTGGGCGGTGCGGCGCCCGCGGCCGTCATGCGCAACGCGCTTCCAATTGCCCGCCGCGCGCGCTGTCGATGTGCGCCTGGTGCTGGGCGCGGCATTGTTCGGAATGGGTTGGGGCTGGGCAGGCTATTGCCCGGGCCCTGCCATCGCCGGGCTGGCGGTGGGATCGCGCGAAGCGCTTTGGTTCGTGCCGGCGATGCTTGCAGGTTTCTGGCTGCACGATCGCCTGGCTCGCCGGGGCTTCACCGCTGTGTCACCCTGAATCGGGTCATATCCACGGATCACGGGGAAAGGAGCGCAACGACATGGCACGGATGAAGTGGAAGGAAAGGGCGCTGCTGGCGGTCGCGCTGGCCGCCGCAGTGGCACCGGCGCTGGCCTGCACGCGCGCGGTCTACCTGGGCGACAACGGTGATGTGATCACCGCGCGCTCGATGGACTGGAAGGTCGATGTGGCGACCAACCTCTACGTGCTGCCGCGCGGCATCGCGCGCACCGGCCAGGCCGGGCCGAAGTCGCTGGCCTGGACGGCGCGCTACGGCTCGGTGGTGGCCACCGGTTACGACGTATCGACCACCGATGGCATGAACGAGAAGGGCCTGGTGGCCAACCTGCTGTGGCTGGTCGAATCGGAGTATCCGAAGCAGCGTGGCAACAAGCCGGGCCTGGCCATCTCACTATGGGCGCAGTATGTGCTGGACAACTTCGCCACCGTAGACGAGGCGGTCGCGGCGCTGCAGCGCGAGCCCTACTCGATCGTCACCGACAAGGTGCCGGGCGAAGACCGCCAGGCCACGCTGCACCTGTCGCTGTCAGATGCCAGTGGCGACAGCGCCATCGTCGAATACATCGGCGGTCGCCAGGTGATCCACCATGACCGGCGCTACCAGGTGATGACCAACTCACCGATCTTCGAGCAGCAGCTGGCGCTCAACAGCTACTGGCAGCAGATCGGCGGCACGGTGATGCTGCCGGGTACCAACCGCTCAGCCGACCGTTTCGCGCGTGCCTCGTTCTACATCAACGCCATTCCCAAGGCGGAAGACCCGGTAGTGGCGCTGGCCAGTGTGTTCAGCGTGATCCGCAACGCCTCGGTACCGTATGGCATCACCACCCCCGGCGAACCGAATATCTCATCCACGCGCTGGCGCACCGTGGCCGACCACAAGCGGCGGTTGTACTTCTTCGAATCGGCACTGACACCGAACACCTTCTGGGTCGACCTGAACAAGGTCGATTTCGGCGGCAAGGTGCTCAAGCTCGATCTCGGTCCGGACCAGCGCAATACCTTTTCCGGCGACGCGCTGGGCCACTTCGTGCCCAGCGCACCGTTCGCGTTCCTCGGCGTCGACGGTTAGTTCGACGCCTGGCTGGAAGCCGGATAGACCGCCTGGATCGTGCAGCCGCCGCGGGTGTACTGCGGCAGCGGCGCCAGCGCGTCGTTGCGCAGGTCACCGTTCTCGAATCCGGCGGTGAGGATGCGATCGCCCGGATTGCCACAGATCAGCCCGTTCTGCATGCCGGAGTGGAAGCTCAGGTGTGGTGCACGGTCGAGCTGGCGGCAGTGGCTGCCAAGCTCCACGCGACAGTAGCGGTGGCCACCATTGCGATGCGGATTGGTCTCCACCAGCATGCCCTGCGGGTCGGACGACCACGCGCGCACGTTGCGCGTGGCAAAGCAGTACGACGGCGAACCACCGAAACTGCGGCGGATGTCCCTGCGCTCGCGGATGGTCAGGGCGGGCAGGGTGGCCATGCGCAGGCGGTCGCTGTCGCGGGCCATGCTGGCGTAGTCGCGATCCTGCACGGGGGTCACCGCGCTGATCGCGCAGCTGCGGCCATCGACCACCACACGCTCGCTGGGGCGACCGCAGGCCCAGCCGGCGGGCGCCTCAAGCTTCAGCGTGGTGGCACCGCGGACGCCGGCACACTCCTCGCTGAAGTCGATCCGATAAGCTTGGCCGGAAGCGGCCCGCAGGGCGATTGAACGCGGTGACGCCTGCTCCACTTCCTGGACGCCGACCGCGTCCATGCAGTGCGGGGCCGGTGGGGTACGTTCCTGCGCGGAGGCCGAGGCGGTGAGCGCCAGGCCGAGGCTGGTGGCAAGCACCAGGGACAGCTGCCGATGGGTCATGACCTGCACTCCCTGCGTTGGATGACGGATCGACTATAGCAGCGGTTTGCACGGCCGTTGTTACGCGCGCACACTGCCCGGATGGGCGCCATCTTCCATCTGCGGCACTACGGGCAGGCCACCGGCCTGGACCGCCATGACTACGCGCAGTGGGTGCTGCCGCTGCAGGGCGAACTGCAGTTCGAGATCGAAGGGCGCGGCGGCCGGCTGGACCTGCTGCAGGGGGCATTTGTCGCCGCCGGCGAAGCACATGACCAGATGGCGGACGGCCCCAATGGTTTCGTGATCGTTGATTGTCCTGCAGGCGTGCTTGATGACGGCACGCAGGAGCATCTGTGCCGCCAGCGCTGGCTGCATCTGCCGCTGGCGTTGCGGCAGCGCCTGGCCGACGTGCAGGCAGGGCAGCCGATGCCGGCGCTGCTGCCGCAGTTGCTGCAGGTATTTGCACCGGCGGGCAGTGGCGCGCGCATGCAGGGCCTGTGCGCGGCGGTGCAGGCCGATCCCGGCCGGGCCTGGCCGGTTGCCCGGATGGCCGGCTTTGTCGGTGTCAGCGAGAGCCGCTTGCACGCGCTGTTCCAGCGCGAGTTCGGGCTGAGCCCGCAGGCCTGGCTAAGCGCGTGCCGCTTGCGTTGGGCCAAGCATCAGCTGCGCACCACTGCCGCGCCGATCAGCGATATCGCACTGGCTGCAGGCTATTCCGAGCAGAGCGCACTGACCCGTGCGCTGCGCCGCGAATGTGGCCAGACCCCCGCTGCGTGGCGCAGGGGTGCCGGCTGACGTGTAGAGCCGAGCCGATGCTCGGCTCACAGGTCAGCGGCAGCGCAGCGCAGTAGCCTCGGTCAAGCGTGCCGCGCAGGCCAGCGCTTACACTGCGTGGCCCGTTCCATCCCCCCGGACAACCGAATGCGCAACAACCCGATGGCCGTGGGCATCGCCAATGGCGTTGCCGCTGGCGCACTCTGGGGCGTGGTCTTTCTCGCGCCTGCCGTGCTTCGGTCGTTCAATGCGCTGCAACTGTCCGCCGGCCGCTACCTGGTCTATGGCCTGATTGCCGTCGCCCTGCTGCTGCCGCGATGGAAACGGCTGGCGCCGCGGCTGGGCCGTGCCGAATGGATCGGCCTGCTGTGGCTGAGCCTGGCAGGCAACCTGGTGTATTTCCTGCTGCTGGCGACCGCCGTGCAGTGGGCCGGTGGCGCTGCGGCATCGCTGATCGTTGGCCTGATTCCGGTGGTGGTCACCCTCGTTGGCGTGCGCGAGCAGGGCGCTGTACCACTGAAGCAGCTGTTGCCGGCACTGGGGCTGTGCGTGCTGGGGGTCGCCCTGGTGGGTTGGGAAGCGCTGATGTCCGAGCACCTGGCGACCCCGTGGCGGCAGCGCCTGATCGGGCTGCTGTGCGCGTTCGGTGCGCTGTTCTCGTGGGCGCTGTATTCGATCGGCAACAGCCGCTGGCTGGCGCGCAGGCCGGACCTGTCCAGCCATGACTGGTCGCTGCTGAACGGCGTCACCACCGGCGGCCTGGCCCTGCTGCTGGTGCCGATGGCCTTCACCGGGCACACCGGCAGCCATACGGCGGCGCAATGGGGCGGGTTCTGGGCGATCAGCGCCGGCGTGGCAGTGGTGGCCTCGATCCTCGGCAATGCATTCTGGAACCGCGCCAGCCGCCTGCTGCCACTGACCCTGACTGGCCAGATGATCGTGTTCGAAACCCTGTTCGCGCTGCTGTACGCGTTTGCCTGGCAGCGGCGTTGGCCCTCGTTGCTGGAAGCGTTGGCAATCGTGTTCCTGGTGGCTGGCGTGATGCTGTGCGCGCACGCGCATCGCACACCACGGGCGATCGCCGAACATGCCGGCTGAATGCAGTCGTCAAGCGTGCTGATGCCGGCTTTGTCTCAATTGCAACCAAATGGCGGCACGTTGGCCGATGATCGCGGCAGCGGTTTTCTGCATCGCAGCACTTGACAGCGGCCGGGCGCACGGTGTTTTCTGTGCGCCATGGTCCTTGATGCCGCCCACGCCAGCCTGATCGCCCCCGCCACTGCGGGCCGTTCGACTGCGCCGGTCGCGACCATCACCACCATTACCACCACCACCGTCACCACTGCCCTGGTGCGGCCCGTCGTCTTCGTGTAACTCCCGAAAACCACGGCCCCGCACCATCCAGGTGGCGGGGAAACTCGACACCTGCATGCGACGGGGCCTCCTACCGAGGTCTGCATGTCTTCCCACGCCCCCGCCCATTCCGTTGCCCCGGCCGACCTGGCTGCACCGTTCACCGTCGTGCACAAGTTCGGCGGCACCTCGGTGGCCGATGCCGAACGCTATCGCCATGTGGGCGGCCTGCTGCTGGCCCGTCCCGAATCGTTGCAGGTCACTGTCGTCTCGGCGATGAAGGGCGTCACCGATGCGCTGATCGAACTGGCCCAGCTGGCGGCCAAGGGCGATGAAGGCTGGCGTGAGGCCTGGCATGCCCTGCGCGCACGCCATCGCGGCGCTGCCGTGGCGCTGCTGGGCGAGCAGGTGGGCGAGACGGTCGAGTGGATCGACGCCCGCTTCGATCAGTTGGCCGAAGTGCTGGCCGCGCTGGCGGTGATCGGCGAGCTGCCGCGCGAGGTGCTGGACCGTGTGCAGGGCTTGGGCGAAGTGTTTTCCGCACAGCTGCTTGGCAAGTATCTGCGCGCGCTGGGCGAAGACTGCGCGGTACTCGACGCGCGCGATGTGCTGGTGGTCGGGCATGGCGAACTCGGCGTGGATGTCGACTGGGAAGCCAGTGCCGACCGCCTGGCCAAGTGGCGCCTGCAGCATCCGCAGTCGCGCCTGGTCGCCACCGGATTCGTCGCACGCGATCGCGATGACCGCATCACCACCCTCGGCCGCAACGGCAGCGACTATTCCGGTGCGATCTTTGCCGCGCTGTTCAACGCTGACGAGCTGCACATCTGGACCGATGTCGATGGCGTGCTGTCGGCGGACCCACGGCTGGTGCCCGAGGCAGTGCAGCTGGAAGCGCTGAGCTACGACGAGGCCTGCGAACTGGCGTACTTCGGCGCCAAGGTGGTGCACCCGCAGACGATGTCGCCGGCGATCCGCCTCGGTCTGCCGATCTTCATCCGCAATACGTTCCAGCCGGCGCATCCGGGTACGCGCATCAGTGCCGAGCGCTCGCCGCGTGGGCCGGTAAAGGGCCTGACCCTGAGCCCGGGCCTGGCCCTTTTGAACCTGGAAGGCACCGGCCTGATCGGCGTGCCCGGCACTGCAGAGCGCGTATTCGCCGCCCTGCGCCAGGCGCAGGTGTCGGTGGTGATGATCTCGCAGGGTTCGTCGGAACATTCAATCTGCTGCGTGGTGCGTGCTGCCGAAGCCGGCCGTGGCCGCGATGCACTGCTGCACGCATTTGCGCACGAGTTGTCAGCGGGACAGGTGCAGCGCGTGCAGGTCAGTGAAGGCGTCAGCGTACTGGCCGCGGTCGGTGATGGCATGGCCGGGCAGCCAGGCGTGGCGGCGCGCCTGTTCGAGGCACTGGGGCGTGCGCAGGTGAACATCCTGGCGATTGCGCAGGGCTCGTCCGAGCGCAACATCTCGGTCGCAGTGGACAGTGCCGATGCCACCCGTGCGCTGCGCGCGGCGCATGCAGGCTTCTGGCTATCGCCGCAGACCTTCGCGGTCGGTGTGATCGGGCCCGGCAACGTTGGCGCCGCACTGCTGGACCAGTTGCTGGCCGCGCGCCCGCAGCTGCTGGCCAAGGCCAATGTGGATCTTCGCCTGCGCGCGCTGGCCTCGCGTTCGCGCATGCGCCTGGAAGTGGACGGCCTGCATGCGGACTGGCGCGAGGCCCTGCGGGACGCGGGTGAATCCAGCGATCTTGATCGTTTCACCGAACACCTGCTGGCTGCGCACCTGCCGCATGCGGTGGTGATCGACTGCAGCGGCAGTGCCGAGGTGGCCGAGCGCTACGAGGGCTGGCTGGCGGCGGGCATCCATGTGGTCACCCCGAACAAACAGGCGGGTGCCGGGCCGCTGCCGCGCTACCAGCGCATCCGCGCCGCCGCAGCGGCCAGTGGCGCGCGCTTCCGCTACGAGGCCACCGTGGGCGCGGGCCTGCCGGTGATCACCACGCTACGCGACCTGGTCGATACCGGTGATGAAGTGCTGGCGATTGAAGGCATCTTCTCCGGCACGCTGGCCTGGCTGTTCAACCGCTTCGATGGTAGTCAGCCGTTCTCGCAGCTGGTCGCGCAGGCGCGGTCGATGGGATATACCGAGCCGGACCCGCGCGATGATCTTTCCGGGGTGGACGTAGCACGCAAGCTGGTGATCCTTGCCCGCGAGGCCGGTCACGCGCTCAGCCTGGAGCAGGTACAGGTGGAAAGCCTGGTGCCGGCACTGCTGCGCGACGGCAGCGTGGATGACTTCATGGCGCGGCTGGGCGCGTCCGATGCCAGCCTGCTGCAGCGCCTGCAGGACGCGCGGGCGCGTGGCGCGGTGCTGCGCTACGTGGCACGGCTGGGCGCCGACGGCGCCTCGGTGGGCCTGCAGGAGCTGCCGGCCGACCACGCCTTCGCCAACCTGCGGCTGACCGACAACGTGGTGCAGTTCCGTACCCGCCGCTACTGCGACAACCCGCTGGTGGTGCAGGGACCGGGCGCTGGACCGGAAGTGACGGCGGCGGGCGTGTTCGCCGACCTGCTGCGGGTAGCCGCTGGCGAGGGGGCACGCCTGTGATCGCACGTGCATTTGCGCCCGCCTCGGTGGCCAACGTGGCGGTGGGCTTCGACATTCTGGGGCATGCCATTGCAGGCGTCGGCGATACGGTGAGCGTGCGGCGTATCGATGAGCCGGTGGTGCGCATCGAGGCGATCCGTGGCAGTGCGGTCGAACTGCCGCTGGAGGCGGCCGGAAACACCGCAGGTGCGGCGTTGATGTCGCTGCGCGCAGGGCTGGACCTGGACTTCGGCTTCGCGGTGGAGATCGACAAGGGCATTCCATTCGGCTCGGGCATGGGCGGCTCGGCAGCGTCGTGCGTCGCTGCGCTGGTTGCTGCCAATGCATTGCTGGATGTGCCACTCTCGCGCGAGGCGCTGTACCCGTTCTCGCTGGACGGCGAGGCCGTGGCCAGTGGGGGCCGCCACGGCGACAACGTGGGCCCGCTGCTGCTCGGCGGGCTGGCGTTGTGCACGGCCGACCGCCTGCTGCCGATCCCTGTGCCAGCCAGTTGGCACAGCCTGCTGGTGCACCCGCACGCGGTGCTGGAAACCCGTCTGGCACGCCAGGCGCTGCAAGGCAGCTATGCGCTGGGTGAATTCGTGGCGCAGAGTGCGAATCTTGCGTTGGTGCTCAGCGGCTGCCATCGCAGCGACGCGGCGCTGGTGCGCGCTGGCCTGCGCGATGTGCTGGTGGAGCCGCGACGGGCGGGACTGATCGGCGGCTTCGAGGCGGCTCGCGATGCGGCGTTGTCAGCCCGTGCAATGGGCGCAGGCATCTCCGGTGCCGGCCCCAGCGTGTTCGCCTGGTTCGAAGATGCCGACCGGGCCCACGCTGCCGCGGCGCCGGTGCAGGCCGCATTCGCTGCTGCCGGCTTCGACAGCGATGCCTGGGTGTCGCCGCTGGATGCGCCGGGAGCCCGGCTGTGCTGACTCCTTCTCCCTCTTTGGATACTGAACCCATGCAATTCGTTTCGACCCGCGGCCGGTCCCCGGCCGTTGGCCTCAGTGCGGCCATCGCTGCAGGCTTGGCGCCCGATGGTGGCCTGTACGTGCCCCAGGTACTGCCGGCGCCACGTGAGCTGGAAGCCGGTGCGGCCCTGGCCGATACCGCTGCAGATCTACTGGCACCGTTCTTCGCCGGGGATGCGCTGGAGGCCGCATTGCCGTCGATCTGCCGCGAGGCGTTCGACTTCCCGGTGCCGCTGCGTGCGCTCGGCGACGGTGACCACGTGCTGGAACTGTTCCATGGACCGACGGCGGCGTTCAAGGACATTGGTGCGCGTTTCCTGGCCGGTACGCTGTCGCGGCTGCAGGCCGGCGAGGACCGTGATCTGACCATCGTCGTCGCCACCTCCGGCGATACCGGCGCCGCCGTTGCCGCGGCCTTCCATCGCCAGCCCGGCGTACGCGTGGTGGTGCTGTATCCGGATGGCCGCGTGTCACCGCGCCAGGCGCACCAGCTCGGCTGCTTCGGTGACAACATTCAGGCGCTGCGCGTGGCCGGTGCCTTCGACGACTGCCAGGCCATGGTCAAGCAGGCGCTGGCCGACCGCGAACTGCAGGCACAGGTGCCGCTGAGCTCGGCCAACAGCATCAGCCTCGGTCGCCTGTTGCCGCAGATGAGTTATTACGCACATACGGCACTGAGCCACTACGCGTTGCATCGTCGCCGGCTCAACCTGGTGGTGCCGACCGGCAACCTGGGCAACGCCATGGCCGCGGTGCTGGCGCGCGCACTGGGGGTGCCGATCGGGCAGATCGTGCTGGCCACCAATGCCAATGCCGTGCTGCCCGCGTACTTCGGTGGCGGCGACTACCAGCCGCAGGCCAGTGTGGCCACCGTGGCCAATGCAATGGACGTGGGTGCGCCGAGCAACTTCGAGCGACTGCGCTGGCTCTACCACGGCGACGACGCGGAACTGCGTGCAGCTTTCCGCGCGTTCGCGGTGGATGACGTGACCATCCGCGCGACGATTGCGGCGGCCCATGCCAGCCGCGGCGAGCTGTTCTGCCCGCATACGGCTACGGCGGTGAAGGTGCTGCAGGATCTGCGCGCGCGCGGTGCCAAGGGCGACTGGGCGGTGGTGGCCACTGCACATCCGGCCAAGTTCGAGGCCGTGGTCGAGCCGTTGATTGGCGAAACGGTGGCGGTGCCGCCTGCGCTGGATGCGTTGCTGCAGCGACCGGCGCACGCCGAACCATTGGCGGCAGATTACGCGGCGTTGCGCGAGGTGTTGTTGCGTTGATCGGAGAGGGATGCGGGTGCCGGCCAGCGGCCGGCACTACCCGTGTTGCATCCTTCCGGTAGTGCCGGCCGCTGGCCGGCAATCCCATCATCAGCCGCAGTGCGGTCAGATCAACCCTTCACCGGCCAGCGCGCGCAGCCCGTCCTCGTCGAGGATCTCCACTACGTTCAGGTGGGGCAGGGCAATCAGTCCCTGCTGGCGCAGCTTGGTGAAGGTGCGGCTGACCGTTTCCATGGTCAGGCCCAGATGGTCGGCAATGTCGCCTCGGCCCATCGGCAGCGACACGCGCAGGCCGTCGCCGCCCAGCCTGGCTTCACGCGCGGCCAGGCGCAGCAGGAAATCGGCCAGCTTCTCGGCCGGCTGCAGGCGTGCCAGGGCCAGTGCGGCGTCCTGCGCGGCATCCAGTTCCTGGCAGGCACGCTGCAGCAGCTTGCGCTCCAGATGAGGGAAGCGGCTGCGCAGCAGCTTCATCTGTGGCAGCGCGACGCGGCACACGCGGCTGTCGGCGATGGCTTCGATGTCGCAGCGATGGTGGTCGCTGCCGCTCAGGCCCAGGTAGTCGCCGGGCAGCACGAAGCCGTTGATCTGGCGGCGGCCGTCGGCCAGGGTGCGTACCAGGCGCAGTGCGCCGGCAGTCAGTGTATAGACATGGTCTCGCTCTTCACCCGTGCGGGCCAGCGTGCTGCCCATGCTCACCTGCTGCGAAACGGTGACCTGTTCCAGCGCCTGCACTTCATCGGGCGACAGCGCCGAGCACACCGCAAGATGGCGAACCGAGCAGTGCAGGCAGTCCAGCGTGGTGCAGGACGGCGAGGCGGGATCGTTGGTGGCGGGCGGAGCGCCGGAAGGCCGTGACATGGTGCGGGGGCGTATCGCGGGCGGGGAGGGCCTTATGATACTTCAAGCGGCCGTTCGACCCTGCCCGAGGCGGGGGCGCTAGAATGTCGCCCCCTCCCACGTCCCGTTCCAGCAGGAGTTCCGCCCGTGATCAAGCCCCGTACCCCGCCCGGCACCCTTGAACTGCTGCCGCGCGAGCAGATTGCGTTCCAGCGCATGCTGGACGTCATCCGCCGCAACTACGAGCGCTTCGGGTTCCTGCCGGTGGAGACGCCGGTGTTCGAGCTGTCCGACGTGCTGCTGACCAAGTCCGGCGGCGAGACCGAGCGCCAGGTGTACTTCGTGCAGTCCACCGGCGCGCTGGCCAACGCGGCCGAATCGGGCGACCGTTCGCTGCCGGAGATGGCGCTGCGCTTCGACCTGACCGTGCCGCTGGCACGCTACGTGGCCGAGCACGAACACGAACTCACCTTCCCGTTCCGTCGCTACCAGATGCAGCGCGTGTACCGCGGCGAGCGTGCCCAGCGCGGCCGTTTCCGTGAGTTCTACCAGTGCGACATCGACGTGATCGGCAAGGACAGCCTGAGCGTTCGCTATGATGCCGAAGTGCTGGCGGTCATCCACGCCGTGTTCTCGGAGCTGCGCATCGGCGACTTCAGCATCCAGCTGAACAACCGCAAGCTCATGCGCGGCTTCTTCGAAAGCCTGGGCGTGGCCGAAGGCGAGCGCCAGCTGGCGGTGCTGCGCGAAGTGGACAAGCTGGACAAGCGCGGCGCCGATTACGTGCGCGAGACGCTGGTGGGCGAGGGCTTCAACATCCCGGGCGAGCAGGTCGAGAAGATCCTGGCCTTCGTGGCCGTGCGTTCGCAGGGCCATGCCGATGCGCTGGCGCAGCTGGCCACGCTTGAAGCCGACGCCGGCTCTTCGGAAATCCTGCGCACCGGCGTCGCCGAGCTGCGCGAAGTGCTGCAGCTGGTGCAGGCACTGGGTGTGCCGGAGAGCGCGTACTGCCTGAATTTCTCCATCGCGCGCGGCCTGGACTATTACACCGGCACCGTCTACGAGACCACGCTGACCGACCACCCGCAGATCGGCTCGATCTGTTCGGGCGGCCGTTACGAGGACCTGGCCAGCCACTACAGCAAGTCGAAGCTGCCGGGCGTGGGCATCTCCATCGGCCTGTCGCGCCTGTTCTGGCAGCTGCGCGAAGCCGGCCTGATCGATGGCATCGAGGCCAGCAGCGTGCAGGCGCTGGTGGCGCTGATGGACGAGCAGGGCATGGCGCAGTCGCTGGACATCGCCCGCCGCCTGCGCGCCGGTGGCATCAACACCGAAGTGCAGATGGAGCCGAAGAAGATCGGCAAGCAGTTCCAGTACGCGGCCAAGGCCGGCATCCGCTTCGTGGTGCTGGCCGGTGAGGACGAGCTGGCGCGCGGCGTGGTGGCGGTGAAGGACCTGGTGCGCGAGCAGCAGTTCGAAGTCTCCCGCGACGAGCTGGCCAGCACCCTGCAGGTCGAGCTGGAGCAGTCGAAGGTGATGTAACGGCCGGTTGGCCGCGCGCCACCACGCCACGAAAACGCCCGCCACCCGGTGGGCGTTTTTTTTTGCCATTGCCTGGGGTCAGGGCGGTTTTCCTCCAGAAACGGATCCGCCCCCGCCAACCCTCAGCAACCTGGCATTTGACCTTGCTTCGCATGCAGCAGGCGCAGGGGCAGCGCCGCCCAGCCTCCCCCAGATTTGACGCGCTGCGCAAGAATGCGCTAATGTACTAACGCGCTATTACATTGATGCATGGAAACAGCCCCGTGAAAGCCCGCCCCGAGATTGCCGCCAAAGACCCCAAGGCCGACCTGGAAGCCCTGGCCCGGGCCTTTGCCGCCCTGCGCGAGCCGGAGCAGGTGGAAGCCTTCCTGCGCGACCTGTGCACTCCGGCCGAGCTGGAAGCCATGGCCGACCGCTGGAAGGTGGTGCCGCTGCTGCAGCAGGGCGTGCCGTACCGCGAGATCCACGAGCGCACCGGCGTCAGTGTGACCACCACCGGACGGGTGGCGCGCACGCTCGAGCATGGCCATCGGGGCTATGCCGCCGCCATCGACCGCCTTGCTTCGCGCTGATCCGCGCCCCGTTCCGAACTTCGAGACCTCCCCCATGAGTGCAACCCAGGCAGCGCCGGCACGAGACCGGCTGCGTATCGCCATCCAGAAGAGTGGCCGGCTGGCCGAGCCCGCCCGCAACCTGCTCAGCGCCTGTGGCCTGAGCTGGCGCGAGAGCCGTGACAAGTTGTTCTGCTACGGTGAATCGCTGCCGGTGGACCTGCTGCTGGTGCGCGACGACGACATCCCCGGCCTGATCGCCGACGGCGTCTGCGACCTCGGCATCGTCGGCCGCAACGAGCTGGACGAACAGGCCGCGGCACGCCGTCAGATCGGCCTGCCCGACGCCTACCAGGCGCTGCGCGGGCTGGGCTTCGGCCAGTGCCGGCTGATGCTGGCGGTGCCCGAGGAATGGCAGTGGCAGGGCCCGGCGCAGCTGGCCGGCACCCGCATCGCCACCAGCTACCCGGCCATCCTCACGCAGTGGCTGGCCGAGCAGGGCGTGGACGCGCAGGTGGTCGAGCTGTCCGGGTCGGTGGAAATCGCCCCGCGCCTGGGTACCGCCGACCTGATCTGCGATCTGGTGTCCAGCGGCGCCACGCTGCGTGCCAACCAGTTGACCCCGGTGCACAACCTGCTCGACAGCGAGGCGGTGCTGGCGGGCGCGGTGCGGGTGCCGGATGACGCACGCGCGTCGCTGCGCGCGATGCTGCTGCGCCGCCTCGACGGCGTGGTGCAGCGCCAGGACCGCAAGCTGCTGATGTTCCGCGCCAGCGAGGATCGCGTCGACGCGCTGGCGCAGTTGCTGGCCGATGCCGAGCCGCTGGTGCGGTTGCCGGCCGATGGCGGTGCGCTGCGCCTGCAGACCATGTGCCCCGGCCCGCTGAGCTGGCAGCGCATGGAGGAACTCGAGCGCGCGGGTGCGCAGGGCCTGATGGTACTGAGCGTGGAGCGGTCGCTGGCATGAACCGTCTGATCTGGTCCCGACTTGATGAGGCCGCGCGCAGCGCGGCATTGACCCGCCCGGTGCAGACCGTGGCGCAGCAGACCCGCGACGCGGTGGCGACGCTGATTGCACAGGTGCGCGCGCAGGGCGACGACGCGCTGCGTGCGATCACCGCACGCTTCGATGGTGTCGAACTGTCGTCCTTTGAAGTGAGCGAAGCCGAGTACGCTGCGGCCGAAGCCGCCGTACCCGGCGAACTGCGCCAGGCCATGGTGGACGCGGCCGAGCGCATCGCCCGCTTCCACGCCGCCGGCATGGGCAAGGGATACGCAGTTGAAACCGCGCCGGGCGTAGTCTGCGAACGCATGCTGCGTCCGATCGGGCGGGTGGGCCTGTACGTGCCAGCCGGCAGCGCGCCGCTGCCGTCCACCGCGCTGATGCTGGGTGTTCCGGCACAGCTGGCCGGCTGCCCGCAGGTGGTGCTGTGCACGCCGCCGCGAGCCGATGGCAGCGCAGACCCGGCCGTACTGGTGGCGGCGCGGCTGACCGGCGTGCAGCGCGTGTTCAAGCTGGGCGGCGCGCAGGCGATCGCTGCCATGGCCTATGGCACCGCAAGCATTCCCGCCTGCGACAAGCTGTTCGGGCCGGGCAACAGCTTCGTGACCGAAGCCAAGCAGCAGGTCGCACAGGACGGCGCCGCCGCCATCGACATGCCGGCCGGTCCTTCGGAAGTGCTGGTGATTGCCGATGCCGGCGCCAATCCGGCATTCGTCGCCGCCGACCTGCTGTCGCAGGCCGAGCATGGTCCGGATTCGCAGGTACTGCTGCTGACCGACGATGCCGCGATGCTGGCCGCGGTCGAAGCCGAGGTCGAGCGCCAGGTGGCCGTGTTGCCGCGCCAGCAGATCGCGCGCCAGGCCTTGTCGGCCTCGCGCCTGATCCAGGTCGATTCGCTGGACGAGGCCTTCGCGATCAGCAACCGCTATGCGCCCGAGCACCTGATCCTGGCCCTGCGCGACCCGCGCGCGTGGCTGGACAAGGTGCAGGCGGCCGGCTCGGTGTTCCTGGGGGATTACACCCCCGAAGCACTGGGCGACTACTGCAGCGGCACCAACCACGTGCTGCCGACCGCCGGTGCCGCGCGTGCCTACAGTGGCGTCAGCGTTGCCAGCTTCCAGAACCTGATCAGCGTGCAGAGCGCGAGCGCCGCCGGCCTGGCGGCGATCGGCGGCTGCGCACGCATCATCGCCAGCGCCGAAGGCCTGGATGCCCACGAACGTGCGGTGGCATTGCGCATGGAGGCCGCCGCATGAGCGCCGCCATTGATGACGTGCTGGCACTGGTGCGCCCGGATCTGCAGGCCTTCGCCGGCTACAGCTCGGCGCGCAGTGCGGTGGTGCAGGGCGAGGTCTGGTTGAATGCCAACGAGTCGGCCTGGGCCAATCCGGCCGATGCGGCTGGCAGCAGCCGGCGCTATCCCGAACCGCAACCGCTGGTGCTGCGTGAGGAACTGGCGGCGCTGTACGGCGTGACGCCACAGCAGCTGCTGGTCGGCCGCGGCAGTGACGAGGCCATCGACCTGCTGGTGCGCGCGCTGTGTGTGCCCGGTCGCGATGGCGTGCTGGTCACGCCGCCGGTGTTCGGCATGTACGCCGTCTGCGCACGCCTGCAGGGTGCCGCATTGATTGAAGTGCCGCTGGTGGACAGCGAGGATGGCCTGCGCGCCGATCTGGATGCGGTGATCGACGCGGCCAAGGCGCAGGGAGCCAAGCTGGTGTTCCTGTGCGCACCGTCGAACCCGGCCGGCAGTGACATCGCTCTGGAGGAGGTCGAGCGTGTGGCGGTTGCGCTGCGCGGGCAGGCGCTGGTGGTGGTGGACGAGGCCTATGTGGAGTACGCGGGGCGCGCATCGGCCACCACGCTTCTGGCCGCACACGCCAACCTGGCGGTACTGCGCACCTTGTCCAAGGCGCACGCGCTGGCTGCTGCCCGTATCGGCACCCTGATGGCCGCCCCGGAGCTGATTGCCGTGCTGCGCCGCTGCCAGGCGCCGTACCCGGTGCCGACGCCGTGCGCGGAACTGGCGGTGCAGGCGTTGCAACCCGCCGCGCTGGCCCGGACCGCCGAGCGCGTAGCCACGGTGATTGCCGAGCGCGAACGCCTGCGCGTGGCGCTGCCGGGCCTGGCCGGCGTGCGTCGCGTCTACCGCTCGGCCGGCAACTACCTGCTGGTTCGCTTCGCCGATGCCCAGGCCGCGTTCGATACGCTGCTGGCTGCGGGCGTGGTGGTGCGCGACCAGCGCGCCGCGCCGCAGCTGGGTGATGCGCTGCGCATCAGCATTGGCAGCCCCGAAGAGAATGACCGCGTGCTTGCGGCCCTGTCGGCGCGGAGGGCCGCAGCATGACCCCGATCCTGTTCATTGACCGCGACGGCACCCTCATCGAGGAGCCGTCCGACTTCCAGATCGACGCCTACGAAAAGCTGCGCTTCGTGCCGCAGGTGATCCCGGCGCTGCTGAAGCTGCGTGACGCCGGCTACCAGTTCGTGATCGTCACCAACCAGGACGGCCTGGGCAGCGACAGCTACCCGCGCGCCAGCTTCGATGGCCCCAACGAGCTGATGCTGCAGATCTTCGAAAGCCAGGGCATCACCTTCCGCGACGTGCTGATCGACTGCAGTTGGCCGCAGGACAACGCCACGACCCGCAAGCCGGGCATCGGCCTGATGACCGCCTACCTGCAGGACCGCAGCATCGACTGGGCACGCTCGGCCATGGTTGGCGACCGCATCACCGACCTGCAGTTCGCCGACAACCTCAACATCCGTGGCTTCCAGCTGCGCACCGCGCAGTTCGGGGGCGAGTGGGACTGGCCGGGCATTGCCCACGCGCTGGCCGACGCGCCGCGCACCGCCGTGGTCCAGCGCAACACGAAGGAGACCAAGATCCGCGTCGAACTGGACCTGGATCGCGCCGGTGATGCACGCATCTCCACCGGCCTGCCGTTCTTCGACCACATGCTGGAACAGATCGGCAAGCACGGCGGCTTCGCGCTGGACATCCAGGCCGAGGGTGACCTGCACATCGATGAGCACCACACCATCGAGGACACCGGGCTGGCCTTGGGCCAGGCCCTGCGCGAGGCGCTGGGCGACAAGCGCGGCATCGGCCGCTACGGTTTCACCCTGCCGATGGACGAGACGCTGGCCAGTGCTGCGCTGGACTTCAGCGGCCGCCCGTACTTCGTGTTCGAGGGCGAGTTCAAGCGCGAGCGGGTGGGGGACATGCCGACCGAGCTGGTGCCGCATTTCTTCCGCTCGCTGTGCGATGCCAGCGGCCTGAACCTCAACCTGCAGGTGCGCGGCGACAACGATCACCACAAGGTGGAGGCCTGCTTCAAGGCGCTGGCGCGCGCACTGCGCCCGGCGCTGGCCAGGCAGGGCACCGCGTTGCCCAGTACCAAGGGGGCGCTGTGAGCGATGTTGCGCTGATCGATGCCGGTGGTGCCAACCTGGGCTCGGTGCGCTACGCACTGGAGCGGCTGGGCGCGACGGTGCGGCTGGTGCGCGATGCGGACGGCCTGGTGGGTGCGCAGCGGGTGATCCTGCCCGGCGTCGGCGCCGCCGGTCCCGGCATGCAGCGCCTGCACGCGCAGGGCCTGGTCGAGCCGTTGCAGCGGCTGGAGGTGCCGCTGATGGGCATCTGCCTTGGCATGCAGCTGCTGTTCGAACGCTCCGAGGAAGCGGGTGTGGAGACACTGGGACTGATTCCGGGCGTGGTGCGCAAGCTGGTGCCGGCCTGTGGCATCCGCGTGCCGCACATGGGCTGGAACCGCCTGCTGCCGCTACGTGAGTCGGTGCTGTTGCAAGGTGTGCCGGAACGCGCCAGCGCCTACTTCGTGCACAGCTATGCGGCGCCGCTCAATACCCATACCGTCGCTGCCTGCGACCACGGCGGGCTGTTCACTGCCGTGGTGGAGCAGGGGCGTTACTACGGCGCACAGTTCCATCCCGAGCGCTCCGGCGAGACCGGCTCGCTGATGCTGCGCAATTTCCTCGAGGGCACTGCTGCATGAGTTTCATCGTCTACCCCGCGCTGGATATCCGCGACGGCCGCGTGGTGCGGCTGCGCCAGGGCGACTACGCGCAGGAAACCTCCTACGGCGACGATCCGCTGCCGCGCGCGCAGGCGTTCGCCGCGCAGGGCGCGCAGTGGATGCACCTTGTGGATCTGGATGCCGCACGCGCCGGTGGCTATACGCTGGCGCCGCTGCTGGCGGCGATCCGCGCGCACACGCCGCTGCAGGTGCAGACCGGCGGTGGCGTGCGCGGCCGCGACGACGTGGCGCGCATCCTCGATGCCGGCGCCGGCCGCGTGGTGGTGGGTTCGCTGGCGGTGCGTCGCCCCGATGAGGTGGTCGGCTGGCTGGAGGAATTCGGCGCCGAGCGCATCACGATTGCGCTGGATGCCCGCCAGGACGCACAGGGGCAGTGGCAGCTGCCGGTGCACGGCTGGACCGAGAACGCCGGGGTGACCCTGGATGACCTGGCCCAGCGCTACGCGCGCGCCGGCATGCGCCACCTGTTGTGCACCGACATCGCCCGCGACGGCATGCTGGCCGGGCCCAATATCGGCCTCTACCAGCACCTGTCGGCATTGCTGCCGGGAGTGGCGGTGCAGGCGTCCGGCGGCATCCGTGACGTGGCCGACGTTGCTGAAGCGCGAAGTGCGGGTTGCGGCGGTGCGATCCTCGGCAAGGCGCTGCTGGAACAGCGCATGGACCTGGCGGAGGCGCTGGCATGTTGAGCCGCCGCATCATTCCCTGCCTTGACGTGCGCGATGGCCGGGTGGTCAAGGGTGTGCGCTTCCGCGACCACGTCGACATGGGTGACGTCGCCGAGTTGGCGCAGCGCTATCGCGACCAGGGCGCCGACGAGCTGGTGTTCTATGACATCGGCGCCAGCCCCGAGGCGCGTTCGGTCGACGTTGCCTGGATCGAGCGCATCGCGCGGCTGATCGACATTCCGTTCTGCGTGGCCGGTGGCATCGACAGCGTGGAAACCGCGCGCCGCGTGTTGTTCGCCGGTGCCGACAAGGTGTCGATCAACTCGCCCGCGCTGGGCCGTCCCGAACTGATCACTGAACTGGCCGACGAGTTCGGCGTGCAATGCGTGGTGGTCGGTGTCGATTCGGTGCGCGAAGCGGATGGCCAATGGCGGGTGCGCCGTTTCAGCGGAGACCCGGACAAGACCCAGGCGGTGCCACTGCGCACCCTGGACTGGATTGTCGAGGCGCAACGTCGGGGCGCCGGTGAGATCGTGCTGAACTGCATGGACAGCGATGGCGTGCGCCGCGGCTACGATGTCGCACAGTTGCAGCAGGCGCGGGCACTGTGCCAGGTGCCGCTGATCGCCTCTGGTGGCGCCGGTGCGATGGAACATTTCGCAGAAGCCTTCGACCAGGCCGACGTCGATGGTGCACTGGCGGCGAGCGTGTTCCACAGCGGCGCCATCGCTATTCCAGAATTGAAGCGCTACCTGCGCGGACAGCAGATCGAGGTGCGGGATGTCTATTGAAGTCAGGCCGTCGTTGGACGCATTGCAGGCGCTGGACTGGGGCAAGGGCGACGGCCTGCTGCCGGCCGTGGTGCAGGATGCCGATACCCTGCAGGTGCTGATGCTGGGCTATGTCAGCGCAGAGTCGCTGGCGGCCACGCTGGCCATCGGCCACATGACCTTTTTCAGCCGCAGCAAGCAGCGGTTGTGGACCAAGGGCGAGCAGTCCGGCAACGTGCTGGTGGTGCAGTCGATCAGCGTCGACTGCGATGCCGACACGCTGCTGGTGATGGCACGCCCGGCGGGACCAACCTGCCACACGGGTGCGGAGAGCTGTTTCGACCAGGCGCCGAAGGACTTCCTGGGCGGGCTGGGCCAGTTGGTGGCGATGCGTGAGTCGCAGCGCCCGCCGGGCAGCTATACGACCAGCCTGTTCGAGGGCGGCATCCGCCGCATCGCACAGAAGGTGGGTGAGGAGGGGGTGGAGACCGCGCTGGCGGCGGTGGCGCAGGATGACGAGGCGCTGCTCGGCGAGGCTTCGGACCTGCTGTACCACCTGCTGGTACTGCTGCGCGCGCGCGGTCTGTCGCTGGACGATGCGCGGGCGGTGCTGGAAAAACGCCATCGTTGAAGCGTGGTAGTGCCGGCCGCTGGCCGGCAACATCATCATCTTCGGGCATCGAGGGGGTGCCGGCCAGCGGCCGGCATGCCCGCCGGCAATGCAGCCGAGCGTAACTGGGCTCTACAATACCGCGTCTCTTTCTGCTGGATGTCTCCCATGAAACTGCCTGCCGCCTGGCTGTGCTGCCTGTTGCTGACCTCGCCGGCCTGGGCTGCGGACACCGTGGTCACCGGCAAGGTCTATCTGGAGCGTGACGGCAAGCCGGGCCGCGGTGCGACCGATCCGGGCCTGGCCGGGGTGCAGGTCTCCAACGGCGAGGTCATCGTCAAGACCGCCGCCGACGGCAGCTACAGCCTGCCGGTGCGCGATGGCCAGACCGTGTTCGTGATCAAGCCCGATGCGTATTCGTTCCCGAAGGCGGCAGACGGCCTGCCTTCGTTCTGGCGCCACTTCCGCCCGAACGGCTCGCCGGCGCTGAAGTACGGCGGCATCGCCGCCACCAGCGATGTCACCCGCAACTGGGATTTCGCGCTGCAGTCGGATCGCCATGACAGCCGTCGCGGCTTCCAGATGCTGGTCTTCACCGACTCCCAGACCGCCAGCCTGAAGGACATCGGCTACTACCAGCAGTCGATCGTGGCGCCACTGGTCGGCCAGACCAGGGCGCGCATGGGCACCACCCTGGGTGACATCGTCAGCGACGATCTGACCCTGTATCCGGCAATCAACAGGGTCACCACGTCGCTGGGCGTGCCGTGGTTCCATGTGCCGGGCAATCACGACCTCGATTTCGATGCAGCCAGCGACGAGCATTCGCTGGACAGCTGGCGCAACTTCTACGGGCCGGACACCTACGCGGTGGAAGAGGGCGGTGCCAGTTTCGTGTTCCTCGACGACGTGGTGTACGACCCCAACGCAAGGCCGAAGTATGTCGGTGGCCTGCGCGAAGACCAGTTCGCCTTCCTTGCCGGCTACCTGAAGGGCCTGCACAAGGACCGTCTGCTGGTGCTGGGCATGCACATCCCGCTGTTCGACGCCGCGCCGGGGCGCGAGACCTTCCGTCATGCTGACCGCCAGCGCCTGTTCGACCTGCTGAAGGACTTCCGCAACGTGCTGGTGCTCAGCGGCCACAGCCACACCCAGCAGCACGTCTACCACGGCAAGGCCGAGGGCTGGAACGGTGACAAGCCGCTGCACGAATACAACGTCGGTGCCAACTGCGGTGCGTTCTGGTCGGGGGTGAAGAATGCCGCTGGTGTGCCGGACAGCACCATGAGCGACGGCACGCCGAAGGGCTATGCACTGCTCGACGTGGCCGGCAACGGCAGCTATCGCCTGCAGTACCGCGTGGCCGGCAAGCCGGCCAGCGAGCAGATCGGCCTGCATGCCCCCAAGGTGCTGCGCCAGGGGGCCTACCCGGCGTGGGGCATCTATGCCAACGTCTATATGGGTGAGGATGCCAGCATGGTCGAGTACCGCGTCGATGGTGGCGCCTGGCAGCCGATGAAGCAGGTCAGCCAGCCCGATCCGCGCCTGATGGTGGAGAACGTGGCCGACGACCTGGCCGACACCCTGCGCGGCTACGACCGCTCACCGGAGGCCACCGCATCGCCGCACCTCTGGCGCGGTGCGCTGCCGACCGACTTGGCGGTGGGCAGCCACAAGGTTGAGGTACGCTCCACCCAGCCCGATGGCGCGGTGTTCACCGCGACCACCCGCTACAGCCTGCAGGCCGCCCAGCCCTGATCCCGCACCACCGTTCCAGCGAAAGGACCCCGCATGGATATCCGTTTCATGGCCGGCACCACGCCGGTCACTCTCAGCCGCCACTGGTTCACCGGCGCGATGCTGCTGCAGAGCGCCTCCGAGAAGGTCTGGGTGCAGCACCCGCTGCATCCGGGCACCCACTTCTCGTTCTCGCTGGTACAGTCGTGGCTGCGCCACATCGCCGGCCATGAGGTGCTGGTCGAGCGCACCCGGCCGCTGTTGTTCGCCGGCTTCCGCCCGCAGCGCCTGCGCGTGCTGGTGGATGGCGTGCAGGTAGCCGAACAGGAAGGCATGTAGGCCAACCTGAACCGCCGGCGCGCTAGGCAAAGCCGCCCCGATGCCTGAGAATCGGGGCGATTCAATCGATCCAAGCAGGCCAGCGTGACCATCGCAGCAGCGTCCCCGGTTTCCACCGACTCCGCCCGCGGCGGTCTTCCGCGCAGTCTCGTTGTCGCCGATGTCGGCGGCACTTTCGCCCGTTTGGCGCTGGCTGAAACGCAGCCCGGCCAGGCACCCCTGCTGGGCAGCCATCGCACCTATGCCTGCGCCGAGCATCCGAGCCTGGCCGCGATCCTGGCCGATTTCACCGCTGGCCTCGGCCAGCCGGTGCAGACCGCGGTGGTCGCCATCGCCGGCCTGCTCGATGGCGACGTGCTGATCAATTCCAATCTGCCGTGGACGGTCTCGCTGTCGACCACCCGAGCGCAGTCCGGGCTGCATGAGCTGCAGCTGATCAATGATTTTGAGGCGGTGGCGTTGGCCATTCCCTACCTGCAGCCGGATACGCTGGTGCCGTTGAACGGCGATGCCGACCCGGCGCAGGCGTTCCCGGCGCTGGTGCTGGGTGCGGGTACCGGCCTCGGCGCCGCGCTGCGCTTTGCCGATGGCGAGCGCCCGGTGCTGGCCAGTGAAATCGGCCATGCCGCGCTCGGCGCCGGCAATGCGCTGGAGCTGCAGGTGCTGGGCAAGCTGCTGCAGCGCTGGTCGCATGTGGACAATGAGCGCGTGCTGTCCGGCAGTGGCCTGATGAACCTGTATCCGTGCCTGTGCGAACTGCGTGGCGTCACTCCAGTGTGGAGCAGTACCGAAGCACTGATCGGTGCCGCGCGCAGCGGTGAGGATGCGCTGGCCGTGGAAACGCTGCAGGTGTTCTGTGCCTGGCTGGGCAGCCTGGCCGGCGACGCAGCGATCGCGGTGGGTGCGCGTTCGGTGTACCTGGCCGGTGGCATTTCCGCGCATGTGCAGGATTTCCTGGCCGATGGTCGCTTCCGCGAGCGCTTCCTCAACAAGGGCGTGCTGACCGAGGTGCTGCGCCAGGTGCCGGTATGGCGCGTGGAGCATGGCCAGCTGGGCGTGCTCGGCGCGGCGGTCTGGCATGCCGCGCGGCAGCCCACGCACGACTGATCGCCGCGACCGGCATCGGGCCGGCCGCGCATTGCAGACTGGGAGGGGAAGATGGTGGATCGCAGGCAGTTCCTGCAGGCCGGCGCACTGGCCGCAGGCATGGCGGCTTTGCCGGGCGTGCAGGCGCGCACGCAGGGTGGGGCCAGGGTGGTTTCGACCTGGGACTTCGGCGTGCCGGCCAACCAGGCCGCGTGGAAGGTGCTGGCGCAGGGTGGCAGCGCACTGGATGCAGTTGAAGCCGGTGCACGCTGGGCCGAGAGCGAGCTGTGCAACCCCACCGTCGGCCATTGCGGCAACCCGGATCGCGACGGCGTGCTGAGCCTGGATGCGAGCATCATGGATGGCGATGGCCGTTGTGGCGCAGTGGCCGCGCTGGTCGACATCCTGCATCCGGTGTCGGTGGCCCGCAAAGTGATGGAAAACAGCCCGCACGTGCTGCTGGTGGGCGAGGGCGCGCAGCAGTTCGCGGTGCAGCAGGGTTTCGAGCGCAGGCACCTGCTGACGCCGCAGGCCGAAGCGGCCTGGCGCGAGTGGCTGAAGACCGAGAAATACCAGCCGCAGATCAATGCCGAGCGCCGTGCTATTCCTGGCAACAGCGACAACCACGACACCATCGGCATGCTGGCGCTGGATGCCCGCGGTAACCTGGCCGGCGCCTGCACCACCAGCGGCATGGCCTGGAAACTGCACGGCCGGGTCGGCGACAGCCCGATCATCGGTGCCGGCCTGTACGTCGACAACGAAGTGGGTGCGGCCACTGCTTCGGGCGTAGGTGAGGAGATGATCCGCAACGCCGCCTCGTTCCTGGTGGTCGAGCTGATGCGCCAGGGGCGCTCGCCGGCGCAGGCCTGCCGCGAGGCCATCGACCGTGTGGTGCGCAAGCGCCCGGAGGCGAGCAGGACATTGCAGGTGTGCTTCCTGGCCATGAACAAGCAGGGCGAGGTGGGCGCCTACGCGTTGCATCGCGGCTTCGTCTATGCGGTGTGCGATGCGCAGCGCCAGGATGACCTGCGTGACTCGCCGTCGATCTACACGAGCACCCAGGCGTGAGCACGCGGCTCACTCTGGAAATCGCCAGCAACTCGCTGGCCTCGGCGCTGGCCGCGCAGGCCGGCGGCGCCGACCGCATCGAGCTGTTCGACAACCTGGCCGAAGGTGGCACCACGCCGTCGTTCGCCAGCATCGCGATCGCACGCGAGCGCCTGTCGATTCCGCTGTTCGTACTGGTGCGCCCGCGCCCGGGCGACTTCCACTACGACGCAGTGGAAACCGAACTGATGCTGCGTGACATCGCGCAGTGCCGCGCGCTGGGCTGCGATGGCGTGGTGATCGGTGCGCTGGATGTGCAGGGCGACATCGACCTCGCGTTGTGCCGTGAACTGGTGCAGGCCGCCGGGCCGCTGCAGGTGACCTTCCATCGCGCGTTCGATGCGGCCCGCGACCTGCCGGCAGCGCTGGAGCAGGTGATCGGACTGGGTTGCCGGCGCGTGCTGACCTCGGGCGGCCAGGCCAGCGCCGAGGCCGGCGCCGAAGTACTGGCGGGCCTGGTGACCCAGGCGAAGGGACGCATCAGTGTGATGGCCGGCGCGGGGCTGGGCCCGGCCAATATCGCCGCCGTTGCACGACGGACCGGCTGCACCGAACTGCACGCCTCGGCCAAGGGCCTGCGGCGCTCGGCCATGCAGTTCCAGAACCCGGCTTTGCGCGGGCTGGACCCTGACTGGAGCCAGACCGCCACCGCCACCGTGGCCGCGCTGCGGCAGGCGCTGGACGGCGCAAGGTAGCCCGCTTGTCCTGTAGAGCCGAGCCCACGCTCGGCTGCTCTTTGCGGCAAACGACATCAGCCGAGCATGGGCTTGTATGTTCCTCCCGGCTCCTACGCGGTATGTAGGAGCCAGGGTGGAGGGACCGTCAACATGATATCTGCGGATAGCAGCCGACAGACGAGCCGAGCGATCCCCATCCCGCACCTTAACGTCG
>NZ_JAHWBI010000009.1:0-87474 GCF_025697425.1 Stenotrophomonas sp. Ps181
CGGAGCCGGAGCGTGCGATCGACAAGCCGTTCCTGATGCCGGTGGAAGACGTGTTCTCGATCTCGGGCCGCGGCACCGTGGTGACCGGTCGTATCGAGCGCGGCGTGATCAAGGTTGGCGACGAAATTGAAATCGTCGGCATCCGCCCGGTGCAGAAGACCACCGTGACCGGCGTTGAAATGTTCCGCAAGCTGCTGGACCAGGGTCAGGCAGGCGACAACGCTGGCCTGCTGCTGCGCGGCACCAAGCGTGACGACGTCGAGCGTGGCCAGGTGCTGGCCAAGCCGGGCACGATCAAGCCGCACACCAAGTTCGAAGGCGAAGTGTACGTCCTGTCGAAGGACGAGGGCGGCCGCCACACCCCGTTCTTCAACGGCTACCGTCCGCAGTTCTACTTCCGCACCACCGACATCACCGGCGCCGCCAAGCTGCCGGAAGGCGTTGAAATGGTGATGCCGGGTGACAACGTCAAGATGGAAGTCACCCTGATCAACCCGGTGGCCATGGACGAAGGCCTGCGCTTCGCCATCCGCGAAGGCGGCCGTACCGTCGGCGCCGGCGTGGTCTCGAAGATCATCGAGTAATCTGGTAGTATCTGCGCCCCGATGTTGCCTGGGTAGGGCATCGGGGCGTAATCAAATGGGAAAGCAGGCACAGGATGTGCCTTGTGTTCCCCGGACCAGGAAGGGTCAATGCCATTCAGGCGGCGTCAACAGGCGACTGTTGACAGCTGCCTTGCGTGCCATTATGCTTCTACGTCTGGGCAGGCCGGGTAACTGGTCTGCCTACGTTTTTGAGGTCCATGGATTGACCTTGGCGGCCTGCAGGACTGCGGGCCGTCCGTATTCAGGAATTTCATGGGGCAAAGCAACCCAGAGGCTTTGTCTGTCGCTCTTTTAACGAAGGAACCTACCGCCATGGCGGACCAAAAGATCCGGATCCGGCTGAAAGCGTTCGATCATCGTCTGATCGACCGTTCGGCCAGCGAGATCGTTGAAACGGCAAAGCGGACCGGCGCGCAAGTGCGTGGCCCGATCCCGCTGCCGACCAAGATCGAGCGTTACACCGTTCTCGTTTCCCCGCACGTCGACAAGGACGCGCGTGACCAGTACGAGACCCGCACGCACAAGCGCGTGCTCGATATCGTTGACCCGAATGACAAGACCGTGGACGCGCTGATGAAGCTCGAACTGGCTGCCGGCGTCGACGTTCAGATCAAGCTGACCTGAGGACTACGACCATGACGAAGAAGTATTCGTTGGGCTTCGTGGGCCGCAAGGCCGGCATGAGCCGTGTGTTCACTGAAGATGGCCGCTCCATCCCGGTGACCCTGATCGAAGCAACCCCGAACCGCATCGCGCAGATCAAGACCGTCGAAACCGACGGCTACAGCGCCGTGCAGGTGACCGTCGGCGCGCGTCGCGCTGCCCTGGTCAACAAGCCGGAAGCCGGCCACTTCGCCAAGGCGAAGGTGGAAGCGGGTCGTGGCCTGTGGGAATTCCGCGTTGAAGACGCGCAGCTCGGCGATTTCGCCGTTGGCGGCGAAGTCAAGGCGGACATCTTCGAAGTCGGCCAGATCGTCGACGTCCAGGGTGTCACCAAGGGTAAGGGCTTCCAGGGCACCATCAAGCGCCACAACTTCCGTATGGGCGATGCAACCCACGGTAACTCGCTGTCGCATCGCGCGCCGGGTTCGCTGGGTCAGCGCCAGACCCCGGGTCGCGTTTTCCCGGGCAAGAAGATGTCGGGCCACATGGGCGCGGTGCAGCAGAGCACCCAGAACCTGGAAGTGGTCAAGGTCGACGTCGAGCGCGGTCTGATCGCGGTTCGCGGCGCCGTTCCGGGCGCGGCGGGTGGCGACGTGATCGTCCGTCCGGCGAGCAAGGCATAAGGAGAGATGACGATGGAACTCGTTATCACGGGTAGCAACAACAAGGTCTCGGTCTCCGAAGCCGTGTTCGGTCGCGATTTCAGCGAAGATCTGGTCCACCAGGTCGTCGTTGCTTACCGCAACGCCGGTCGCGCCGGCACCAAGGCACAGAAGACTCGCTCTGAAGTGGCTGGTACCACCAAGAAGTCGAAGAAGCAGAAGGGCGGCGGCGCGCGTCATGGCGCACTGACGGCTCCGATCTTCGTCGGCGGCGGTGTCACCTTCGCGGCCAAGCCGCGCAGCTTCGAGCAGAAGGTCAATCGCAAGCAGTACCGTGCCGCCATGTGCGCGATCCTGTCCGAGCTGAACCGTCAGGGCCGTCTGACCATCGTGGAGGCCTTCGATGTCGAAGCGACCAGCACGAAGGGTCTGATCGCCAAGCTGGCCGGCCTGGAAGTGGGCAAGCGCCCGCTGATCGTCACCGAGGAAGCGTCCGAGCACCTGTACCTGTCCGCCCGCAATCTGCCGTACGTGCAGGTGCGTGACGTGCAGGGTCTGGACCCGGTCTCGCTGGTGGGTGCCGACACGGTCGTCATCACCGCTGACGCGGTCAAGAAGGTCGAGGAGTGGCTGGCATGAACAGCAACGAAAAAATCTTCAGCGTGCTGCGTGCCCCGCGTGTCTCGGAAAAGACCGCGCGCCTGCAGGAACTCTCCAATCAGTATGTCTTCGAAGTTTCGAACGAAGCCACCAAGGCCGATGTAAAGGCCGCGGTTGAGCAGCTGTTCGACGTCAAGGTCGAAGCCGTCAACGTGGTCAACGTCAAGGGCAAGAACAAGTCCTTCCGTAACCGTGCTGGCCGCCGCGGCGATTGGCGCAAGGCGTACGTTCGCCTGGCCGACGGCCAGTCGATCGATGTAACGGCCAAGGCCTGAGGTACATCCCATGCCATTGATGAAATTCAAGCCCACCTCCCCCGGCCGCCGTTCGGCCGTGCGCGTGGTCACCCCCGACCTGCACAAGGGTGCTCCGCACGCCGCGCTGGTCGAGTCGCAGAGCCGCTCGGGTGGTCGTAACCACCACGGTCGCATCACCGTGCGTCACGTCGGTGGTGGTGCCAAGCAGCACTACCGCATCATCGACTTCAAGCGCAACAAGCTGGGCATCCCGGCGCGCGTGGAACGCATCGAATACGATCCGAACCGCACCGCCCACATCGCTCTGCTGTGCTACGTCGACGGTGAGCGTCGCTACATCATCGCCCCGAAGGGCCTGAAGGCTGGTGATCAGGTGATCGCTGGTTCGGACGCCCCGATCAAGGCCGGCAACACCCTGCCGCTGCGCAACATCCCGGTCGGCACCACCATCCACTGCATCGAACTGAAGCCGGGTAAGGGCGCTCAGATCGCTCGCGCCGCTGGTGCGGCCGTGCAGCTGGTGGCTCGTGAAGGCATCTACGCCACCCTGCGCCTGCGCTCGGGTGAAATGCGCAAGGTTCCGGTCGAGTGCTGCGCCACCATCGGCGAAGTCGGCAACGACGAGCACAGCCTGGAAAAGCTGGGCAAGGCCGGTGCCAAGCGTTGGCGCGGCGTCCGCCCGACCGTTCGTGGTGCTGCCATGAACCCGGTTGACCACCCGCACGGTGGTGGTGAGGCCAAGGCCGGCCAGGGTAACCCGCATCCGGTCACCCCGTGGGGTGTCCCGACCAAGGGTTACAAGACGCGCCATAACAAGCGCACTCAGCAGTTCATCGTCCGCGATCGTAGGGGCTAATCGACCATGGCACGTTCACTCAAGAAGGGCCCGTTCGTCGATCACCACCTCGTCAAGAAGGTGGAGGCCGCTGCGGGCAGCAAGAAGCCGATCAAGACCTGGTCGCGCCGTTCGATGATCCTGCCTGACATGGTAGGCATCACCATTGCCGTGCATAACGGCAAGAACCACATCCCGGTTCTCGTCAACGAGAACATGGTCGGCCACAAGCTCGGCGAATTTGCCATCACCCGGACCTTCAAGGGTCACGGTGGTGACAAGAAGTCGGGCAAGTAAGGAGAGATGACAATGGAAGCGAAAGCCATCCTGCGCACTGCGCGCATCTCCCCGCAGAAGGCTCGTCTGGTCGCTGACCAGGTGCGCGGTCTGCCGGCCGAACGTGCGGTCAACCTGCTGAAGTTCTCGGACAAGAAGGCTGCCCACCTGATCAAGAAGGTGGTGGAGTCGGCAATTGCCAACGCCGAGAACAACCAGGGCGCCGACGTCGACGAGCTGAAGGTTCAGACCATCATGGTTGATGAAGGTCCGACCCTGAAGCGTTTCATGGCGCGGGCGAAAGGCCGCGGTACCCGCATCCTCAAGCGCACCAGCCACATCACTGTGGTTGTGGGCGCCGCCAAGTAAGCGGATAAGGAAAAGACCATGGGTCATAAAGTTCATCCGATTGGTATCCGCCTCGGCATTTCCAAGGACTGGAACTCCAAGTGGTACGCCAACAAGGCCGAGTTCGCTGGTTACCTGGCAGCCGACCTGAAAGTGCGCGAAATGCTGCGCAAGAAGCTGGCTCAGGCCGGCATCAGCAAGATCCTGATCGAGCGTCCGGCCAAGACCGCTCGCGTGACGATCCACACCGCCCGTCCGGGCGTGGTGATCGGCAAGCGCGGTGAGGACATCGAGAAGCTGCGCAAGGAAGTGAGCGAGATGATGGGCGTCCCGGCGCACATCAACGTCACCGAAGTGCGCAAGCCGGAACTGGACGCGCAGCTCGTTGCCGAGTCGATCGCCCAGCAGCTGGAGCGTCGCATCATGTTCCGCCGTGCAATGAAGCGCTCGGTCGGCAACGCGATGCGCCTGGGTGCCCTGGGCATCAAGGTCAACGTCGGTGGCCGCCTCAACGGTGCAGAAATCGCCCGTTCGGAGTGGTACCGCGAAGGCCGCGTGCCGCTGCACACCCTGCGTGCCGACATCGACTATGGCTTCGCTGAAGCCAAGACGACCTACGGCATCATCGGCATCAAGGTCTGGATCTACAAGGGCGAGGTCTTCGATTTCTCCCAGGTTGGCCAGGAAAAGCAGGACGACACCCCGTCGCGCAACGATCGTCACGATCGCGGCGACCGTGGTGACCGTCAGCGCCCGGCCCGTGAAGCGAGGTAACGACAATGTTGCAACCCAAGCGAACCAAGTACCGCAAGGTACACAAGGGCCGTAACGATGGCCTGAGCTGGAGCGCCAACGCTGTCAGCTTCGGCGAATACGGCCTGAAGGCAACCGCACACGGTCAGCTGACCGCGCGCCAGATCGAAGCGGCCCGCCGCTCGATCAGCCGCTACGTCAAGCGCGGCGGCAAGATGTGGATCCGCGTGTTCCCCGACAAGCCCATCACCAAGAAGCCCATCGAAGTCCGAATGGGTTCGGGTAAGGGTAACGTGGAATACTGGGTGGCCCAGATCCAGCCCGGCCGCATGATCTATGAAATCGAGGGTGTTTCCGAGGAAGTGGCTCGCGAGGCGTTCCGCCTGGCCGCCGCCAAGCTCTCGGTCACCACCACTTTCGTGACCCGTACGGTGCGCTGATGGATATCAAAACTCTCCGTGAAAAGTCGGCTGACGAACTCAAGGCCCACCTGATCGACCTGCGTAAGGAACAGTTCTCTGTCCGTATGCAGCAGGTCACCGGCCAGCTGCCGAAGACCCACGACATTCGCCGGGTCCGTCGCGAGATTGCTCGCGTCAAGACCCTGCTCGGCAGCACGAAGTAAGGATGGCCGCTATGAGCGACAATACTGAAAAGAAGACGCTGCGCACGGTCGAAGGCCGTGTCGTCAGCAACAAGATGGACAAGACGGTTACCGTCCTGGTTGAGCGTCAGGTCAAGCACGCGCTGTACGGCAAGTACATCAAGCGCTCGACCAAGCTGCACGCCCACGATGCCGACAACGCCTGCAAGGAAGGCGACGTCGTCCGCGTGACCGAGATTGCTCCGATGTCCAAGACCAAGAACTGGCGCGTGGTGGAAGTCATCACGCGTGCGGCTGAATAAGGAGTCTGAATCATGATCCAGATGCAGAGCTACCTTGACGTCGCGGACAATTCGGGTGCCAAGCAGGTGATGTGCTTCAAGGTGCTGGGTGGTTCCAAGCGCCGTTACGCCGGTATCGGCGACATCATCAAGGTCACCGTGAAGGATGCGATTCCGCGCGGCAAGGTCAAGAAGGGTGAAGTGTATGACGCCGTCGTGGTGCGTACCCGCAAGGGTGTGCGTCGCGCCGACGGTTCGCTGATCCGCTTCGACGGCAACGCTGCCGTCCTGCTGAACAACAAGCAGGAGCCGATCGGTACCCGTATCTTCGGGCCGGTGACCCGTGAACTTCGTTCGGAGAAGTTCATGAAGATCGTCTCGCTCGCTCCCGAAGTGCTGTGAGCGACAGGAGATAATCATGGCTAACCGTATCAAGAAGGGCGACCAGGTTGTCGTCAACGCTGGCAAGGACAAGGGCAAGCAGGGCGAAGTCGTCCGCGTCGACGGCGACCGCGTGGTCGTCGCCAACGTGAACATCGTCAAGCGCCACACCAAGCCGAACCCGCAGGCAGGTGTTGCCGGCGGCGTGGTCGAGCGCGAAGCTTCGATCCATATCTCCAACGTGAACGTTCTGAACCCGGCTTCGGGCAAGGGTGAACGCGTTGGCTTCAAGGTGCTGGAGGATGGACGCAAACTGCGTGTGTTCCGCTCCAGCGGTGAGGCGCTCGACGCCTGAGGAATGTGAAGATGACTTCCCGTCTCGAAAAGATCTACAAGGAAGAAGTGGTGCCGGCGCTGATGAAGCAGTTCGGCTACACCAATCCGATGGAAGTACCGAAGCTCGTCAAGGTCACCCTGAACATGGGTGTGGGCGAGGCTGCCACCAACAAGAAGATCCTGGAAAACGCCGTCGCGGACATGACCAAGATTTCCGGCCAGAAGCCGGTTGTCACCAAGTCGCGTATCTCGGTTGCGTCGTTCAAGATCCGTGATGGTTGGCCGATCGGCTGCAAGACCACGCTGCGTCGCCACAAGATGTACGAGTTCCTGGACCGCCTGATCAACATCTCGCTGCCGCGCGTGCGCGACTTCCGTGGTGTTTCCGGTCGTTCCTTCGACGGCCGCGGCAACTTCAACATGGGTGTGAAGGAACAGATCATCTTCCCGGAAATCGACTTCGACGCCGTCGACGCGATCCGTGGCATGGATATCGCCATCACCACCACTGCGAAGACCGATGCGGAAGCGAAGGCGCTGCTGGCAGCGTTCAAGTTCCCGTTCCGTAACTGATCTGTCGAGGAAACCGAAATGGCAAAGACCTCCATGGTCAACCGCGACATCAAGCGGGAAAAGCTGGCCAAGAAGTACGCTGAAAAGCGTGCGGCTCTGAAGAAGATCGTGTCCTCCGTGGACGCGACCTACGAAGAGAAGATCGACGCCGCAACCAAGCTGGCCAAGCTGCCGCGCGATTCGTCGCCGAGCCGCCAGCGCAACCGTTGCGAGCTGTCGGGTCGTCCGCGTGGCGTGTACAGCAAGTTCGGCCTCGGCCGCAACAAGCTGCGCGAAGCCACCATGCGTGGCGACGTTCCGGGTCTGCGCAAGGCCAGCTGGTAATCCCAGTCGGCCCTGCGATCAGGAGCCCCCTCGGGGGTTTCTGAACCGGGGAGGGGAGGCGTTCAGCTTCCTTTCTGCGAAAAAACCCGAAGAGCCCGGCGCAAGTCGGGCTCTTTTGGCGTATACTCCCGCGTCTTGCCCTGCGCAAACGGGGTTGTGGGAGTGGGCCCTGGCCCGCTGCATCAAGGGACCTGGCCCGTTTCCAGGAGACAACAGATTTTCGCGAAAGCGGATATCGGTGCACTCAAAGGTACTCATATGAGCATGACTGATCCCATCGCCGACCTGCTGGTCCGCATCAAGAATGCGGCTGCGGTTGGCAAGCAGACGGTGAAAGCCCCGTCGTCCAAGATCAAGGTTGCGATCGCCCAGGTCCTGAAGGACGAGGGTTACATCACCGACCTGCGCGTGACCCAGCTGGAAAACAACAAGGCCGAGCTGGAAATCGTGCTGAAGTATTTCGAAGGCAAGCCGGTCATCGCGACCCTGAAGCGCTTCTCGCGTTCGGGCCTGCGCCAGTACCGCGGCAAGAGCGAGCTGCCGAAGGTCATGAATGGCCTGGGCATCTCCATCATTTCCACCTCCAAGGGCATCATGACTGATGCGCAGGCGCGCCAGCTGGGCGTCGGCGGCGAAGTCCTGTGCTTCGTGGCCTAAGGCGAAAGGAGTAGAACTATGTCCCGCGTAGCCAAGAAGCCCGTCACCCTGGGTAAGGTCGAACTGAACGTCCAGTCGGAAAGCATCACCGTCAAGGGCCCGAAGGGCACCCTGTCGCTGGTCAAGCCGGCCGGTATTGCCATCAACGTCGACAGCGGCGTTGCCACCCTGAGCACCGAGAGCGCCGACCTGGTCGCGCTGACCGGTACCGTGCGTGCGATCCTGGCCAACATGGTCAAGGGCGTGTCCGAAGGCTTCGAGCGCAAGCTGGAGCTGGTCGGCGTGGGTTACCGTGCTGCCATGCAGGGCAAGGACCTGAGCCTGTCGCTCGGTTTCTCGCACCCGGTCGTGTTCGTGGCGCCGGAAGGCATCACCATCTCCACCCCGACCCAGACCGAGATCCTGGTCCAGGGCGCTGACAAGCAGGTCGTCGGTGAAGTCGCCGCCAAGATCCGTGCGTTCCGCAAGCCGGAGCCGTACAAGGGCAAGGGCGTGAAGTACTCCGACGAAGTCATCATCCGTAAGGAAGCCAAGAAGGCGTAAGTGCGAGTCCCTCGCAAGAGCCCGCACATCCATGTGCGGACTCCTCAGGGAAAAGCCCATCCTTCAGCTTTCAAGGAACAATCAAAATGAACAAGAACATCGCCCGCCTGCGTCGCGCCAAGTCGACCCGCGCCCACATCCGTGAGCTCGGCGTCGCCCGCCTGTCGGTGCTGCGCACCGGCCAGCACCTGTACGCCCAGGTCTTCACCGCTGACGGTTCGAAGGTGCTGGCTGCCGCCAACACCACCCAGACCGACATCAAGGAAGGCCTGAAGAACGGCAAGAACGCCGATGCCGCTGCCAAGGTTGGCCGCATCGTCGCCGAGCGCGCCAAGGCCGCCGGCATCGAGAAGGTTGCCTTCGATCGTTCGGGCTACCGCTACCACGGCCGCATCAAGGCCCTGGCAGAAGCCGCCCGCGAAGCCGGCCTGCAGTTCTAAGGGATCAGGGCAGGGGGCCGATGGCCTCCTGCCCACCTGCTCGCCAGCCTGAGTGAGGCTGGACGGCGCCGCTCTTCTGTAGTGGCCTACCGGAAAGACGCGTCACTTCACAACCATAAGCGGCCCCGAGCCGTACATACCCAAACAACCAAGGAATCAACATGGCAGAAGAGCGTCAGCAGCGGGGTCGCGATCGCGACCGTAACCGCGAAGAGAAGATCGACGACGGCATGATCGAAAAGCTGGTCGCGGTCAACCGCGTCAGCAAGACCGTCAAGGGTGGCCGCCAGTTCACCTTCACCGCCCTGACCGTGGTCGGTGACGGCGAAGGCAAGGTCGGTTTCGGTTATGGCAAGGCCCGCGAAGTGCCGGTCGCCATCCAGAAGTCGATGGAACAGGCCCGCAAGAACCTGGTCAGCGTTGACCTGAACAACGGCACCCTGTGGCACACCATCAAGGATGGTCACGGCGCAGCCCGCGTGTTCATGCAGCCGGCTTCGGAAGGTACTGGCGTCATCGCCGGCGGTGCCATGCGCGCCGTGCTGGAAGCCGTTGGCGTGAAGAACGTGCTGGCCAAGGCCACCGGTTCGCGCAACCCGATCAATCTGGTGCGCGCCACCGTGAAGGGCCTGACTGCTGCGCAGTCGCCGGCCCGCATCGCGGCCAAGCGCGGCAAGAAGGTGGAGGAACTCAACCATGGCTAATGAGTCCAACAAGACTGTGAAGGTCCGCCTGGTGCGTGGCCTGCGTGGCACCCAGTCGCGTCACCGCCTGTCGGTGCGTGCCCTGGGCCTGAACAAGCTCAACGATGTGCGTGAACTGAAGGACAGCCCGCAGGTGCGTGGCCTGATCAACAAGGTTCAGTACCTCGTCCAGGTTGAGGAGTAATCGACCATGACTCTGCGTCTCAATGAACTGAGCCCGGCACCGGGCGCCCGCACCGAGCGCACCCGCGTCGGCCGCGGTATCGGCTCGGGCCTGGGCAAGACTGCCGGCCGCGGCCACAAGGGTTCGTTCGCCCGTAAGGGTGGCGGCAAGATCAAGGCTGGCTTCGAAGGCGGCCAGACCCCCATGCAGCGTCGTCTGCCGAAGATCGGCTTCCGTTCGCCGATCGCCAAGGACACCGCTGAAGTGCTGCTGTACGCGCTGGACAAGCTGCCGGCCGGTGAGATCGACTTCGCCGCCCTGCGTGCTGCCAAGCTGGTCCCGAGCACTGCCAAGAAGGCCAAGGTCGTCGTCAAGGGCGAAGTGACCAAGGCGTTCACCCTGAAGGGTATTGCTGCCACGGCTGGTGCCAAGGCTGCGATCGAAGCTGCCGGCGGCAGCGTAACGGAGTAAGAAAATCATGGCGCAAGCTGGCATCGGTAACCTCGCGGGCGGAATGGGCAAGTTCACTGAACTTCGCCAACGTTTGCTGTTCGTCGTCGGGGCTTTGATCGTCTATCGCATCGGCTGCTACGTGCCGGTGCCGGGCGTCAATCCCGATGCCATGCTTGCCATGATGCAACAGCAGGGCGGCGGCATCGTGGACATGTTCAACATGTTCTCGGGCGGCGCCCTGCACCGTTTCAGCATCTTTGCGCTGAACGTGATGCCGTACATCTCGGCATCGATCGTGATGCAGCTGGCCGTGCATATCTTCCCCGCCCTGAAGGCGATGCAGAAGGAAGGTGAGTCCGGCCGCCGCAAGATCACCCAGTATTCGCGCATCGGCGCCGTGCTGCTGGCAGTGGTGCAGGGCGGTTCGATCGCGCTGGCCCTGCAGGGCCAGGTTTCGCCGTCGGGCGCTCCGGTCGTGTACGCCCCCGGCATGGGCTTCGTGCTCACCGCGGTGGTCGCACTGACTGCCGGCACCATGTTCCTGATGTGGGTCGGTGAGCAGGTCACCGAACGCGGTATCGGCAACGGCGTGTCACTGATCATCTTCGCTGGTATCGTCGCCGGTCTGCCGGGTGCGGTCATCCACACCTTCGACGCCTACCGCGACGGCAACATCCAGTTCATCCAGCTGCTGCTGATCGCCATCGTGGTGCTCGCCTTCACCTTCTTCGTGGTGTTCGTGGAGCGCGGCCAGCGCCGGATCACGGTCAATTACGCGCGCCGCCAGGGCGGTCGCAACGCGTACATGAACCAGACCTCGTTCCTGCCGCTGAAGCTCAACATGGCCGGCGTCATCCCGGCGATCTTTGCCTCGAGCCTGTTGGCCTTCCCGGCCACCCTGGCCATGTGGTCCGGCCAGGCCGCCAACCAGAGCAGCTTTGGCCAGGTCCTGCAGAAGGTCGCCAATGCCCTGGGCCCGGGCGAACCGCTGCACATGATCGTGTTCGCTGCGCTGATCACCGGTTTCGCGTTCTTCTATACCGCGCTGGTGTTCAACTCGCAGGAAACCGCCGACAACCTGAAGAAGTCGGGCGCGCTGATTCCGGGCATCCGTCCGGGCAAGGCCACTGCCGACTACATCGACGGCGTGCTGACCCGCCTGACCGCGGCCGGCTCGGCCTACCTGGTGATCGTGTGCCTGCTGCCCGAACTGATGCGCACGCAGCTGAATGCCTCGTTCTACTTCGGTGGCACGTCGCTGCTGATCGTGGTGGTGGTGGTGATGGACTTCATCGCCCAGGTGCAGGCACACCTGATGTCCCACCAGTACGAGAGCCTGCTGAAGAAGGCCAACCTGAAGGGCGGCAACCGCGGCGGTTTTGCCCGCGGCTGATAGGCCTGTTATACTTTCGTCTTCCTGACGTGATGGTCCCTCCGCTTCGCGGACTCCGGCCACACAAACGAAGGGCGGCCCCCGCAGCGGTTCCGGGTGGGGGTGTGATGAGGTGGTCCCGCGCTGGAGTAGCGCGGGCGGCCCCGGGGGAAACCCCAGGTCCAACCCCATCCGGCGCCGGAGCCTGGGCACACTCCCCAGGCCGGGTTCATGAAACCAATGGTTTCACGGGCTTCCATGTAAACCGGAACCTTGTTAGTATCGCTAGTTCACTTTTTTGATCCATCCTGCCGGATTGGCGTGCCCGAGGCGCGCTGTCGGCCATCACTCAGCTGGAGAACCGCGTCATGGCGCGTATTGCAGGCGTCAACCTGCCAGCCCAGAAGCACGTCTGGGTCGGGTTGCAAAGCATTTACGGCATCGGCCGTACCCGTTCGAAGAAGGTCTGCGAAGTCGCAGGCGTTGCTTCGACCACCAAGATCCGCGATCTGTCGGAGCCGGAAATCGAGCGCCTGCGCGCCGAAGTCGGCAAGTACATCGTGGAAGGCGATCTGCGCCGTGAGATCGGCATCGCGATCAAGCGCCTGATGGACCTGGGCTGCTACCGCGGCCTGCGTCACCGTCGTGGCCTCCCGCTGCGTGGCCAGCGCACCCGTACCAACGCCCGCACCCGCAAGGGTCCGCGCAAGGCGATCAAGAAGTAAGGGACTGAGAAATGGCTAAGCCCGCTGCTAAGACCAAGAAGAAGATCAAGCGCGTCGTCACCGACGGCGTCGCCCACGTCCACGCTTCGTTCAACAACACCATCGTCACCATCACCGACCGCCAGGGCAACGCTCTGTCGTGGGCGACCTCCGGTGGCGCTGGCTTCCGCGGTTCGCGCAAGTCGACCCCGTTCGCTGCCCAGGTGGCTGCTGAAAAGGCCGGTCGTGCTGCGCTGGACTACGGCGTGAAGTCGCTGGAAGTCCGCATCAAGGGCCCGGGTCCGGGCCGTGAGTCGGCCGTGCGTTCGCTGAACAACGTCGGCTACAAGATCACCAACATCATCGACGTGACGCCCATCCCGCACAACGGGTGCCGTCCGCCGAAGAAGCGTCGCGTCTAAAGGGAGCGATAAGAAATGGCTCGTTATATCGGTCCTACCTGTAAGCTCGCCCGCCGCGAAGGCGCCGACCTGTCCCTGAAGAGCCCGGCGCGTGCGCTGGACTCCAAGTGCAAGCTGGAGCAGAAGCCCGGCCAGCACGGCGCCACTGCCCGCAAGGGCAAGCTGTCCGACTACGCCACCCAGCTGCGTGAAAAGCAGAAGGTCAAGCGTATCTACGGCCTGCTGGAGCGTCAGTTCCGCAACTACTACAAGAAGGCCTCGACCAAGAAGGGCAACACCGGCGAGAACCTGCTGCAGCTGCTGGAAACCCGCCTGGACAACGTCGTCTACCGCATGGGCTTCGCCGTGACCCGTCCGGCTGCCCGTCAGCTGGTGTCGCACCGCGGCGTCACCGTGAATGGCAAGTCGGTCAACCTGGCTTCGTACCAGGTCAAGGCTGGCGACGCCATCGCTCTGTCCGAAAAGGCTGCCAAGCAGCTGCGCGTCCAGGAAGCCCTGACCGTCGCCGCCCAGCATGACCTGAGCCCGTCGTGGGTTGAAGTGGATTCCGGCAAGTTCACCGGCATCTTCAAGGCCGTTCCGGATCGTTCGGATCTGCCTGCGGACATCAACGAAGCGCTGATCGTCGAGCTGTATTCGAAGTAATTCACATTGGAGAGCCCCCGGCGACGGCCGGGGGTTCACTAGGAGAACCCGCAACATGACGGTTACCGCCAACCAGGTTCTGCGTCCTCGCGGTCCGCAGATCGAACGCCTTACCGACACCCGTGCAAAGGTCGTTATCGAACCTTTGGAGCGGGGTTACGGGCATACGCTGGGCAACGCCCTGCGTCGCGTGCTGCTGTCGTCCATCCCGGGCTTCGCCATCACGGAAGTCGAAATCGACGGCGTGTTGCATGAGTACACCACGGTCGAAGGTCTGCAGGAGGACGTGCTCGAAGTCCTGCTCAACCTGAAGGACGTGGCCATCCGTATGCACTCCGGCGACAGCGCCACCCTGTCCCTGTCCAAGCAGGGCCCGGGCGTTGTCACCGCTGCCGACATCAAGGTCGACCACAATGTGGAGATCCTGAACGGCGACCATGTGATCTGCCACCTGACCAAGGACACGGCAATCAACATGCGTCTGAAGATCGAACGTGGTTTCGGCTACCAGCCGGCTGCCGCGCGTCGTCGTCCGGACGAAGAAACCCGTGCCATCGGCCGCCTGGTCCTGGATGCCTCGTTCTCGCCGGTCCGCCGCGTCGCCTATGCCGTGGAAGCGGCCCGCGTCGAACAGCGTACCGACCTGGACAAGCTGGTCATCGATATCGAGACCAACGGCACCATCGATGCCGAGGAAGCCGTGCGCACCGCCGCCGACATCCTCAGCGACCAGCTGTCGGTGTTCGGTGACTTCACCCACCGCGACCGCGGTGCGGCCAAGCCGGCCAACAACGGCGTGGATCCGGTGCTGCTGCGCCCGATCGACGATCTGGAGCTGACCGTGCGTTCGGCCAACTGCCTGAAGGCTGAAAGCATCTACTACATCGGCGATCTGATCCAGAAGACCGAAGTGGAGCTGCTGAAGACCCCGAACCTGGGCAAGAAGTCGCTCACCGAGATCAAGGAAGTGCTGGCTCAGCGCGGCCTGTCGCTCGGCATGAAGCTGGAGAACTGGCCGCCGGCCGGCGTCGCCAGCCACGGCATGCTGGGCTGATATCGGCAATGCCTGAAGGCTCCACCGTTCGCGGTGGGGCCTTCAACGCAACACTACATGCCACGACGAACCGCAGGTTCGCGCGGCAGGTCGTCCAGGACGGGCGGCCAGGACCATCCGCAGTCCGCGCAGCAACGCCAGGATGGCGACAACGATCCGCACAGCCTCATCATTAACCAAGGAATATCACCATGCGTCACCAGAAGTCTGGCCGTAAGTTCAGCCGCACCAGCGCCCACCGCGAAGCGATGTTCAAGAACATGGCCGCCTCGCTGTTCAAGCACGAGCTGATCAAGACCACCCTGCCGAAGGCCAAGGAACTGCGCCGCGTTGCCGAGCCGCTGATCACCCTGGCCAAGGTCGACTCCGTCGCCAACCGCCGTCTGGCCTTCGCCCGCCTGCGCGACAACGAAGCCGTGGGCAACCTGTTCACCATCCTGGGCCCGCGCTACGCGAACCGTCCGGGCGGCTACCTGCGCCTGCTGAAGTGCGGCTTCCGCGCCGGCGACAACGCGCCGATGGCCTACGTCGAGCTGGTTGACCGTCCGGTCGTGGCCGAGGAAGTGGCCGAGTAATCGGACCGCTCCAACGCGACACAGCGAAAGCCCGGCCTCTGCCGGGCTTTTGCGTTTCTGCGCGTCGGATCAGACCCGCACCGTTCCGACAGGCGTCACCTGTGGCGGTTCGAATGGCGCGCGCTCTCGGTTACGCTTGGCACCTTGATCCATTCGAGCGTTGACGATGAATCCACTGCGCTGGCCCTTCCGCGCCCAGTTCTTCCTGGGCTTCCTGATCTGCGCGGGCCTGCTGGGCTACGCGATCTTCCTGCAGCTGAAAATGGGCCTGGAGCCGTGCCCGCTGTGCATCTTCCAGCGGCTGGCGTTCGCCGCGCTGGGCCTGCTGTTCCTGATCGGTGCACTGCACGGGCCCTCCAACCGTCCCGGCCGGGCAACCTACGGTGTGCTCGCCTTCATTGCGGCCGCGGTCGGCGCAGGCATCGCTGCGCGCCACGTCTACGTGCAGATGCTGCCACCGGAGATGGGGGCGACCTGCGGCCCGCCGCTGAGCTTCCTGCGCGAGACCATGGGGCCGCTGGAAGTGTTCCGCACGGTGCTCACCGGTACCGGCAACTGCGGCAACATCGACTGGACGTTCCTGGGCCTGACCATGCCGATGTGGTCGGGCGTGTGGTTCGTGCTGCTGGCGCTGTGGGCGCTGGTGGTGTCGCTGCCCAAGATCAAGCGCTGAACGCAGGTAGTGCCGGCCGCTGGCCGGCACACCGTGAGGATGCCGGCCAGCGGCCGGCGCTACCTCAGAAGTCCTGCTGCAGGCTCAGGTAAGCACCTCGGCGGGGTCCCCACTGCGGGGCGAAGACGCCGACACCGCCACCGTCGCGCAGTTGGTAGCTGCGGTCCAATGCATTGATGACCGCCAGCTGCACATGCAGCGGATGGCCGCTGTCGGCATTGAAGTCATGCCCGGCACTGAGGTTCACCTGCAGGTACGCCGGCAGCTCGCCGCCGTTGGGCACGCCCTCGATGTCCGAACGCAGGCCGCTACCGAACACGTAGTTGGCGCCGACCCGGTTGTGTCCGGCAAAGGCGTAGCTGAAGCCACCCGATGAGGTCAGTTTCTGGTCGTGGTCGAGGTGGATCCAATGGTTGGCCACATAGGCCAGCGCGTCCGGATCGAGGTTGTACTGGCCGGTGATGACCTTGGTGCCGATGGCCTTGTTGTACGCCGCGTTGAAGTAGGCGCTGAACGGACCGTCGCTGTAGTCGGCACTGAACTCCAGGCCATGGATATGGCCGCGACCGTAGTTGAACGTCGAGTAGATGTAGGCGGCACCGAACTGGCCTTCGTCCTGCAGGCGTGCGACGCGTCGGTCATAGGCATCCAGGCCCAGGGTCAGGTGGTCGCCGACCTGCTGCGACACGCCGATGTCGTAGTAGTCGCTGCGCTCGGCCAGCGGAATGTTGTTGCCGCCGCCCGGCTGCTGGTTGGTGGTGCCGTCGTACAGCGCGATGTCGCTGCTGGCGATCAGCTCACTGGCCGGTGGCGTGAAGTAACGCGAATAGCCGGCATGCACGGTGGTGCTGTCGCTGGCATTCCAGACCGCGCCCACGCGGGGGCTGAGCTGGCCCTCGGTGCGGCCGAAGGCCTTGTAGCGATCACCACGCAGGCCGTAGTTGACGGTCCAGTCGTCGCCGATCTTCCACTCATCCTGCACGTACACCGCCAGCGTACTGGCGTGGAAGGCGCTGCGGTCTGGAATCAGCAGTGGCGTGGTGCTGGATTGCTGGCCGGCGCCATCGACCGGGAACACCCAGCTGTTGTTGCTGGCGCGCGCATTCTCGTAGTTGCCGTACAGGCCATAGCGCAGCGTGTGGTCGCTGCCCAGCGGGGTGGAGAAGTCGGCCTGCAGGGTGTTGGCGCGGTTGCTGCGCTGGACCTGCGAGGCGACGCCACTGAATACCAGATCGCCGATGACATCCGGGTTGAACGCCACGTCGCTGTAACGCTGCCCGGCGGACAGCTGGTAGGCGGTGCCGCCCAGCGTGCCCTGCAGCACCAGCATGCCGAAGCGGGTGGTCTCGCGCTGGGTTTCATCCAGCTGGCTGGAGTCGAAGGCGGTCGTGTCCAGGTAACCGAACTGCGGGGTCTGCCCGGGATTGACCGGGATCTGGAAGCGATTGTTGGCGAAGCCGGCGAACACGCTCAGGCGGGTGTTCTCGTTGACCAGGTAGGTCAGGTCGGCGAAGGCTTTGCCCTGATGCGTGTCGTCGTGCAGCGGCTTGCGCGAGCGGGTCGGGTTCTCCAGGCCAACCTCGTTCTGGTCGTAGTTGCCAGTCAGGAACCAGCTCCAGCGCCCCTGGTTGCCCCACCACGAGGCATTCGGATTGATCTTGCCGAACGAGCCTGCGGTCAGCCCGGCGCTGCCGCCATTGCCGAGCTCGGCGCCACTGCGGGTGGTGATGTCGACCACTGCAGCGGTGCGCTCGCCGAACTGCGCCGGCAGCGCCCCGTCCATCAGGCGGATGCTCTTGATGGTGCGGGCATCCAGGGTCTGGCCGAAGCCGGAGATCGATTCGGGCAGCAGCACGCCGTTGATGCGGTACTGCAGATTGGCGTGGTCGCCGCGCACGTGCACGCCGCCGTAGGAATCCTGGACCACGCCCGGGGCCTGCAGCAGCACCTGGCTGAGCGGCGCGGAGGCGCCCAGCGGCTGCTTCTGGATGTCTTCGGCGGTGATCTGGTACTGGCTGCTGCCAATGTCCGGTGACAGCGCGTTGCGGGCCTGGTCGAGCTGGGCGTGGACGGTGACCGCGTCCAGATCCTTGACGGAGGAAGAGGTGTCGTCGGCCGCTGCCGCGAAGGCGGGCAGGCTGGCCAAGGCCAGGGCGAAGGTAATGCCGGTAGCGAGGGGCGAGGGCTTCATGGTGAGAGAGGGGGCGGCTGGGCGTGGAAGGGGCCGGTCCATGACGTGCAAGTGTTACTCCGTAACAAATCATGCGCCTGTCCCGTGCGGCTGACCATGCTGGATCTGGCTGCTGGCGCTGGCCTTTCCCTGCCGTTCAGGTGGCCGGGGCGGTGGGCGTGGGCCTTTGCGTCAGCGGCTGGCTCTGCGACCATGACCGCCCCCCACCCCGGAAGTCTGCAATGAGCCTGTCCGCCGTTCCGCCCGCCTCCGATCCCGCCGCGACCAACGCTGGCGCTGCCTGGTCGCCGGAGAGCTGGCGTGGCAAGACCGCGCTGCAGATGCCGACCTACCCGGACCCGGTGGCATTGGACGCGGCCCTGCATGAGCTGAAACGGCTGCCGCCGCTGGTCACCTCGTGGGAGATCCTGGCACTGAAGCAGCAGCTGGCCGAGGCCCAGGAAGGCAAGCGCTTCCTGCTGCAGGGCGGCGACTGCGCCGAGAACTTCAGCGACTGCGAATCGGGCACCATCTCCAACCGCCTGAAGGTACTGCTGCAGATGAGCCTGGTGCTGGTGCACGGCCTGCGCCAGCCGGTGATCCGCGTTGGGCGCTTTGCCGGCCAGTACGCCAAGCCGCGTTCGGCCGACACCGAGACCCGTGACGGCCTGACCCTGCCCAGCTACCGCGGTGATGTGATCAACGCACCGGCGTTCACCGAAGCAGCGCGCCTGCCGGACCCGAAGCGGATGCTGCAGGCCCACGCGCATTCGGCGATGACGATGAACTTCGTGCGTGCGCTGATCGACGGCGGTTTCGCCGACCTGCACCACCCCGAATACTGGAACCTGGAGTGGGTAAGCCACTCCCCGCTGGCGGCCGAGTACCAGAAGATGGTGGCCTCGATCGGCGATGCGGTGCACTTCATGGAGACCTTGGCCGGGGCTCGCGTGCACAACCTCAACCGCATCGACTTCTACACTTCGCACGAAGCGCTGCTGCTGCCCTACGAGCAGGCGTTGACCCGCCAGGTGCCGCGCCAGCAGGGCTGGTTGAACCTGAGCACGCATTACCCGTGGATCGGCATGCGCACGGCCGCGCTCGATGGCGCGCACGTGGAGTACCTGCGTGGCGTGCGCAATCCGATTGCGATCAAGGTGGGCCCGTCGGTGACGCCGGACCAGCTGCTGCGCCTGATCGATGTGCTCAACCCACATGACGAGCCGGGCCGCCTGAGCTTCATCCATCGGATGGGCGCAACGCAGATCGCCGAGAAACTGCCGCCGCTGCTGGACGCGGTCAAGCGTGATGGTCGCCGCGTGCTGTGGGTGTGCGATGCGATGCATGGCAATACCGAAAGCACCGCCAACGGTTTCAAGACACGCCGCTTCGACAACGTGCGTGGCGAGGTGGAGATGTCGTTCGATCTGCATTCGGCCGCCGGTACGCGCCTGGGCGGTGTGCATCTGGAACTGACCGGCGAGGACGTGACCGAGTGCATCGGCGGCGCGCGCGAACTGACCGAGCGCGACCTGGAGCGTGCATACCGTTCGACCGTGGACCCGCGGTTGAACTACGAGCAGTCGCTGGAGATCGCGATGGCGATCGTGCGCAAGCAGGAGCAGGTGCGGTAAGGGTGTTGCGGCAGGGCTTGCAGCCCTGCACCTGCGGACGCAACGGCAACGGCAACGGCCGAAGCAACGGCAACAGCACTCATTCCGTGGATGGCGGGGCGGTGTCGGAGTGCGGGGACGCTGCAAGTACGTCCCTGTAAGCTTGGCAGCCGCATCCATGCGGCTGACACCCCGCACTCCGACACCGCCCCACCTTTGACAGATTCCCGCGGCTGTTGGTAGGTGTCGACCTTGGTCGACACGGTAGATCCACGCCATGCGTGGATGCTTTGGGATTCCAATTCGAAATATTCGATTCCGATGGAGATTCATCCACGCATGGCGTGGATCTACTGCAGATCGCGGGAATCTGTCGAAGGCGGAGTGGGTCCGGTTGCGGGAGTGTCCGCGGCATGGATGCCGCGGCCAAGCCCCCATGGATGGGTTTACGGCGTCTCCCGCAACCGGACCCGCCCCGCCATCCCACAGGAAACCCGCTTCTGCTTCGGCTGTTGCTGTTGAGGTTGCCGGCCAGCGGCCGGCACTACCGCAGGTGCAGGGCTGCAAGCCCTGCCGACCAACACCCTGCTTACGAACGGCTGACGTGACGCTCATGCGCCATGCGCGAGGCTGTCCACCTGGCGGTTCGACTGGAGGTGACAACGGTGCACTGGCAGAGCGCACAGGCCTACGCATGGCCGTTGGGATTGGCCGTGGTGGTGGGCGGCATCGGCGCGTGGCTGATCCTGTGGATCTACCACCGGCTGAAAGGGCGTGATCGGCGGCGCGCGCGCATCGGCCGTGTGCTCGGGCTGCCAATGGCCACCGCATGGCCGCTGCTGCTGTTGATCCCTGCGTTGCAGGCCACGCCGCTGCAGGATCCCCTTCTGGGCAACCTGCAACGGGTGCTGCATATCGCACTGACCGCCTGCTTCATCTGGTTGCTGGTACGCGCAGTGGCAGCGGGTGAGCGGGCCATCCTGCGCAGCCATCCCATCGACGTCTCCGACAATCTGGAAGCGCGCCGCATCCAGACCCAGACGCGGGTGCTCAGCCGCGTGCTGATGGGCGGCATCATCGTGCTGGGCGCTTCGCTGGTGCTGCTGACCTTCCCCATGGTGCAGAAGATCGGCACCGCGCTGCTGGCCTCGGCGGGCCTGATCGGCCTGGTGGCCGGTATCGCCGCAAAGCCGGTGTTCGGCAACCTGATCGCTGGCCTGCAGATCGCAGTGACCCAGCCGATCCGGCTGGACGATGTGGTGATCGTCGAAGGCGAGTGGGGACGCATCGAGGAGATCGGCAGCAGCTACGTGGTGGTACGCATCTGGGACGAGCGGAGGATGGTGGTGCCGCTGACCTGGTTCATCGAGAACCCCTTCCAGAACTGGACCCGGCGCAGCGCCGATCTGCTCGGCACGGCGTTTCTGTGGCTGGACTATCGTGCCCCGATCGCGGCGATCCGCGCCGAGCTGGAGCGCATCTGCCGGGGCGAGGCATTGTGGGATGGCCGGGTCTGCGTGACCCAGGTGACAGAAACCAGCGAGCGTGCGATCCAGGTGCGGCTGCTGGTCAGTGCGCGCAGCTCGGGTGATGCCTTCGATCTGCGCTGCCTGGTGCGCGAACGCATGCTTGATTTCCTGGCACGTGAGCATCCGCAGTCGCTGCCGCAGCTGCGTGCGCGGCTGCAGCATGCTGACGAGCTGGACATGCCGCGTGGTCCACGTGCACGTACTGCAGATGTGCGTTCACCGGGGGCTGAAGACGGTGAGGCGGCAATCGTGCCGATGGAGCCGGAACCCGAACGGTAGCGCCGGCCGCTGGCCGGCGATCCCGGATCAAGGCTCGCCGGCGTCGATCAGCGTGTCGGTGCCGAAGTGCGGTGGCCGCCGCGCGCGGGTGCGCTGTTCGTAGGCGTACGCCATTTCGATCAGCTTCGGTTCGCTCCAGGCGGTGCCCATGAACAGCAGGCCGACCGGCAGGCCATCGATCTGGCCCATCGGCACGCTGAGGCTGGGATAGCCGGCGACGGCGGCGGCACTGTAGCTCTCGCCGGGGAAGTCGTCGCCTTCGCTGCGGATCGGCCACGCTGTGCCGGTGGTCGGCGCGACCAGGGCGTCGAGCTGGTGGGCGGCGAGGGCGGCATCGATGCCTTCCGGGCCCGCCAACCGGCGCGCATCGCTGCGCGCGCGGATGTAGGCGGGATCGGCGAGGCCGGCGGTGGCATCGGCCTCCACCAGCAGTTCCTGGCCGAACAGGCCCAGTTCCTGCTTGCTGTGCGCCTGGTTGAAGGCGATCAATTCGGCCAGGCTGTGCAGGGGAGCGCGGTGGGCGCTGAAGTAACGCTCCAGCCCGGCCTTGAACTCGTACAGCAGTACCTTGCGTTCGGCGTCGGCCCAGGCGCCCTGGTTGGGCAGCTCCACCGGCACCACGACGGCACCGGCCCGGCGCAGCTCGGTGGCGGCGTGTTCGATCAGTGGCGGCATGCCGCGGTATTTCAGCAGCGGCGTCTGCAGCAGGCCGATGCGCTTGCCACGCAGTCCCTGCGGATCCAGCCGCGCGGTGTAGTCGTACACCGCACGGCCGGGCATGGTGGCGGTGGCCGGGTCGGCATCATCGCGGCCGGCAATTGCGGTCAGTACGGCTGCAGCGTCGGCGACGCTGCGTGTCATCGGCCCCGCAGTGTCCTGACTGAAGGAAATCGGGATGATGCCGTCGCGGCTGACCAGGCCGACGGTCGGCTTGAGGCCGACGATGCCATTGATCGCCGCCGGGCAGACGATGCTGCCGTCGGTTTCGGTACCGATTGCTACGCTGGCGAGGTTGGCGGCCACGGCTACCGCGCTGCCGCTGCTGGAGCCGCAAGGCGAGTGGCTGAGCCGATAGGGATTGCGGGTCTGGCCGCCGCGCGCGCTCCAGCCGGAGACCGAATCATTGCCGCGGAAATTGGCCCATTCGCTGAGGTTGGTCTTGCCCAGCACGACGGCGCCGGCGTCGCGCAGCCGGCGTACCAGATAGGCGTCGTCCGGTCGGAAGCCCTGCAGGGCCAGAGAGCCGGCACTGGTGGCCATCGGCGCAGCGTTGATGTTGTCCTTCAACAGCAGCGGGATGCCGTGCAGCGGGCCGCGCAGGTGGCCGCTACGGCGCTCGCGGTCGCGCGCGGCGGCTTCCTTCAGGGCATCGGGGTTGAGCTCGATCACCGCGCGCAGGCGGGGCCCGGCACGGTCCAGGGCGGCGATGCGCTGCAGGTAGGCCTGGGTCAGGGTGGTGCTGTCCAGTTCACCGGCGGTCATCCGCGCCTGCAGGTCGGTAACATCGGTTTCGGCGTACGGGAACGGCACGTTGCGGCTCGCGGGTTCGGCCGCATGCGCGCTGGGCGTGGCCGGGCTGCAGCCAGCCGAAAGCAGCGCAGGCAGCGCGGCAAGCAGGCAGGTCAGCAGAGGCGGCAAGGACGGGCGCATGGGGCGGCTTGGTCGGCTCCAATCCCCAGTGTAGCCGGTGCTCAGCGGTGGCGCTTGCGCAGATCGCGGGCGAGGACGTAGACCACGATCAGGTTGATCGCCAGGATCGTCCACGACGGCCAGCCGGGGTGGCGGATGATCGCGAAGATGTCGAAGGGCAGGTACAGCGAGGCCGTCAGGCAGCCCAGCCAGGAAGCCCAGGCCTTGGCCCGCCACAGGCCCCAGGCTTCGACCAGGTGCAGCAGGCCGTAGCCGATCATCCCCGCTGCGGCCAGGTGGACCGCGTCGGGGCTGATCATATGCAGCAGCGAGGGCAGGGTGCCATGGTCCGGATCCAGGCTGAAACGCCGGATCAGGACCATGATGCCGTGCCGAAGCGGCTGCGGTCCGAGCACTTCCAGCCCGGTGGCGGCCAACAGCGCCAGCAACGCCTTGCTCGCTTCGAGCAGGGCGATGACGTGCAGGCCCGGATGCCGGTGTGGATCCGGGTTGTAGCCGCTCTGGTTCACGGGGTGCAGGCTCAGCCGCCGCGCGAAGCCTTCTTGCGGTCGCTCTCGGTCAGGAACTTCTTGCGCAGGCGGATCTCCTTCGGGGTGATCTCGACCAGCTCGTCGTCTTCGATGAAGTCCAGGGCCTGTTCCAGCGAGTACTTGATCGCCGGGGTCAGCTGGATCGCATCGTCCTTGCCCGAAGCGCGCATGTTGGTCAGCGGCTTGGTCTTGATCGCGTTGACGGTCAGGTCGTTGTCCTTGGAGTGGATGCCGACCAGCTGACCTTCATACACGTTGTCGCCTTCGGCAGCGAAGAGCTTGCCGCGTTCCTGCAGCGGGCCCAGCGAGTAGGCCGGGGTGACGCCCGGCGCATTGGCGATCATCACGCCGTTGATGCGCTTTGCGATGGCGCCCTGTTCCTTCGGGCCGTAGTGGTCGAACACATGGAACAGCAGGCCCGAACCCTGGGTCAGGGTCTTGAACTCGTTCTGGAAGCCGATCAGGCCACGGGCCGGGATCTGGTACTCCAGGCGCACGCGCCCCTTGCCGTCCGATTCCATGTTCTTCAACTGGCCCTTGCGGGTGCCCAGCTTTTCCATCACGCCGCCCTGGTGGATTTCTTCGATGTCCACCACCAGCTGCTCGATCGGCTCCATCAGCTGGCCGTCGATTTCCTTGATGATCACTTCCGGGCGCGACACGGCCAGCTCATAGCCTTCGCGGCGCATGTTCTCGATCAGCACCGACAGGTGCAGTTCGCCACGGCCGGAGACCAGGAACTTGTCGGCGTCTTCCAGCTGCTCGACCTTCAGGGCCACGTTGTGGACCTTTTCACGGTCCAGGCGGTCCTTGATCTGGCGGCTGGTCAGGAACTTGCCACCAGACAGGTCCTTGTTGCCGGCGAACGGCGAATTGTTCACCTGGAAGGTCATCGAGATGGTCGGCTCGTCGACGGTCAGCGCAGGCAGGGCTTCCGGGAAGTCCGGTGCGCAGATGGTGTCGGAGATGGTCAGCTCCTGGATGCCGGAGATGGCCACGATGTCGCCGGCCTCGGCCGAATCCTGCTCGATGCGCTCCAGGCCCATGAAGCCCAGCACCTGCAGCACCTTGCCGTTGCGCTTCTTGCCTTCACGGTCGATGACCGCGACCTGCATGTTCTTCTTCAGGGTGCCGCGCTGGATGCGGCCGATGCCGATCACGCCCACGAAGTTGTTGTAGTCCAGCTGGCTGATGCGCATCTGGAACGGGCCTTCCGGGTCCACTTCCGGCTTCGGCGCGTGCTGCATGATCGCTTCGTACAGCGGGGTCATGTCGCCGTCGCGCACGGTGTCTTCCAGGCCCGCGTAGCCATTCAGGCCCGAGGCGTAGACGATCGGGAAGTCCAGCTGCTCGTTGGTGGCACCGAGCTTGTCGAACAGGTCGAAGACCTGGTCGATCACCCACTCCGGACGGGCGCCCGGACGGTCGACCTTGTTGACCACGACGATCGGCTTGAAGCCCATCGCGAAGGCCTTCTGGGTCACGAAGCGGGTCTGCGGCATCGGGCCGTCCATCGCATCGACCAGGATCAGCACGGTGTCGACCATCGACAGCACGCGCTCGACCTCACCGCCGAAGTCGGCGTGGCCGGGGGTGTCGACGATGTTGATCCGGTTCTTGATGCCGGTCTTCTTGTCTTCCCAAGTGATGGCGGTGTTCTTGGCCAGGATGGTGATGCCGCGTTCCTTTTCCTGGTCGTTGCTGTCCATCACGCGCTCAGCGAGGACGGTGCGCTCGGACAGGGTGCCGGACTGCTTCAGCAGCTGGTCGACCAGGGTGGTCTTGCCATGGTCGACGTGGGCGACGATGGCGATGTTGCGAAGATTTTCGATGGACATACGAAAGGGGGCCAGTCGGCGCCGGATTTGGAAAAAGAAGTCCAACATTATACGTCGAACTTGACGATTCGCGAAAAGGTGGATTTCACGCCGGCGAAGCGGCCCATTCAGCTGGCTGTCCGCCGCTGCGGCCGAGGTCGCCAGGACCGGGCCCCTCGGCTCACCTTGCCCTGGCTGAAGGCGGGGGCTCCACCGATGGTCGAAGGCACCGCCGCCACGAGGCAGGTGTAAACTAGGTGGCTAGACGCATTCCCCTTTGCACCAAGGATCTTCATGTCCCTCATCGCCACTTTCGACACCACCCAGGGCCCGATCAAGGTCGAGCTGTTCGCCGACAAGGCGCCGCTGACCGTGGCCAACTTCGTGAACCTGGTCAAGCACGGCTTCTATGACGGGCTGATCTTCCATCGCGTGATCGCCGACTTCATGATCCAGGGCGGCTGCCCGCAGGGTCGTGGCACCGGCGGCCCGGGCTACAAGTTCGAAGACGAGAAGAATGGCGTGAAGCACGAGGTCGGCTCGCTGTCGATGGCCAACGCCGGCCCGAACACCAACGGCAGCCAGTTCTTCATCACCCACATCAAGACCGATTGGCTGGACGGCCGCCACACCGTCTTCGGCAAGGTCCTGGAAGGCCAGGCCATCGTCGATTCGGTCAAGCAGGGCGACGTGATCCATTCGATCACCCTGGAAGGCGACGTCGACGCCGTGCTGGCCGCCCAGGCCGACCGCGTCGCGGAGTGGAACAAGCACCTCGCCGCCTGACCCCCTTCGAAACGGCCACCCACGGGTGGCCGTTTCCCTGTTCCCCGCCGCCCGCCCGGCCTGCGTGGCCATGTCCGCGGCGTCCCATCAAACGCTTGCAAGCAAGAGGAAACCCCCATGAAAGCACCCGTTCGTGTTGCCGTGACCGGCGCCGCCGGCCAGATCGGTTATGCCCTGCTGTTCCGCATCGCCTCCGGCGAAATGCTGGGCAAGGACCAGCCGGTCATCCTGCAGTTGCTGGAACTGCCGGTCGACAAGGCCCAGGCCGCCCTGAAGGGCGTGATGATGGAGCTGGAAGACTGCGCGTTCCCGCTGCTGGCCGGCATGGTCGGCACCGATGACGCCGAAGTCGCGTTCAAGGACGCCGACATTGCCCTGCTGGTCGGCGCACGTCCGCGTGGCCCGGGCATGGAGCGCAAGGACCTGCTGCTGGAGAACGCCAAGATCTTCACCGCCCAGGGCGCCGCGCTGAACAAGGTCGCCAGCCGTGACGTGAAGGTGCTGGTGGTCGGCAACCCGGCCAACACCAATGCCTACATCGCGATGAAGTCGGCCCCGGACCTGAAGCCGGAGAACTTCACCGCCATGCTGCGCCTGGACCACAACCGCGCGCTGAGCCAGCTGTCAGCCAAGCTTGGCAAGCCGGTCGGTGGCATGGAGAAGCTGGTGGTGTGGGGCAACCACAGCCCGACCATGTACCCGGACTACCGTTTCGCCACCGCCGACGGTGCGTCGATCGCCGATGCGATCAACGACCAGGAGTGGAACGCCAACACCTTCATCCCGACCGTCGGCAAGCGCGGCGCGGCGATCATCGAAGCCCGCGGCTCGTCCTCGGCAGCTTCGGCCGCCAATGCCGCCATCGACCACGTGCGTGACTGGGTGCTGGGCAGCAACGGCAAGTGGGTCACGATGGGCGTGCCGTCCGACGGTTCCTACGGCATTCCGGAAGGCGTGATCTTCGGTTTCGCGGTGACCACCGAGAACGGAAAGTACACCCTGGTCAAGGATCTGCCGATCGACGACTTCAGCCAGAAGTACATCGACAAGACCCTGGCCGAGCTGGAAGAAGAGCGCGCCGGCGTCGCCCACCTGCTGGGCTGATGCAGGCGGTACCGGCTCCGGACGGTACGTCTTGCATCAAGGCAGGTACCGACCGTGGGCCGGTACTTTCCCATCGAGGTAGGTACCGACCGCTGGTCGGTACGCAGAAAACGGGGAAGCTCCGGCTTCCCCGTTTTTGTTTGGACGGATACAGAGCCGGATGATCCATCTGCACTACATCGACGACGCGCTGCTGGTGGCTGAAAAGCCCGCCGGCCTGCTGTCCGTGCCCGGCCGCAGCGCCGAGAACCAGGACTGCGTCGTCGCGCGCCTGCAGGCGCTGTACCCGGATGCGTTGACCGTGCACCGCCTGGACCAGGTGACTTCCGGGCTGCTGCTGCATGCGCGTGGCAAGGACATGCAGGCGGTGTTGTCGATGCAGTTCGAGCAGCGCCAGGTTGGCAAGCGGTATGAAGCCGTCGTGCAGGGTGTGATCGAAAGCGATGCCGGCGAAGTGGACCTGCCGTTGATCGTTGACTGGCCGAACCGGCCGAAGCAGATGGTCGACCATGAGCGCGGCAAGCCGGCGCTGACGCGTTGGCGCGTGCTGGTGCGCGATGTTGAAGCGCGGCGCACGCGCGTGGCGTTGGAGCCGATCACCGGCCGCAGCCATCAGCTGCGGTTGCACATGGCCAGTATTGGCCATCCGATTGTTGGCGACGTGCTGTATGACGCGGCACCGGCGCAGCGCGTGCATCTGCATGCACGCAGCCTGCGGTTCACGCATCCGCTGACGGGCGAGGCGCTCGCGTTCGAGTCTGCGGCTCCGTTCTAGGGGTTCGGCAGGGCTTGCAGCCCTGCACCTGCTACGAACCGGAGCAACGTCAAAGGCCAAGGCGGCTCTGGTCTTCTGCTTGCTGGGCGGGGCGGTGTGGGTTGGCAGGACACGTCGTAAACCCATCCATGGGGGCTCGATGGCGCCATCCATGGCGCCAACGGTCCTGCCAACCCACACCGCCCCACCCCCGACAGATTCCTGCGGCGGTTGGTAACGGCTGTCGCTGTTGGTGTTGGTAGGTGTCGACCTTGGTCGACACGATTTTTCTGTCAGATATCGAATTGAATACTGAATCTGGGATCCGACCCCGTGTTCCGACAGATCGCGGAATCTGTCGAAGGCGGAGTGGGTCCGGTGGCGGGAGTGTCCGCGGCATGGATGCCGCGGCCAAGCCCCCACGGACGGGTTTACGGCGTCTCCCGCCACCGGACCCACCCCGCCATCCCCAAGTAAGCCAGCTTCTGCTGTTGCTTCGGCTTCGGCTTCGGCCTCTGCAGGTGCAGGGCGCAGCCCTGCATGAAAAACCCACCCCCTACCAAGGTAGGGCGGCCCGCGCGCCAGCGCCGGACTATCCTCGAACCCATGACTTTGTCTGGGAGGGCTGCGTCATGAACTACGAGGAAACCTACCGTCGCTCGATCGACGAGCCGGAGGCCTTCTGGGGCGAGGAAGCCAAGCGCATCCATTGGCACAAACCGCCGCAGCAGGTGCTCGACTACAGCAACCCGCCGTTCCGGCGCTGGTTCGTTGGCGGCGAAACCAATCTCTGCTACAACGCCGTCGACCGCCACCTGGCCGAGCGCGCCGACCAGCTCGCGCTGGTCGCCATTTCCACCGAAACCCACAGCACCCGCGAGATCACCTATCGCCAGCTGTATCGCGAAGTGAACGACTTCGCCGCCGTGCTCAAGCACCTCGGCGTCGGCCACGGTGACCGTGTGGTGATCTACATGCCGAACATGGCCGAAGCCGTGTTCGCGATGCTGGCCTGCGCGCGCATCGGCGCGGTGCATTCGGTGGTGTTCGGTGGCTTCGCCGCGCACAACCTGGCACTGCGCATCGACGACGCCAAACCCAGGCTGCTGATCGCCGCCGATGCCGGCATGCGCGGTGGCAAGCTGATTCCGTACAAGCCGATGGTCGACGCCGCCTGCGCCGAAGCGGCGTCGCCTCCGCCACACGTGCTGATCGTCTCGCGTGGGCTGGATGCCGCCGAACCGCGCGTGCCGGGTCGCGACGTGGAGTACGCCGCGCTGCGCGCACAGGTTGGTGAAGTCGATGTGCCGGTGCAGTGGCTGGAAGCGAGCGAGCCGAGCTATCTGCTGTATACCTCCGGCACCACCGGCAAGCCGAAGGGCGTGCAGCGCGACGTGGGTGGCTACGCGGTGGCGATGGCGCAGTCGATGGAGACCGTGTTCGACTGCAAGCCGGGGCAGGTGATGTTCTCCACCTCCGATGTCGGCTGGGCGGTAGGCCATTCCTACAATGTGTACGGGCCCTTGATCGGCGGCTGCACGTCGCTGCTGTACGAAGGGTTGCCGACGAATCCGGACCCGGGCATCTGGTGGGCGCTGTGCGAGCAGTACAACGTGCGCACCATGTTCTCCTCACCCACCGCCATCCGCGTGCTGAAGAAGCACGACGCGGACTTCATCCATCGCCACGACCTGCGCGCCCTGAAGTACCTGTTCCTGGCCGGCGAGCCGCTGGACGAACCCACCGCGCACTGGATCAGCGAAGCGCTGGGCAAGCCGATCATCGACAACTACTGGCAGACCGAAACCGGCTGGCCGGCACTGACCCTGCTGCCGGGCCTGGAGATGAAGCCGGTGCGCTTCGGTTCACCGGGCTTCCCCAATCTCGGCTATCGGATGAAGGTGATCGACGAGAACACCGGAGAGGAGGTGGCACCGGGGCAGAAGGGCGTGCTGGTGGTGTCGCCGCCCTTGCCGCCGGGTTGCATGAGCACGGTGTGGAACGACGACAGCCGTTTCCTGCAGAGCTACTTCAGCCACTTCAAGGAACTGCTGTACAGCTCGCTGGACTGGGCGATCCGCGATGACGATGGCTATACCTTCATCCTCGGCCGTACCGACGATGTGATCAACGTGGCCGGGCACCGCCTGGGCACGCGCGAGATCGAGGAGGCCATCTCCAGCCATCCGCGCGTGGCCGAGGCTGCCGTGATCGGGGTCAAGGACGAGCTGAAGGGGCAGGTGCCGCTGGTGTTCGTCACCCTCAAGCAGGGGCTTGAGGGCGAGGATCCGGCGCCGGTGGTGGCCGAGATGATGGCGACGGTGACCACCTCGCTCGGTGCGGTGGCGCGCCCGGCGCACGTGCACGTGGTCAACGCGCTGCCCAAGACCCGTTCGGGCAAGCTGCTGCGGCGCTCGTTGCAGGCGTTGGCCGAGCAGCGCGACCCGGGCGACCTGTCGACGCTGGACGACCCTGGCGCGCTGGAGGAGATCCGCCGGGCGCTGGGCCGCTGACCGGGTAGTGCCGGCCGCTGGCCGGCATTGCCATCAATCCCGAGATCGCCGGCCAGCGGCCGGCACTGCCCGCGGCACTTGCGCTAAGCTCGGCCTGTCATCGACCTGCAACACGCGGTGCGCGCCGGGGAATGCGCGCGCCGCCCGGGGATGGCAATCAGGGGGGCGTGCCCGCACACGGCACGCTGGCATGGTGCATCAAGGGAGGGGGAGGCAATGGCATTGCTGCACGCCAAGACGGCTGCTGGCCGTCAGGAAATCGAAGACCGTGGCCGGCGCCTGCCGGCGGCACTGCGTTCAATCCTGCTGATGGTCGATGGCCATCGCGATGACACCGAACTGCGCGGCCTGTTCGATGGCCTGCGCGCACCTCCGGATGCACTGGAGCAGCTGGCCGCACAGGGACTGATCGAGGTGATTGGCGGGAGCGTGGAGGCCGCTCCGGCGCGTGGCATCAGCACCGGCCGCGAACAGGACCCGGCCCTGTACCAGCAGTTGTACGACGCGATGAGCGAGGCGGTGCGGCGCCACCTGGGGCTGAAGGGCTACTTCATGCAGTTGAAGATCGAACGCTGCACCGATGCGCTGGCGCTGGAACGCCTGTGCCCGGAACTGCTGGCGGCGGTGGGCAAGGCGCGCAGCCCGGCGCTGGCCCAGCGCTGGTGGCAGGAAACCCAGGCCGCCGTGGTGAACGCTGGCAAAGAGGTCGTGCAGGCCTGAGCCACCGCGTAAAGTGATCGGTTCATTTCCCCACAAGGAGTCCCGCGTGCAGGACGACCACGATGACACCGACACCCCCGGCTGGGACGCGATCAATGCGGCGCTGGCGCCGCTGTATGCCGGGCAGGAGCCGCGACACTACGGCACCGCGCTTCCCTACACGCTCGGCGGCCAGGACCCGCTGGATGGCATCAGCGTGTACTGGGCGGATGCGCCGGTTCCGCATTGGCACTACATCACCTACGGTTTCTCCGAGCTGTATGCCAAGGAGAGCAGTGATGCCGCCGCCAGCGGCTATGGTTTCGAGCTGACGTTCCGTCTCGCCGCTGAAGCCGCTGAGAACGCCGACAGCACGCCGCCGGTGTGGCCGATGAACCTGTTGCAGAACCTGGCGCGCTATGTGTTCGGCAGTGGGAATGCATTCGAGGATGGCCACCACCTCAATGCCAACGGCCCGATCGCACTGGAGACCGACACGCGGTTGTGCCACCTGGCCTTCATTGCCGACCCGCAGTTGCCGGCACGCGACACCGCCAATGGCCACCTGCAGTTCCTGCAGCTGGTCGGGCTGACCGATGAGGAGATGGAGGCGGTCAAGCGCTGGTCGACGCGTGGCGTGCTGCAGGCACTGCAGCCAGCGATGCCGCTGTGGATCAGCGACCTGCATCGCCGCAACCTGCTGGAAGATCCGGCATTGGCCGCACGGGTGAGGGCCGGCAGCGAGCGCGAGGGCTCCAGCACCGGCATGCTGTTCATCGAGACGTTGGACTGGCGGCAGGAGGCCGGCGTCACTACGCTGGTGCTCGGCGCGGGCCAGGTCGCCAGCGTGTGCGAACTGCTGCCGCTGCGCCTGTGCCACGGAAAGTCGCTGGAACTGGTCAGTCGCGAGCGGCAATGGGCGTTCATTCCAGCCGGGCATGGCGACGTGGGCGAACTGTCGGCGGACAGCGCGCGCTGGGCGCTGGACGAGGCGGGGCTGCGGGCCCTGGCCGGCGTGCGTGCCGAACGTGGCATCTACCCGTTGACGGAGGCGCTGCGCATCGACGTGGTGCCGACCTGTCTGCGCGATGCCAAGGGCGAAGTGATCCGCCAGATCGGCTGAGTGTGAGAATGCAACGGATGGGGTCAGAGCCGCCTGCGGTACAGGCGGATCCGACCCCGCGTCCGGAAGGCAGTGGGGTCAGATCCGTTCGCCACGCGAACGGCTCTGACCCCGGGGTCATCCTCAGGCCAGGCCTTCGGCCTTCAGCGCGGCCTGCACGCCGGCATCGGCGTCCATGCGTGCCTTGTAGGCGGCCAGGTTGTCCAGGCCGGACAGATCAACCTTGGCACCGGCGGCCCAGCGCAGGGTGATGTAGAAGTACGGATCGGCGAAGCTGCGGAAGCCGGCCAGCCATGGCTTGTCGGCCAGCTGCCTGTCGGCGGTCTCGAACAGGCCACGCAGGCGCTTGTGCGCGGCAGCGCGGATCGCGTCGTACTGGCTCTCGTCGGCGATGAACTTGCCCGGCGCGAACAGCGGCGAGAAGGCCGGGTGCACGTCGGAATTGACGAAGGCCAGCCAGCGGGTGGCTTCGGCGCGCTGGCGCGGACTGCCATCACCGCCGAGGCCGGCCTGCGGGAAGCTGTCGGCGATGTAGCCCATGATCGCGGCGTTCTGCAGCAGCACGAAGTCGCCGTCGACCAGCGCGGGAACGGCACCGGCCGGATTGATCTTGAGGAATTCCGGCCCCTTCAGGGTGTCCTTGTTCAGCAGTTCAACCTCGAACGGCTGGCCGGTCCACTGCAGGGCGATGTGGTCGGCGGTGGAACAGGCACCGGGCTTGCTGTACAGCTTCATGGGAACTCCAGGTGATGCGGGCGGGAAACGCCCACTATCCCAGAGCCCGGCGGCGGCCGGCAACGCTGCCGCCAGCACGGATCGTTACGACTGCCGCGGCTTGAGGTTCTGCACCTTGTAGAAGGTGTGATCGCCGATGGTCGCCACCTGGTAGGCGTTGCGCCAGTTCGGGCTGGCGATGGACAGCGCGGCGAAGTGGCTGGCACCGGGCACGATCTCGCGGCGTTCGCCGGCCGGCAGCGCCCAGTTGCGCTCGGCGTCGAAGGCCACGTTCATCGCTTCGCTCCACGCCGCGTCATTGCCCAGCTGGGTGCCGGGGGAGACGATGGTCGGTGCGAACTGCTTGCGCGCGGTGACCACCTGGCACATCGAGTCGCCCCACAGGCCACTGTCGAGACGGCGCAGGGCGACCTCGGCAACAGCCTGCTGGCCGCGCAGGGTCTGGTCGCGGGCTTCCAGGTAGACGGTGGTGCTCAGACACAGTGAATCAGCGGCCGGCTGAGGCAACAACTGCGACAACCAGAGAATCCAGGCCAGTTTCATATAACTCCTTGCTCCGTATGGGCCGCACCCTCCGGTTCCGGCCGCGGGGCGACAGGAGGCGGGTACGACTTGGCGTCATGGGGAGGCGGCCATCGGGGCCGCCCCGTGGGCAGCCCCAAAAGAAACGATCAGTACCGATCGTGGGGACTGCGCCGGCTCACCGGAAACTGGCTGGTGAGCGGAAAGATGGCGCAAGGTAGGGGGGCATAGCCGAACGCATCGTGAACCGCTCGGCTTGACATTCAGGTTCGACCGGGGTGACGGAAATCACATTCCGTCCCCCATTCAGGCGGTCATCAGAGCGCGGCGGCGACCCGGCTGCCCTGGTCGATGGCGCGTTTCGCATCCAGTTCGGCGGCCACGTCGGCACCACCGATCAGCTGCGCGTTGATGCCGGCCGCCTGCAGTTCGGCCTGCAGCGTGCGGTTCGGTTCCTGCCCGGCGCAGATCACCACATGGTCGACCGGCAGCAGCTGTTCGCTGCCGTCCACGCGGATGCGCAGGCCCTCGTCGTCCACCCCGAGGTACTCGACGCCACCGAGCATGCGCACGCCCTTGGCCTTCAGCGTGGCGCGATGGATCCAGCCGGTGGTCTTGCCCAGCCGCGCGCCCGGCTTGCCCGGGCTGCGCTGCAGCAGCCACAGGCGCCGCGGTGACGGCTCGACCTCGGGCCGGCCCAGCGAGCCGCGTGCCTCGAAGCTGGCGTCCACGCCCCATTCGGCCATCCAGCGCTGCGGATCCAGCGAGGGGGATTCACCGGCGTGGCTGAGGAATTCGCCGACATCGAAGCCGATACCGCCGGCGCCGATGATCGCCGCATTGGCGCCCACTTCGACCCGTCCCAGCAGCACGTCCAGATAGCTCACCACCTTGGCGTGATCGGCACCGGGGAAATCGACCTTGCGCGGGGTGATGCCGGTGGCCAGCACCACCTCGTCGAAGCCAGCCAGTTGGGAAGCGTCGGCGCGGGTACCCAGGCACAGCTGTACGCCGGTCTCCTGCAGCGCGTGGCGGAAGTAGCGCAGGGTCTCGTGGAACTCTTCCTTGCCGGGGATGCGCTTGGCCACGTTGAACTGGCCGCCGATCTCATCATTGGCATCGAACAGGGTGACCTGGTGGCCACGCTGGGCAGCGACAGTGGCACAGGCCAGGCCGGCGGGGCCGGCACCGACCACCGCAACCTTCTTCGGCGCAGCGGTGGGACGATAGACCAGCTCGGTCTCGTGGGCGGCGCGCGGATTGACCAGGCAGCTGGCCAGCTTGTTCTCGAACACATGGTCCAGGCAGGCCTGGTTGCAGGCGATGCAGGTGTTGATCGCCTCCGCGCGGCCGGCACGGGCCTTGTTCGGCCACTGCGGGTCGGCCAGCAGCGGGCGTGCCAGCGACACCATGTCGGCGCCGCCACCGGCCAGGATGCGTTCGGCAACGTCGGGCATGTTGATGCGGTTGGTCGCCACCAGCGGAACCTTCACATGCGGCTTGAGCTTGGCGGTGACACCGGCAAAGGCCGCGCGCGGCACCGAGGTGGCGATGGTTGGAACGCGCGCTTCGTGCCAGCCGATGCCGGAATTGATGATCGTTGCGCCAGCCGCCTCGATCGCCTGCGCCTGTTGAACGATCTCGTCCCAGTCGCTGCCGTCGTCGACCAGATCCACCAGTGATAGGCGGTAGATGATGATGAAGTCCGGGCCGCAGGCCTCGCGGATGCGGCGCACGATCTCCACCGCGAAGCGCATGCGCTGGCGCGCGTCGCCACCCCAGGCATCGGTGCGCTTGTTGGTGCGCGGAGCGATGAACTCGTTGATGAGGTAGCCCTCCGAGCCCATCACTTCCACGCCGTCGTAGCCGGCCTCGCGGGCCAGCTTGGCGCTGCGAGCATAGTCGGCGATATGGCGCTCTACGCCGCTGGCCGACAATGCGCGCGGGGTGAACGGGTTGATCGGTGCCTTCAGCTTCGACGGTGCCACCGACAGCGGGTGGTAGGCATAGCGGCCGGCATGCAGCAGCTGCAGGCAGATCTTCGCGCCGTGCTGGTGCGCGGCGGCGGTGAGCTGGCGGTGCGGGCGCACTTCCCAGGGCCAGGACAGCTTGCCGCCGAATGGCTTCAGCCAACCGACCACATTGGGCGCGAAGCCGCCGGTGACGATCAGGCCGACGCCGCCCTCGGCGCGCTCGGCGAAGTAGGCCGCCAGCCGCGGGAAGTCGCGGGCGCGATCTTCCAGGCCGGTGTGCATCGAGCCCATCAATACGCGGTTGCGAAGCTGGGTGAAGCCCAGGTCCAGCGGGGCGAACAGGTGGGGATAGGCGCTTTCGTTGGCTGGCGACATGGTCGATACGCTTGCGTACGGAAGCGCGAAGCGTGCCGCGAAACGGCGGCCGGGGCAAGGGCCGCTTCTTTGCGAGGGCCGGCCGCTGTCTGGCGGTTTGGTAGTGCCGGCCGCTGGCCGGCATTCCGGTCAACTCAGGGCGATTGCGGTTGCCGGCCAGCGGCCGGCACAACCGGAGCGGGCCGACCGATCCCGAACCAGCCCAGCGTCATTCCGCACAGCGGACCGATCAGCAGGGCGAAGGCGAGGGTGCCGGGGCCGACATTGCCGCCCAGGCACCAGCCCAGCAGCAGGACGCTGCCTTCGATCAGGCTGCGCACCTTCCAGATCGGCCAGCCGGTACGGGCATGCAGGCCGGTCATCAGGCCATCGCGTGGCCCCGGGCCAAGGCGGGCACCGATGTACAGGCCGGTGGCCAGCGCCACCAGCAGCATGCCGGCACAGAACATCGCCAGCTGCCAGCCAAGGCCGACGGCCGGCGGCAGCAGCCACAGCCCGAACTGTGCGGAGGGCCCGATCAGCATCACGTTGAGCACGGTGCCGACGCCCGGTTTCTGCCGCAGCGGCCACCACAGCAGGAGCACCAATGCACCGATGGCATTGGTTGCCAGGCCGAATGACAGCGGCGTCTGCGCAGCGATGCCCTGCGACAGCACATCCCAGGGTGCCACGCCGATGGCGGCGCGGATCATCAGCGAGGCGCCGAAGCCGTACAGGAACAGGCCGGTGATCAATTGCAGCAGGCGCAAGGGCAGGGCGGTGGGCATGGCGGTCCGGGGGGGGGGGCGGAGATCTGTTTCCACCGTATCGCTGTTTCTGCATCATCCATAGATACAGATGCCGGCCAATCCGGCGCTACAGGCGGCGTCGATCCCGCATGCGGGCGGTTGTGCAGGGCCGAGCCCGTGCTCTGCCGGTGGCGGCAGGCACAGCAGCCGAGCGTGGGCTCGGCTCTACATCACCCCGTCAGTCGTCCCAGCCGACCAGCGCCAGCTTGCCTACCGTGCGCCCGCCGGCCAGGCGCTGCTGCGCGATGTCCAGGTTGGCCGCATTGATCGTGCCCAGCGTCTCCTTGAGCGTGCCACGCAACTGGCCGGCATCGATCATGCTGGCCGCACGGCTGAGGATGCGGTGCTGTTCGATGCAGTCGGCGGTGGCGAAGCGCGAACGCGCGAACATGAATTCCCAGTGGATGCCGATGCATTTGGCCTTGTAGGGATCGCCGATGCGCAGCGCACCCCGCGGCTCGACGATCAGGCCGACGTGGCCCTGCGGTGCCAGCAGCTGGCCCAGTTCATCCCAGTAGTGGTCGGTGTCGGCCAGATTGAGCGCGACCTGCACCGCATCGATGCCCAGCGCCTGCACCTGGGGCTGCAGTGGCTGCCGATGGTCGATCACATGCGTGGCCCCCATCTGTCGGCACCAGTCGATCGAGGCCTCGCGCGAGGCGGTGGCGATCACCTCGAAACCGGCATGGCGTGCGAGCTGGATCGCCATCGAGCCGACGCCGCCGGCGCCGCCGATCACCAGCAGGTGCTGGCCCACGTGGCGGCGGCCATCGAGCTGCAGCGGCATGCGCTGGAACAGCAGTTCCCAGGCTGTGAGGGTGGTCAGCGGCAGCGCGGCCGCTTCAGCGAAATCGAGCGTGGTCGGCTTGCGGGCGACCAAGCGCTCATCAACCCACTGGTACTGGGCGTTGCAGCCCGGTCGGGTAACGTCACCGGCGAAGTAGACCTCGTCACCGGAGGCGAACAGGCTGGCCTCGTCACCGATGGCTTCGACCACGCCGGCTGCGTCCCAGCCGAGCACCCGGGGCACCTCAAGGGTGGCCGGATCGGTGGCGGCGCGCTGCTTGCCATCGACGGGGTTGACCGATACCGCTTCGATCCGCACCAGCAGATCGCGGCCGCGAGGAGGCAGCGGCGGCGGCAGCAGGACATCACGCAGGGCGGGCGCGTATTCACGACTCAGGGCGACGGCTTTCATCACGGCTCCGGCTGGGTTCGTGATCCCATCATAAGGTTCCTCACGTTTCCTCAAACGCGCTGAACTGTGTGATGCAGCACGTTGCGCAATATGTCGCTTCTCGCTCCTAAACTCCGTCAAACCCTTGCAGCGTGTGGGTCTTGCGGATTTTCATCATCCTGTATAGGGTTTCAACGTCGGACCGGTGGACGGTCGGGCGCAACACTTCACATGTTACGGGACTGTTAACATGGCCTTCACCCGCCTGAGCATAATGTTCGCGGCGGTGGCGTGCTGAATCGGCTGTCGAACATCGACGCACTAGTGCTGGCCCATGCCTCTACCGGTTTCATACCCCCGAAATAGGAGCTGTACTCAATGAACAAGAAGATCCTTACTGCCGCGCTGCTGGGCGGCCTGGCTTTCGCCCAGGCAGCTTCGGCGCAGGAGTTCGATGACCGCTGGTACCTGACCGGTTCGGCCGGCTTCAACTTCCAGGACAGCGACCGTCTGACCAATGACGCTCCGTTCGTGACCCTGGGCCTGGGTAAGTTCATCAGCCCGAACTGGTCGCTGGACGGTGAGCTGAACTACCAGAACCCGAACTTCGACAGCAACCAGGACCTGAACTGGTCGCAGTACGGCGTCTCGCTGGACCTGCGTCGCCACTTCATCAAGGAAGGCCGCGGCTGGAACCCGTACATCGTCGGTGGCCTGGGCTACCAGAAGTCGGAAGAAGAGTACGCTGCGCTCGACAACAACGGCCCGCGCCAGCGTAAGGACGGCAATGTTGCCGCCAAGCTGGGCGTCGGCCTGCAGACCACCTTCGAGAAGCGTGTTGCTGTCCGCGCCGAAGTGGCCTACCGCGCTGACTTCGACGACCAGAGCATCGCCGCACGTGACGAGAGCTGGTTCGGCGACGTGCTGGCTTCGGTCGGCGTCGTGATCCCGCTGGGCCCGGCTCCGGTCGCGGCTGCTCCGGCTCCGGCTCCGGTTGCCCCGAGCTGCGCCGACCTGGACGACGACGGTGACGGCGTCAACAACTGCGACGACAAGTGCCCGAACTCGCAGCCGGGTCAGACCATCGGTCCGGACGGTTGCCCGGTTCCGGTCTCCATCGACCTGAAGGGCGTCAACTTCGACTTCGACAAGTCGAACCTGCGTCCGGACGCCGTGGCGATCCTGAGCGAAGCCACCGAGATCCTGAAGCGTTACCCGGATCTGCGCGTTGAAGTTGCCGGTCACACCGACTCGAAGGGTACCGACGCTTACAACCAGAAGCTGTCGGAGCGTCGTGCTACCGCCGTGTACAACTACCTGACCAAGAACGGCGTTGACGCCGGTCGCCTGGTCGGCCCGATCGGCTACGGCGAGAGCCGTCCGATTGCTCCGAACACCAACCCGGATGGTTCGGACAACCCGGAAGGTCGCGCCAAGAACCGTCGTACCGAGCTGAACGTCCAGAACTAAGTTCTGACGCTCTGCCCGTAGGACACAGCAGGACCCGGCTTCGGCCGGGTCTTGTTGTTTCTGCGGCCAGGAAGCTCGACTGTGACCCGGCAAGGAAACCGTTCGTCGGTCTTTTTATCCGTAAAACCAATAAGTTGTCGTATTCATTGAAAGTGGCGCTTGAAAGCTGGCGCGGCATTGCTAAACTCGCCGCGTCACTTCCTTCCGTGGATGCCCCTCATGCTGCGCTCTGCATCGGCCGCCGTCCTGGCGCTGGCCCTGGTTCCCGCCGCCCACGCTGCGGTCGATTGCTCGGTCAACACCAGCGCCTCGCCGCTGCCGTTGCCGGCCACGACCATCGCGCCAGTGGCCGACGAGCTGTACATCCGTGGCAACCAGCTGGGCATGCCGGCCGGTGTGCTGAGCAGCAACTACGATCCGTCGCAGTCGCTGGACCAGGTGCTGCAGCGCCTGCGCATCGACGGCTGCCAGAACATCGCCAAGGCCATTCCGAGCGCACCGGCGGTGAAGCCGAACGATCCGGCGGCCTACAAGCCGCAGACCGAATTCGACAACACGCCCTGGCGCTTCGACATGAGCCAGAACGGCAAGCGCATGACCGCCGAAGAGTTCGACGCCTGGATGAAGGCGCGCGGCGTTCGCGTGGTCAAGGCGCGTCCGGCTCCGGCCGCCACTCCGGCCCCGGCCGAAGCACCGGCTGAGACCAAGCCGGTCGACAAGAAGTAAGCGCCGCGGGGAGCAGAGGCTTGCGCACGCGCCGCCCACCTGCCGCCCCCGCCGCCCGCTCCCGCGCATCGCGTGGGTGTGCGACTCCGAATGTCTCCAGTGGCGTGCGCCATGGCCTGGCGCGGGTGCTGTCCAAGGCGGGTGTGTGCTCGCGCAGCGAGGCCGCGCGCTGGATTGCCGAGGGCCGCGTGCGCGTGTCCGGCCGCATCGTCCGTGATCCCGAATTCCCGATTGGACAGCCTGTGCCACCGATCGAAGTCGATGGCCGGCCGATGGATGCGCCGCAGCGCCTGTACCTGATGCTCAACAAGCCGCGCGGGGTGGTGACCACGGCGCAGGACGAGCGTGGTCGCGACACCGTGTATCGCTGCTTCGACGGTGCCGGCCTGCCGTGGATCGCGCCGGTCGGGCGCCTGGACAAGGCCAGCGAAGGCTTGCTGTTGTTCAGCAATGATCCCCAGTGGGCGGCGCACCTGACCGATCCGGAGACCGGCCCGCAGAAGACCTATCACGTGCAGGTGGATCGTCTGCCCGATGACGCCACCCTGGCGGCACTGCAGACCGGGGTGGAGGATGAGGGGGATTTCCTCGCCGCCCGTGCCGTGCGCGTACTGCGCAGTGGCGACAAGACCGCATGGCTGGAGGTGGTCCTCGACGAGGGCCGCAACCGCCATATCCGCCGCCTGTTGGCGGCCTTCGACCTGCAGGTGCTGCGCCTGGTCCGGGTCGCGATCGGTGGGCTGCTGCTCGGCGATCTCGGCAAGGGCCAGTGGCGGGTTCTGCAGGTCAGCGACCAGCAGCGGCTGGGGGCCGCTGCACCGGGCTGATCATCGCCCGTGGCCGGCAGTTGCCGGCCGCCGTTCCAGGCGTAGGGGGCGCCTGGCTGTCGACATTCCCGAACGGAGCCTGCCATGTACCACCCGACCCTCAATCAAACCCTGCGCTGTGCAGGCCTGCTGCTGCCGATGGTGCTGCTGACCGCCTGCGGCGGCCACAAGAAGGTGGCCAAGGCGGAAACGCCTGCCGAGACCCCGGTGGTGGAAGTGAAGACCCCGGAGCTGGATGGTCGCGGCAGTTACCGCTTCCTGATGAGCGACGGCGACAAGAAGATGACCGCCGATGAGTTCGATGCCTGGATGAAGGCCAACGGTATCCGCGTAGCCAAGGGCAATGGCCAGGATGCCGCCGCCAAGCCGGTGGTGGTGGCCAGCAAGGACGAGCCGAAGGGCAAGAAGAAAAAGAAGTGACGCCAGTGGGTGCCGACCTTGGTCGGCACGCCATCAGGCTGCGGTAGGTGCCGACCTTGGTCGGCACGCTCTGACCGGGTGGGGCAGAGCCCTTTCCTGCGGAAAGGGATCCGACCCCGGCCATGATCAGCCCTTGACCACGCCCAGTTCGACACCGATGCGGGTGAAGGCGTCGATCGCCCGGTCCAGGTGCTCGCGGCTGTGCGCAGCGCTGATCTGGGTACGGATGCGGGCCTGGCCCTTGGGCACCACCGGGAAGAAGAAGCCGATCGCGTAGATGCCTTCCTCGAGCAGGCGCTCGGCGAACTTCTGCGCCAACGGTGCGTCATACAGCATCACCGGGCTGATCGGATGCACGCCCGGCTTCACGTCGAAACCGGCGGCGGTCATCTTCTCGCGGAAGTAGGCGGTGTTCTCGGCCAGGGTGCTGCGCAGGTCGTCAGCGGCAGCCAGCATTTCGAATGCCTTGATGCCGGCGGCCACCACGTGCGGCGGCAGCGAGTTGGAGAACAGGTACGGGCGTGAGCGCTGGCGCAGCAGTTCGATCACTTCGGCGCTGGCGCAGGTGAAGCCGCCCAGTGCGCCACCCATGGCCTTGCCCAGAGTGCCGGTGATGATGTCGATCTTCTCCAGCACGCCCTTGACCTCGGCCGAGCCGCGGCCGGTGGCACCGAGGAAGCCGGTGGCGTGGCATTCATCGATGTGCACCAGGGCGTTGTACTTCTTTGCCAGCGCGGTGATCTCGTCCAGCGGCGCGATGAAGCCGTCCATCGAGAACACGCCGTCGGTGGTGATCAGCTTGGTCTTGCAGCCTGCGGCATCGGCGGCCTGCAGCTGGGCTTCCAGATCGGCCATGTCACAGTTGGCGTAGCGGAAGCGCTTGGCCTTGCACAGACGCACGCCGTCGATGATCGAAGCATGGTTCAGTGCATCGGAAATGATCGCGTCGTTCTCGCCAAGCAGCGGCTCGAACAGGCCGCCGTTGGCATCGAAGCAGGCCGCGTACAGGATGGTGTCCTGCTTGCCGAAGAAGTCGGCGATCTGCTTTTCCAGCTGCTTGTGCAGGTCCTGCGTGCCGCAGATGAAGCGCACCGAGGCCATGCCGAAGCCGTGGGTATCGAGTGCGTCCTTGGCGGCCTGGATCAGGTCCGGATGGTCGGCCAGTCCCAGGTAGTTGTTGGCACAGAAATTCAGCACCTTGCGGCCGTCGTCGAGGGTGATCTCGGCCGACTGCGGGCTGGTGATGATCCGCTCGGACTTGAACAGGCCCTGGGCGCGGATGGCGTCCAGTTCCTCGGCATAGTGGCGGGTCAGGGCGGAAGAGGCGTCGGTCATGGCGTGGGCACGGCTCTGAACGGGAAACCGCCGATTCTACCGGGCATCGCCGCTTGCCAACCGGCGCGGCCGGGGCATCGCCACGGCCGGCACATGTTGCATCGCAATAGCAAACTGGTTAAGAATTCGTGAACCGGAGCTGTCCGTTCCGGCCGATACGCCCGCCCTCGGCCTTCCACGCCACCGCCCCCACCGGAGACGCTCATGAAGCACGCCCGTGCCTGCCTCGCCATTGTCGCTGCCTTGACCCTGGCTGCCCCGTTCGCCGCCAGTGCCCAGGAAAACGAATCGCCGTACAGCTGGAACGTCACCGCCGTTTCCGATTACCTGTTCCGTGGTGTGTCGCAGACCGACGAAAAGCCGACCCTGCAGGCCGGTTTCACCTACACCTCGCCGGTCGGCTTGTATGCCGGTGTCTGGGGTTCGGGCGTCGACTTCGGTCCGGGCGACCCGAGCACCGAGGTCGACTACCAGATCGGCTACGGCGTCGACGTCACGCCCCGCGTCAATTTCGACGCGCTGCTGAACCGCTACACCTACCTCGGTGCCAGCGAGCTGAACTACAACGAGCTGATCACCACCACCACGCTGGATGAGACCTACAAGCTGACGGTGGCCTACACCAACGATGTCTGGAACAGCAGCACCGATGGCTGGTACTTCGGCCTGGGCGGCAGCTGGGGCCTGCCGAAGGACTTCACCCTGAATGCCAACGTCGGCCGCAGCACCTTCGAGGACGGCATCGCCAAGGACTACACCGACTGGAACGTCGGCGTCGAACGCCAGTTCGGCCTGTTCAACGTCGGCCTGGGCTACTACGGTACCGACGGCAATGGCCGTGACAACTCGGGCAAGCTGGCACACAGCCGGGTGCTGCTGACCGTGGCCGTGGGCAAGTAACGCCGCAGGCGTTACGGGTAGTGCCGGCCGCTGGCCGGCAACACCAAAGAAAAAGGCGCCCATAGGGCGCCTTTTTCAATTCCGCAGCGTTCTTGATCCCATCTGGGGAAGAGCCCCCTTGTTGTTCAAGGGGGCGCGCCAAAGGCGCGGGGATAAGGAAACATGCGGGGGAATTGACCCTTCGGGTCAATTCCAGCTGAGCACGACCTTGCCGGCCTTGCCTTCTTCCATCAGGTCGAACCCCTTCTGGAAGTCGTCGATCGGCAGCTGGTGGGTCATCACCTTGCCGAGCGGGAAGCCGGACAGCACCAGCTGGGTCATCTTGTACCAGGTCTCGTACATCTTGCGACCGTAGATGCCCTGCACGGTCAGGCCCTTGAAGATGATCTTGTCCCAGTCGCAGCCTGCACCCTTGGGCATGATGCCCAGCATGGCGATCTTGCCACCGTGGTACATGCAGTCGAGCATGTCGTTGAACGCACGCGGGTTGCCGCTCATTTCCAGGCCCACATCGAAGCCCTCCATGTGCAGTTCCTTCATCACGTCCTTCAGCGACTGGTTGGCGACGTTGACCACGCGGGTGGCGCCCATGTCGGCGGCCAGCTTCAGGCGGAAGTCGTTGACGTCGGTCACCACCACGTTGCGCGCACCGATGTGCTTGCAGATGCCGGCAGCGATGATGCCGATCGGGCCCGCGCCGGTGATCAGCACGTCCTCACCGATCACGTCGAATTCCAGTGCGCAGTGCGCAGCGTTGCCGTACGGGTCGAAGAACGCGGCCAGCTCCGACGGGATCTGGTCCGGGATCGGCCACAGGTTGCTGGCCGGCATCACCATGTATTCGGCGAAGGCACCATTGACGTTGACGCCGATGCCGACGGTGTTCGGGCACAGGTGCGGGCGGCCGCCACGGCAGTTGCGGCAGTGGCCGCAGACGATGTGGCCTTCGGCCGAGACGCGCTGGCCGATCTCGTAGCCGGTCACGCCCGGGCCGATCTCGGCAATGCGGCCGACGAATTCATGGCCGATGGTCAGGCCCGGCTTGATCGTGCGCTGGCTCCACTCGTCCCACAGGTAGATGTGCAGGTCGGTACCGCAGATCGCGGTCTTCTCGAGCTTGATCAACACTTGGTTGGGGCCCGGAGTCGGCACCGGAACCTCTTCCATCCAGATGCCCTTGGCTGCTTCGCGCTTGACCAGGGCCTTCATCGTTTGCTGCGCCATCGGGGTGGAACTCATCAGGGGGAAAGCGCGGATTATAGGGTGCCGGGCGGAATTCCCATGTTGCGCTGCGGGTGCTTTGGCGGAACGAAAGGCGTGCGCCGGCGGGCGTTTCGAACGTGCCGCAAACAGCAGCGCCTCCTTGATTCCGGGGGAGGGCGCGTGGTCACCCTGGCCGGGACACGCAAAAGCCCATCCATGGTGCTCGATGGCGCCATCCATGGCGCCAACGGTCCCGGCCAGGGTGACCACGCCCCCTCTGGACGATTCCATGTGCGCGGCCGACGTGCGCGTGGCAGAGCAAGAAGCAGGCCCATGACTTCCGGGGTTCGGGCCGGGGCAGGGCGGCGGGCTACAATCGAGGGTTCCACTACCAGGGGCTGCTCCATGCGCTCGAACCTGCTTGCATTCTCCATCGTCGCCAGCCTCGGGCTGGCCCAGGTCGCCCATGCCGCTGAAGGCATGTGGGTGCCGCAGCAGCTGCCGGAAATCGCCGGCCCGCTGCAGAAGGCCGGCCTGAAGCTGTCCCCGCAGCAGCTGTCCAACCTGACCGGCGACCCGATGGGCGCGGTCGTCGCCCTCGGCGGCTGCACCGCCAGCTTCGTCTCGCCGCAGGGTCTGGTGGTCACCAACCACCATTGCGCGTATGGCGCCATCCAGCTGAATTCGACCGCGCAGAAGAACCTGATCAAGGACGGCTTCAACGCGCCGACCCTGAAGGACGAACTGAGCGCCGGCCCGAACGCCCGCGTGTTCGTGCTCGACCAGATCACCGACGTCACCGCCCAGGCCAAGGCCGCCATCGCCGCCGCCGGCAATGACCCGTTGGCCCGCAGCCGCGCGCTGGACGCCTTCGACAAGGCCCAGGTTGCCGCCTGTGAGGCCGATGCCGGTTTCCGCTGCCGCCTGTACAGCTTCTCCGGCGGCAACACCTATCGCCTGTTCCGCAACATGGAAATCAAGGACGTGCGCCTGGTCTACGCGCCCCCGGGCAGCGTCGGCAAGTTCGGCGGCGACGTCGACAACTGGATGTGGCCGCGCCACACCGGCGATTTCTCGTTCTACCGCGCCTACGTCGGCAAGGACGGCAAGCCGGCCGCCTTCGCCGCCGACAACGTGCCGTACCAGCCCAAGCACTTCCTGAAGTTCGCCGACCAGCCGCTGGGCGCCGACGACTTCGTGATGGTGGCCGGCTACCCGGGCCGCACCAACCGCTACGCGCTGGCCGGTGAGTTCAACGAAACCGCCAGCTTCACCTACCCGACCATCGCCAAGCACTACAACGCCGTGCTGAAGATGATCGCCGACGCCGGCAAGGCCGACGCCGACGTCAAGGTGAAGTACGCCGCCACCGCCGCCAGCATGAACAACGTGGCCAAGAACTACCTGGGCCAGCTGGAAGGCTTCAAGCGCATCGACGCCGCCGGCCAGAAACAGGCTGAAGAGGCCGCCGTGCTGGCGTGGCTGAAGAAGCAGGGCGCGGCCGGCAAGCCGGCGCTGGCCGCACACGCACAGCTGCTCAAGCATCTGGATACCAGCAAGTCGACCCGCGAACGCGACCTGTTCGTCGGCCAGTTCAACAACACCTCGGCCGTTGGCGCGGCGATCACCCTGTACCGCCTGTCGATCGAGCGCAGCAAGCCGGATGCCGAACGCGAAGCCGGTTACCAGGAGCGCGACCTGACCACCATTGAAGGTGGCCTGAAGCAGATGGACCGCCGCTATGTGGCGAAGATGGACCAGCAGCTGCAGGCCTACTGGCTGGAGCAGTACGTGGCCCTGCCGGCCGCGCAGCGCGACAATGAAGTGCTGAACAAGTGGCTGGCCGGCAGCGATGCCAACGCAGTCAAGGCGCTGGTGGGCAAGCTGTCGGGCACCGAGCTCGGCAGCCTGGACGCACGCCTGAAATGGTTCAAGGCCGACCGTGCCGCATTTGAAGCCAGCAGCGATCCGGCCATCCAGTACGCCGTGGCTGTCATGCCGGCACTGCTGAAGCAGGAAGAGCAGAAGAAGATCCGCGAAGGCGAATCGCTGACCGCGCGTCCGCTGTACCTGCAGGCCGTGGCCGACTACAAGAAGAGCCAGGGCGAGTTCGTCTACCCGGACGCCAACCTGTCGCTGCGCATCACCTTCGGCAACGTCATGGGCTACGGCAAGGACGGCGTGAAGTACACCCCGTTCACCACCCTGGAAGGCGTGGCAGCGAAGGAAACCGGTGAAGATCCGTTCGACTCGCCGAAGGCGCTGCTCGATGCGGTCAAGGCCAAGCGCTACGGCGGCCTGGAAGACAAGCGCATTGGTTCGGTGCCGGTGAACTTCCTGTCCAACCTGGACATCACCGGCGGCAACTCGGGTTCGCCGGTGCTGGACGCCAACGGCAGGCTGGTCGGCCTGGCCTTCGATGGCAACTGGGAATCGGTCAGCTCCAACTGGGTGTTCGACCCGGTGATGACCCGCATGATCGCCGTCGACAGCCGCTACATGCAGTGGATCATGCAGGAAGTGGCGCCGGCGCCGCAGCTGCTGAAGGAACTGAACCTGGCAAAGTGAGGTAGTGCCGGCCGCTGGCCGGCAACCTCGACCAGATAGCCGGAGACCCCGAAACCCCGCGACCCACGTCGCGGGGTTTTTTGCTGCCCGCACCGACCCGGCGCGCCGAACAGGTATCATCCGTGTTCCGCGCACTTCACAGGATGTGAACGAAACGCGGGAACCTCCTCCCCCCAGGACCCCTTGCACGCATGCGCATCCTGCTTGCCCGCCACGGTGAAACGCCGTGGAACGCCGAAGGCCGCTATCAGGGCCAGATCGACATCCCGCTTTCGCCGATCGGCGAAGCCCAGGCCCAGGCACTGGGTGCGCGCCTGGCCTCGGTCGACATCACCCGTGCCGTCGCCTCGCCGCTGTCGCGCGCGCAGCGCACCGCGCAGCTGGCGCTTGGCGCCGCCCGTGCCGACATGCTGCTGACCGAGCCGGAACTGCAGGAGATCGCCCACGGCGAATGGGAAGGGCTGCTGGCCAGCGAGATCCATGAGAAGGATCCGTCGCGCCTGCAGGCCTGGCGCGAGGAGCCCGATACCGTGCTGATGCCCGGCGGCGAATCACTGCGCCTGGTGCTGGAGCGCAGCTGGCGTGGCCTGGCCCGCGCCACCGACGGCCTCGGCGAGCACGACACCCTGCTGGTGGTCGCCCATGACGCGGTGAACCGCGTGATCCTGTGCAAGGTGCTGGGCCTGCCGATCTCCCGCCTGTGGACCTTCCGCCAGGCACCGACCACGCTCAACCTGCTCGAAGGCGCCGACCTTGACAGCCTGGAAGTGGTGCGCCTGAACGACTGCGCCCACCACACGCCGTTCTTCGGCGAAGCCAAGCACCGCGCACTCTGATCGATCCCCTCGCACCAACTGCTTCTGCTGGAACCGCTGCCGTGACGAACACCCCGACCACCCTGGCCGACTGGCTGGACTACATTGAACGCCAGCACCCGGCGAGCATCGACATGGGCCTGGAGCGCGTGCGCGCCGTGGCCACGGCGATGGGCCTGGGGGCGCCGGCCAAGCGCACCATCGTGGTCGGTGGCACCAACGGCAAGGGCTCCACCGTGGCCTTCATCGAAGCCATTGCACGCGCCGCCGGCTGGAAGGTCGGCGCGTACACCTCGCCGCACCTGCTTCGCTACAACGAGCGCGTGCGCATCGGCGGCCAGGACGTGGACGATGCCGCGCTGGTCGCTGCGTTCAGTGCGGTCGAGGCCGCGCGTGGCGAGACCACGCTGACCTATTTCGAGTACGGCACGCTGGCTGCGCTGCAGCTGTTCGCCGACGCCGGGCTGGACCTGGCAGTGCTGGAAGTGGGCCTGGGCGGCCGCCTGGATGCGGTCAACATCGTCGACGCCGACGTGGCGGTGATCACCACCGTGGACATCGACCACGCCGAGTGGCTGGGCGAGGACCGCGAGGCGATCGGCACCGAGAAGGCCGGCATCATCCGCGGCTGGAAGCCGGTGATCCTGGGCGAGACCGACCCGCCCTCGAGCGTGCTCGCGCGTGCCTACCTGGTCGGTGCCAACGCGATCCGCGGCGGCAGCGATTACTTCTACGAGCCGATCGACGCCCAACGCTGGCGCTGGCGCGATGTCGGCCTGCGCATGGAACTGCCGACCCCGGCGCTGGCCGGCCCGATCCAGCTGGCCAACGCCGGTGCGGCCATCGCCGCGCTGCGCGCGCTGGACAAGCCGGTGCCGCGCGCGGCGTGGGCCGCCGGTATCGCGGCGGCGCGCATTCCGGGCCGCCTGCAGGCGTTCGAGCGTGGCGGTGTGCAGATCCGCGTCGATGTCGGGCACAACCCGCAGGCGGCGGGGCAGCTGGCGCGCGCGCTGAAGGCCGAGGCGTCGGCCGGGCGCACCTTGGCGGTGTATGCCGCATTGCAGGACAAGGACGCGGTGGGTGTGGTGCAGGCATTGCAGGGCGTGGTTGCCGAATGGACCCTTGCCGGCCTGGACGGCCCGCGTGGCCAGAGTGCCGCCCAGTTGCAGGCGCGCCTGGCCGAGACCGCTGCTGGCGGCGCGCAGCTGGCCGCTTCGGTCGAACAGGCGCTGGCGCAGGTACTGGCCCGGGCCGAGCGCGGTGACCGCGTACTGGTATTTGGCTCCTTCCATACCGCTGCCGCCGCATTGCAGTGGTTGCAGGGCAGCGCCTGAGCCACGTTCAGCCAATCCCGACGCCGTCCGGTCCGGCACCCGTATAATCGACCGCAACCTCCGGACAGTTGCCGCCTCACGTGGATACGCCTCTGAAACAGCGTCTGATTGGTGCCATCGTGCTGGTTGCACTGGCCGTGATTTTCCTGCCGATGCTGGTCAAGGGGCCTGCACCGGACAGCGGCGTGGCCTCGGTGCCGATCGCCGCGCCGGATGCACCGGCCGATGGCCAGTTCGAAACCCGTGAACTGCCGCTGGTGGCTCCGGCCGGTGGGGCTACCGGCCTGCAGACCGGGCAGGCCAAGCCGTTGCAGGAGGCCGCCACGCCGGCCACGCCGCCGACCGTGGACACGTCCCCGGCGGTTGCCGCCGGCAACTACGCCGTCACTTTCGGCGCATACGGCAGCAAGGCCGACGCCGATGCGGTGATCGCCTACCTGCAGCGCTCGCAGCTGCCGGGCTTCGCAGAAGCGACTACCATCAATGGCCGTCAGGCATGGCGTGTGCGCGTGGGGCCGTATGGCGACCGCGCACAGGCCGAGGCGGCCCGGCTGCAGGCGGTGAAGATCCGCGCCGATGTGAAGGCCGAAGTGATCACCCTGGATGCCGCAACGGGCAGCAGCGCCCCGGTGGCAGCTACCCCGGCACCGGCTACGCCGAGTGCCAGCACCCCGTCCGCAGCCACCTCGCCGTCCGCCAGCAGCAACCCGGTGCGCAGCGAAAGCCTGCCGCCGAGTACGCCGACTGCGACGGCCACTCCGGCGGCCAAGCCCGAGCCGCCGAAGCCGGCCCCGAAGCCCGAAACCCCGAAGCCCGAGCCGAAGCCGGAGGCCACCGCCAGCAAGCCGGCGACGGCGCCGACCACGCCGGCTGCACCGGCGGCCAGCGGCGTCGGCTTCGCCGTGCAGCTGGGCGCGTTCGGCCAAGCCAGCGATGCCAATGCGCTGCGTGACAAGGTCCGTGCTGCCGGCTTCAGCGCCTTCGTCGAGCAGGTGCGTACGGACAAGGGCACCCTGCATCGCGTCCGTGTCGGACCGGTCGCCAACCGGGCTGACGCCGAACAGCTGAAGGCGCAGGTCGCCGCCAAGGTTGGCGTCGCCGGCATGGTCCGACCGCACCCATGACCGACGCGCAGGCCCGTTGCCAGCGCCGCCGAAGGAGCGGGGCGCCATGATCGACGTGGTGCTGCTGATCGTGATCGCTGCCTCGACGCTGCTCGGGATGCTGCGTGGCTTCGTGGGAATCGTCATCGGCACGTTGTCGTGGCTGTTGGCCGCGTGGGCGGCCTTCGCCTTCGGCAACGATGCCGCGCGCTGGTGGGCGGCGCCCGCCGCACCTGGCGGCGAACATTTCGTCGGCGGCTACCTGGGCGTGGGCATTGGCGTGATGATCGTGGTCGCGGTGATCGGCATGGTCATCAAGGCGATGATCCACCGCAGCATGCTGACCAGCCTGGACCGGTTGCTGGGCGGTGTACTGGGGGCCGTGCGTGGTGGCCTGATCGCGGCGATCCTGGTGCTGCTGGCCGGCTTCACCCCGTTGACCGCCGAGCCCTCCTGGAAGCGCTCGGCGGTTCGCCCGGTGCTGAATCCGGCCGTGGCCTGGATGAACGGGAAGCTGCCGCGCTGGCAGGTCCCCGGCGCCGACATGCTGCCCAAGACCTTGCCGACCGACATGCTGTCCCCATCTGCATTGATGGAATTGGGGAAGAACGCAGGCGCCGGGTTGGGAAAGCCGGGCGCGGCAGGCGATAATGGCATCCTCAACCAGGTAGTGGCGGGCGGCGGATGGCTGCGGCCCGCGAAAGCGGAACAGGGCGATGCATACGATCCGGCCGAAGTGCGCCCGGACGCCCCAGCACTGCCGGACAGTATCGAGCCGGACGATCCGGCCAATGTCGACCGCAGGCGCGGCGACCACCGCGGCCAGGTACGGCCACCTTCCTTGTAACTGGGCACAGCCCAGCGGAGACCTCGCACCATGTGTGGCATCGTCGGAATCGTCGGCAACCAGAACGTCGCCGGGCAGTTGTATGACGGCTTGACCGTTCTCCAGCACCGCGGCCAGGACGCGGCAGGTATCGCCACCGCCAATGGCAGCCGCCTGCGGGTGCAGAAAGCCACCGGCCTGGTCCGCGATGTGTTCGACGCCCGCACCATGTCCACGCTGGAAGGCAGCGTCGGCATCGCGCACGTGCGCTATCCGACGGCAGGTTCGGAAGGCATGGACGAGGCACAGCCGTTCTACGTGAATTCGCCGTACGGCATCGCGCTGGCCCACAACGGCAACCTGATCAACACCGAGGCGCTGCGCCAGCAGGTGTTCGAACAGGACCGTCGCAACGTCAACACCGATTCGGACAGCGAAGTGCTGTTGAACGTGTTCGCCTACGAACTGGAGCAGCAGCGCCAGCTCAGCCCGGAAGCCGCGATCCGCGCGGTGGCCGGCGTGCACCGCCGCTGCAAGGGCGGCTATGCAGTGGTCAGCGTGGTGCTGGGCCTGGGCCTGGTGGCCTTCCGCGATCCGCATGGCATCCGTCCGCTGGTGCTGGGCAAGCGCAGCCATGCAGAAGGCGACGAGTACATCGTGGCGTCCGAGTCGGCGGCACTGGACGTACTGGGTTTCCAGCGCGTGCGTGACGTGCAGCCGGGCGAAGCGCTGGTGATCACCGCGCGCGGCGAGCTGTTCTCGGAAATCTGCGCCGAGCCGGCCGAGCACACCCCGTGCATCTTCGAATACGTGTACTTCGCGCGCCCGGATTCGATGATCGACAACGTCTCGGTGCACAAGGCGCGCATGCGCATGGGCATCAAGCTGGGCGAGAAGATCCTGCGCCTGCGCCCGGACCACGACATCGACACCATCATCCCGATCCCGGATACCTCGCGCGATGCCGCGCTGGAGATCTCCAATGTGCTTGGGGTGAAGTACCGCGAAGGCTTCATCAAGAACCGCTACATCGGCCGCACCTTCATCATGCCGGGGCAGGGTGAACGCGTGAAGTCGGTGCGCCGCAAGCTCAACCCGATCCACCTGGAGTTCCGCAACCGCGTGGTGCTGCTGGTGGACGATTCGATCGTGCGTGGCACCACCAGCCAGCAGATCGTGCAGATGGCCCGTGATGCCGGCGCGCGCAAGGTCTACCTGGCCAGCGCCGCGCCGCCGGTGCGCTACCCGAACATCTACGGCATCGACATGCCGGCGGCCGAAGAGCTGGTCGCGCACAACCGCACGGTGGAAGAGATCGAGGCCCACCTGGGCTGCGACTGGCTGATCTACCAGGACCTGGAAGACATGGAAGCGGCGGTGAGCGAAGGCAACCCGGCGCTGCGCAGCTTCGATTCGTCCTGCTTCAACGGCCACTACCCGACCGGTATCGAGCCGGGCTACTTCGAGCGCATCCAGCAGTTGCGTTCGGACGATGCCAAGCACAAGCGCCGCGCCTGAGGATCAGGCGTGGTGGATGTGCCCGACGTTGGTGGCGACCTGCTGCGTGCTGCGCAGCAGTGCCTGGCTGAAGCCGATCCGCTGCGCAAGGTCGCATTGACCCAGGCGTATGCGGCCGCGTTCCGTGCCGGTCGCCTGAAGGTGGCCGCGGATGCGCCGCCGCCGGATCCGATCTGCATGCCGGGGCGTCCGGGACGACTGGTGCTGGTGCATCCGCGCGAGGTGCCACGGCGTGGACTGGGCGGCGTGGAAGGGCGGGCTGCCTTCATCCACGCCATCGCCCATATCGAGCTCAACGCGATCGACCTGGCCTGGGACGCGGTGTACCGGTTCCGGGGCCTGCCGTCGGCGTTCCACGCCGATTGGGTCAGCTGTGCCGATGACGAATCGCGGCATTTCATGCTGCTGCGCGAACGCCTGCAGGTGCATGGCCACGACTATGCTGATTTCCCCGCGCACAACGGTCTGTGGGAAATGTGCGAAAAGACCGCGCATGACGGCCTGGCGCGCATGGCCCTGGTACCGCGCGTGCTGGAAGCGCGCGGCCTGGACGTCACCCCGGGCATGATCGAGAAGCTGCGCAATGTCGGTGATGGCGAAACCGCCGATGTACTGGAGGTGATCCTGCGTGAGGAAGTGGCGCATGTTGCCGCCGGTTCGCGCTGGTATCGCTGGTACTGCGACCGCGCCGGTGTGGAGCCGCGCGCGCGTTTCAAGGAGCTGCTGGTGGAGTACGCCGGCGGCTACCTGCATGGGCCGTTCAACATGGAAGCGCGCCTGCTGGCCGGCTTCGACGCCGATGAGCTGGCCAACCTGGTCGAACAGGCCGGTTGAAGAAAAGGGGACGGAGGGGATTAAGTCGTTTGTGGCACAAACGACTTAATCCCCTCCGTCCCCTTTTTCATGCGTTGGGCAGCACCACGCGCTTGCCATCCACGGTGGGCCGGTTGATGTAGAACAGGCCGGGGCCGGGCCGGTACGGCAGCTCGCTGACGCCGGCGTCGGCAGCGTAGGTCAGTGCGGTGTCGCCCAGCGCGTCGAAGTTCCAGTGCGCCGACTGCATCAGGTAACGCCGCCGCAACAGCGCCTCCTGGGTTTGCGTCAGTGGCTGTCCGGCCACCAGTCGTCGTGCGATGGGTTGCAGGGCGGACGGCAGCTCCCAACCGGGGACTGCGTTGGCATTGGCCGTCCATTGCACGCCGGCATCGATGGCATGCTGCTGCATCACCTGAAGCGCGATCAGCTGGTAGCGCCAGTCGATGCGCCGGCGCAACACCACGGCGGCCGTCACGTACAGCACCGGTGACAGCAGTACGCTGCGGCTGCCGGCGCGACGCTGTTGCTGCCACTGGTGCCAGACATCCACCCAGACTTCTCTTTCGTCCAGGCCCAACTGCTGCCGCCAGCGCTCGGCATCGGCCTGTGACTCGGCGTAGGCCGTGGTCGCCTGCAGGATCGCCAGCGGTGGCGTCTGGTACTCGGCCACGCTCGGGCGGCGCAGCAGCTGCCGGCGCGGGCGACTGAGCAGCTTGGGCCCTTCTTCGAGCTGGTTGTAGCCGCCGCCGATGTTGGCGTGTACGCCGGGCAGGGCGATCTCGGTGAACGCTGGCGCCACGCTGGTCAATGGATAGTGCTGGCGATGCTCGTCACGCGCGCTCAGTTGCAGCACCTGCCTGGCAACGCCTGCATGCAGCGCGAGATGAGGTTGTTCGTCGGCACGGCCACCGCTGACCGCAACCACCGTGTCGAACAGGCCGATGAAGCGCAGCGGCGGATCGGCCGGGGCGAAGTCCGTTGTGCAGGACAGGCCAGCGGCCTGCAACAGCTGCCGCCAGCGGGTGCGATCCCAGGCCTGCAACTGGTTGGCCACATCGCGCGCGGCGGCCGCACCCCGTGAAAAGCCGAACAGATCCAGCTGCACGCCACGCAGTGGTCGCTGCCAGCGCGTAGCGAGTGCACTCAGTGCCGCCGGCAGCAGCACCTGCAGCGCCCGCTGCACTTTGGCGCGCACACCGCTGGCGCCAATGCCGAACGCCAGTCCGATCAGGTCGTCGTCGGCGTCATTGCGGGTACCGACACCTTCCACGTAGATCGACAGGGAGGGGCGCGCCGATGTCCCGCTGCGGCTGTCCGGGTACAGCTGCTGCAGGCGGGCGATGTTGGTCAGGCCATTGTCGTAGCTGCTGGTCAACCGGCTCTGGTAGGTCGAATCGTCATCCGCACGCAGCTGCGCCGGGCGCGGCTGCGGCGGCTGGGGCCTGCCACGGGCCAGGTTGTGTGCGTTGTTGCGGGTGCCATCGAAGAACAGCCCGATCCGCAGCAAGCCGACATCTTCGTCCGTGTCCAGCGATGGTGCCATGTGCATTCCCCGTCGTGGCTGCGTCACGGTAGCGTGAAAGCGGTGTATTGGCGATGTGTAGTGACGCTTTTGACCTTACTTAACCCAGATGCGGTCGATCACAAATCCTGATTTTCACTTCTCTCGCCTATTGAATTCACACGCCCCGCGCAGGCCATATGGCCGAACCCGGCAAACCGGGTCGTGCTGCATCAACGCTGTTCACATCATTCAAGGAGCGACGCAATGTTGTCCAGATCGATTGGCAAAGCGGCAGGTGGCCTGGTGTTGGGTTTGTCGGTGGCAGCGGCCGCGCATGCGGCACCGTTGTTCGAGCCGGTGACGGTCATCAGCCGCGCATCGGCAAACAGCGAGTCCGCACTGGGCAAGCTGCTGGCCACCCCGTCCACGGCGACGGTACAGGAAGTGCGTGTCGATGCAGCCGCCACTGCACAACCGCAGCTGGAATTCGAACTGCTCGGCCAGCGGGTGCAGGCGGTGCGCAGCAAGGTCGAAGCACTGCCCGATGGCGGCAGCATCTGGTACGGCCAGTTTCGTTCGCCATCGGACAAGCTGACCGCGGCCACCTCCAACGGCCAGGACGACCCCGGCAATTCGCTGATCCTGGTGCGCTCGGGCGACACCATCACCGGCTCGATCCGCAAGGAGGGAAAGCTGTATCGCCTGCGCCCGTTGGGCAACCGCCACGTGCTGGTGGAAGTGGATGAATCGCGGATGCCGGCCGACCATCCGGCCGACTACAACCAGCTGCCGAAGATCCCGATGGGCAACAACGATCGCATCGGCATCGCGCAGGCTTCGTCCGGTACGCCGGCGACCATCCGTGTGCTGGTGGTGGCGACCAATGCCGCCGTCGCCGCCTATGGTGGCAACATGCAGTCGCTGGTGCAGCTGGCGGTGGCCGAGTCCAACCAGGGCTACGGCAACAGCAATGTCGGCCTGACGCTGCAACTGGCCGGTTACGAGACCACCAACTACAGCGAGTCCGGCAACTTCACCACCGACCTGTCGCGTTTCCGTGGCACCAGCGACGGCTACATGGACAGCATCCACACCAGCCGCAACACCACCGCGGCCGATGTCGGCGTGCTGCTGATCAACAACAGTGCCTACTGCGGCCTGGCCTCGGGGATCGGCTCGACCGCGTCGACAGCGTTCGCGGCGGTCTACTGGGATTGCGCGACCGGCTACTACTCATTCGCGCATGAGATCGGCCACCTGCAGAGCGCGCGGCATGACATCGCCACCGACCCGAGCACATCGCCCTACGCCTATGGCCACGGCTACCGCTATGAGCCGTCCAGCGGCACCGGCTGGCGCACGATCATGGCCTACAACTGCACCCGCAGCTGCCCGCGCCTGAACTATTGGTCCAACCCGAACATCAGCTACAACGGCATCCCGATGGGCAACGCCAGTACCGCCGACAACCAGCGCGTGCTGGTCAACACCAAGGCCACCATCGCGGCCTTCCGCTGAGTCTGTACTGTCCGCGGCCGCCTTGTGCGGCCGCGGATTTCCTGCCGGCGGGAATTACCCGCGGGGCAGGGTATCCAGCGACCAGCCATTGGCATCCACGCGCAGCACCGAGCCCTGTTCGTACCAGTCGCCGAGCACGATGCGGGTGCGGTCGCGGCCGCCGGCCTGCAGCGTATGGATGGCCGGGCGGTGGGTATGGCCATGGATCATGGTGTCCACGCCGTGGCGGACGAAGGTGGCATCGACTTCGGCCGGAGCCACGTCGGTGACGGTTTCGAACTGTGCACGATCGCCCTGCTTCATTTCCGACTGGCGGGCCTGGCTGGCCTCGCGCGCCTTCTGCGCGAAGGCGATGCGTGCGGCCAGCGGCTGCGACAGGAACTGCGCCTGGAACACCGGGTCGCGGGTCTGTGCACGGAACTGCTGGTAGGGGATGTCATCGGTGCACAGCAGGTCACCATGCTGCAGCAGCACCGGGCGGCCGTACAGCTCGATCACGCACGGGTCGGGCAGGATGCGCAGGCCGGCACGGCGCGCGTAATCCTCACCAAGCAGGAAATCGCGGTTGCCGCGGATGAAGTAAACGGGCACGCCGCCGTCGGACAGCACCTTCAACGCATCGGCCACCGCATCAGCGGCCGGAGAGGGCGTGTCATCGCCGATCCAGGCCTCGAACAGGTCGCCGAGGATGTACAGCGCATCGGCGCCGGGCGCCTGCTCGCGCAGGAAGCGCAGGAACAGGTCGGTGATCTCCGGACGGCTGGGGTCCAGGTGCAGGTCGGAAATGAACAACGTGGTCATGCCTGCATTCTAGGCCATCAAGGATGATGGTAGCGCCGCGGGAGCGGCGGGGTCGGATCCCTTTCCGGCGGAAAGGCGATCTGATCCCTGGGCTACACCGGCAGCGGCAGCCAGGTCAGGCTGGCCGAAGCCAGCAGGACGGCGATGCCCGTGGCGGCGAGCACGTCGGAAGGATAGTGCAGGCCCAGCACCACCCGCGACAGCCCGACACCGAGGGTGAACGGCACCAGCAGCGGCGCCAGCCACGGGTAGTAGGCCAGTGCCACGATGGTGAACGACACTGCGTGCAGGGTGTGCCCGGAGGGGAAGCTGAATTCGTCCAGCGGTGCCACCCAGGCGCGGATGCGAAGATCGGCCGCGTAAGGCCGCGGGCGCCGCGTCCAGCGCTTGAGGCCCTTGTACAGCAGCAATGCGGCCAGGCCGGTGGCGGCCATGTGCACCGAGGCGCGCAGGCCATCGAAGCCATCCAGCACCACCAGCGCGGCCATCAGCACATACCAGAACACGCCATCGCCGAGACGGCTGATGACCGAGAACAGGCGGCGCACGCGGCGGCGCCGGCAGTAGTGATTGGCCCGCCGGCACAAGCGCGCCTCGCGCCCTGCCAGCAGTTCAAGCGGCGTGGTGCGCATGGCCGCTCCTCCGCGACTGCGCAAGCTCGGCCAGCAACGCATCGAACTCGGCCACCACCTGCTGTGGATGCAATCGCTTCATCGCGCGCGCGGCATTGCCGCCCAGTTCGTGGCGTTTCGCGTCATCGGCGGCCAGTTGCACGGCGGCCTCGATGAACTGCTCGTCGCTGTCCACCGCTGCGCCGTTCTCGCCGTTGCGCAGGTACTCACGCGCGGCGCCGTAGTCGAAGGCCACGGTGGCCACGCCGCTGGCCATGCTTTCCAGAGTCACGTTGCCGAAGGTCTCGCTGCGGCTGGGGAACAGGAACAGATCGCCGCTGGCGAAGTGGCGGGCCAGCGCATCGCCGCGCTGGATGCCACAGAAGATGAAATCGGGATTTTCATGTGCCAGCTTCTCGCGGGCCGGGCCGTCACCCACCCATACAAAGCGTGCCTTGGGCCGGATCTGCTGCAGGCGGCGGAATGCCTTCACCGCCAGGCCGAGGTTCTTTTCGGCAGCGATGCGGCCGACATGGATCGCCACCAGGCCGTTGCCATCCACGCCCCATTCCTCGCGCAGCGCGGGATCGCGCCGGCCCGGATCGAACTGCTGGCTGTCCACCGCACGGGCCAGCAGACGCACGCGTTCGAAGCCCTGTTCGCCGAGGAACTGCTGCAGTTCGCGGGTCGGCACCAGGGTAGCGTCCGCCTGGTTGTGGAAGCGGCGCATCCAGCGCATGGCCGCGGCCTGCAGCCATGCCACGCCATAGTCGGGCAGGTACTCGTCGAAGCGGGTGTGGAAGCCGCTGGCGACCGGGATACCGAGGCGGCGTGCGGTACGCAGTGCCGACCAGCCGAGTGGACCTTCTGTGGCGATGTAGACCGCATCAGGGCGCTGATTCTGCCAATGGCGGCCCAGCCGGATCGGGGCTGGCAGGCCGAAGCGCAGGCCGGGGTAGCGGGGCAGGGCAGCGCCGGGAACCAGCAAGGTGCCGGGTGCCGAATCCAGCGCTTCGGTGGACTGGCGGGGGCGGACGAGGTCGATCTCGTGTCCGGCTGCACGCAGACCCTGCTCCAGGCCCTGTACGGTGAGGGCGACGCCGTTGACTTCCGGCGGATAGGTCTCGGTGACGATGGCATAGCGCATGGCGGGCCTCCCGGTTTCCGGCATGCTCGGCCCTGGCGATGTAGCCGACATGACCGCATTGCGACCGCCAGATGACGGTGGCACCGGCGACCGCATCGGCGCTGCGGCCAACAGAAAAAACCACGGCCCCGAAGGGCCGTGGTCCTGGTGCTTCATGTCACAGCGCGATGGATCAGAAGCGCTGCTGGTACTTCATGTAGACGAAGCGGCCGATGTCGTAGCCACCATAGTACGAGAAGGCCGAGTTCGGCTTGCTGTACATGACCGGGCCGTACTTCTCGAACACGTTGTTGGCACCGACCGACACGGTGGCATCCCACGGCAGCGAGTAACGCACCTGCACGTCGTGGAAGGTGACCGCGCCGCGCTCGTTGTAGTTGCGTGCGCCCTTGTACCACGGTGCGTACACACCCGGATCCGAGCACTCGTCCGGGTACAGCGCGATGTTCGAGCAGGTTTCCTTCACGCCCGAATAGTAACGCGCGGTCCAGCTCGCGCCGAAGTTGCCCCGCTCGTAGCCCAGCACCAGGTTGGAACGGACGCGGAAGGCGCTGCCGATGCCGTTGGTGACGATCGGGACGATCGAGTTGTCGTTGGAGGTGCGGTAGGTGGCACTGGATACGTAGGTGGTGGCCGAGTTCACGTTGAACTTGCCGAACCGGGTGTCCAGACGGTAGCTCACATCCAGGTCGTAGCCTTCGGTTTCCATGAAGCCCGCATTGCGGTTGCCGAACTTCAGATTGGTCACGATGCCGGTCACCGGATCACGCTGGAAGCGCGAGCAGCGCGCTTCGATACCCGACTCGTAGCAGTCCTGCAGGATCTGGGTCGGCGTGTCGGCGATGATCGTGTTGTCGATGCGGATCTTCCACCAGTCCAGCGAGGCGTTGAAGCCCTGGATGAAGCTCGGGCTCCAGACCAGGCCCAGGGTCTTGCTGGTCGAGGTTTCCGGCGTCAGCAGCGGGTTGGACCCGGAGGTGAACGGCACCGGCGTCGCGTCCGTCGACGTGTTCACCGGGGTGCCACCCTGGCGCAGCTGGCGGAAGGTATTCGCATTGGCGATGTCGCGTGCGCAACGTGCACGGACTTCCGCGCTGGAGGCCGAGGAACCGAAGCGGGTGTCGCACGGATCGCTGAACTGCGCGAAGGTCTCCGAACCACCGCCGAACAGGTCGCTGATGGTCGGTGCACGGAAGCCCTCGGCCCAGGTGCCACGCACCATCAGCGAGTCGATCGGCTTCCACTTGAAGCCGAACTTGCTGTTGAGCGTGTTGCCGAAGGTGTTGTAGTCCGAGAAGCGGGTTGCGCCATTGAAGGTCAGTTCCTTCGCGCCCGGCAGGTCGGCCAGCACCGGAACGTTCACTTCCAGGTAGGCCTCGTTGACGGTGTAGTCACCGCCGGTCGGGCCTGCGGCCAGGTTGGTGGTCGCGCCGGTCTGGGCCAGGGCATCCGGGGTGTACTTGCCTTCTTCCTTGCGGCTTTCCACGCCGAACGCGAAGCCCAGGTCGCCAGCCGGCAGGGTCACGATGCTGCCAGCGATGTTGGCAAAGAAGTTCTTGGAGGTGGTGCGGCCCTTGGTGATCTCTTCCGGGAACAGCCACGCCTGCAGTTCTTCGTTGCCGTACAGGCCATCGGCCGCCGTCGTGCCGTACGGCACCAGCGGGTTCCACGGCTTGCACACGTCATAGGAGATCGGTGCAGCGGCGGTGCCGCACTGCACCTTGCCGGTGGCGGCGTTGTAGAACGACGGGCCGACGCCGCCAGCGACGCGACCCTTGTGCAGGTTGCCGGTCGCCACCGATTCCAGTTCATTGCGGTTGTACTGGTAGCCCACTTCCCAGTCGAAGTAGCGGCTGCCGATCTCGAACGAACCGTCGAACGACGCCACCGCGCGGTAGGTCTTCAGCTCGCTGGTGGTCACGCGCGGCACCTCCCAGGTGCGGCGGTTCCAGGCCACGGCGGTCGGGGTGGCATACCCGTGCTGGCGGCCGAACGGATTGAAGTAGCTGTTGATCGACATCGAGCCGACACCGGCGGTGCTCGACTGCAGCGGATAGCCCGCGATCTGGCGGGTGGACTCACGCTGGTTGTAGCCCAGCTCGGTGCGGAAGTTGACGTTGTCGGTGATCTTGAAGCGGCCGTCGAAATAGACCGAGTCGCGCTTGACCGGATACATCACGTGCATCTGGTCGTTGGCGTTGCTCACGTCACCGGTGAACGGCGTGCTATCGGTGAGGTGGTAATTGGCCGGGTTGGTGGGATCCGCGCCGCGGTTGAGGGAATAGCCGCAGCCCGCAGTGGCGGTACAGCCCGGGCCGCGCAGACCGGTGAACTGGCCGTACTGGCTGATCGTGGTCCAGTTGCTGCTGTCGTACGGATGGCGATCGGTCATGCCGTACTTGCTGAAGCCGCGATCGCGCGCCCACACGCCCTTCTCTTCGGCATGCTCGGCGGACAGGGTCAACGACACGCGATCGTTGCTCCAGCCGGCGACCACGTCGAAGCGGTCACGCGCGCCGTCGCCCTGGCTGTACTGGCCGTGGTAGACGTTGGCAGTCACACCGGTGACATTGGAACGGGTGATGATGTTCACCACGCCGGCCATGGCGTCGGAGCCATAGATCGCAGAGGCGCCGTCCTTCAGCACCTCGATGCGTTCCACGGCGGACACCGGCAGGGTGGAGATGTCCTGGTAGCCGGACGTGCTGATGCCCAGGCGCTTGCCGTTGACCAGCACCAGGGTGCGCTGGGTGCCCAGGTTGCGCATGTCGATGTAGGTGCCGCCCGCGTTCTCGCCTGCGGTCAGCGCATTGGCGCGGCTGATGGTCGGGCTGCCCATGGCGGTGACGTTCTGCAGGATGTCGGCAACCGAGCTGAAACCCTGCTTTTCGATGTCGTTGCGGCTGATCGCGAACACCGGCTGTGCGGTTTCCACGTCCACCTGGCGGATGCGCGAGCCGGTGATCTCGATGCGGTCGAGGTTGGTCGGGTTGGCGTTGCTGCCTTCCTGGGCAAACGCGGGCAGCGCCGCCAGCGCTGCAGTGGTAGCCAGGGCGTAGCGGATGGCCTGCCCCAGTGCGGTGGTGCGTGAAGTCATGGCGAGCTCTCTCTCTCAGGTCGTGCACAGGACGCCAAAGTGGGCGTCGAAGGAGCCAGCTGGGTTGATGACCGAGCCGGCGACCCGATAGTAGTCTCGTTAGTTAATACTCTGTAAAGGGTTCGTATCAATTTATGTCACGCGGCCGCGCCAGCCTTCACAAAACGTGAACAAAAGCAGGCGCTTACGTGATGGCAGCGATTGCCCACAGCGCGCCGTTGTGTTGCGAAGCAGCACAAAAAACCGCCAGACTGCGCAAAGTGGGAGTGGGAGATTCGTCACCCCAGTTGTCCTGTGGACAACAGCGGACGGCGTATTCAGGCCACGAACGGACGGAACTGGATGCCCAGCCCGGCGATGCCATCGGTCTCGCCGATCAGGTCCGCGCGCAGCAGCGGACGGGCATCGATGAACGCCTGCGGCACGATCAGCGACAGCCGGTTATCGTCGGCGGTCAGTTCCAGCGCCGGCAGCGGATCGTCTTCGTGGGCGCGGTTGAGCAGCACCGCCAGCCGCAGCAGCGCCGCGAGCCGGCGCGCGGTCAGCAGCAGGCGTTCGGGCAGGGCGTCGAAGGCGGTCTTGGCCACGCTGCGGCGGTGGCTGCGCACCAGCGCCGCCAGCATCTGCTGCTCCTGGCGCGAGAAGCCGGCGATATCCGAGTGTTCCAGCACATAGCTGCCATGCACGTGGTAGCCGCTGTGCGCGATCATCAGGCCCAGCTCGTGCAGGCGCGCGGCCCAGCCGAGCATGCGCGCATCGTCGGCATCGAGCCTCCAGCGCTCCTGCACCTGTTCCAGCAGGGACAGCGCGGTGTCCTGCACGCGCTCGGCTTGGACGGTATCGATACCGTAGCGCTGGCTCAGTGCAGCCACCGATTCGTCACGCAGGTCGTTTTCGCCGGCGCGGCCGACGATGTCATACAGGATGCCTTCGCGCATCGCCGCCTTGCTGACCAGCAGCTTCTGCAGGCCCAGCGCCTGGAAGGCCGCTTCCAGCACCAGGATGCCGCCGGCGATGATCGGGCGGCGGTCGCTGGACAGGCCCGGCAGCTGGATGTCGTCGATCTTCTTGGCCTTGAGCAGTTCATCGCGCAGCTGCGGCAGGGCCTCGGCGGTGATGGCGCCCTTGCTCAGCTTCATCGTCGCGCAGATCTCGCTTATCGCCTTGTGCGTGCCCGAAGAGCCCAGCGCTTCCTGCCAGCCCAGCGCGCGGTACTTGCTGGCGAAAGGCTGGAACTCGCGGCCAATCTCGGCCAGCGCGTCCTTCCAGCGCTTCTTGCTCAGCTTGCCGCCGGGAAAAAAGCGCCGGGTGCTGGCGATGCAGCCGGCCTGCAGGCTTTCGCGCTCCAGGGTCTGCATGCCCATGCCGATGATGAACTCGGTGGAGCCACCGCCGATGTCGATCACCAGCCGGCGCTGCCCGGGCTTGGGCGGTTGCGCGTGGGCCACGCCCAGGTAGATCAGGCGCGCTTCTTCGCGCCCACTGACCACTTCGATGGCATGCCCCAGTGCGGTTTCGGCCGGTACCAGGAACGACTGCGGCGAGCGCAGCTGGCGCACGGTGTTGGTGGCCAGCGCGCGCACCCGGTGCGGCGGCACATTGCGGATGCGCTGGCCGAAGCGGGCCAGGCATTCCAGTGCACGTTGGCGTGCAGCGGAAGAGAGACCCCCCTTGCCATCCAGGCCATCGGCCATGCGCACCGTCTCGCGCAGGCGGTCGATCACCCGCAGCTGGCCGAGCGTATAGCGCGCGATGACCATGTGGAAACTGTTGGAGCCAAGGTCGATGGCGGCCAGCAGGTCGCCATCCTGCAATGCGGGCGGAGTCGTGGTGGTGTGCGGCATGGACGAATGTTAGCCGAAGGGGCGGTGTGCTCGTCACCGCGCGGCCTTCACATGTTGGAAGAGGGGAGTGCGGCAGGGCTGCGCCCTGCACCTGCCGAAGCATCAGCAGCAGGCTATCCGTGGGATGGCGGGGTGCGTCCGATGGCAGGGGACGCCGTGAACCCGTCCATGGGGGCTTGGTCGCCCGCATCCATGCGGCTCACGCCCCTGCCACCGGACCCACCCCGCCTTCGACAGTTCTCTGCGATCTGCCGGACGGCGTTCTGCGCTGCTGTTGGTGGGTGTCGACCTTGGTCGACACAGTGGATGAATCCAAACGCGCCGACCAAGGTCGGCACCTACCGGATCAGAGCCCCTGCATCAACGCCATCTGTGCCGAATGCGGCGCTTCGTCGTGGGCCGGGGCACGCTTGTGGTAGATGCCGTCGGCATCCAGCTCCCAGGCGTTGAGGTTGTCGTCAAGGTAGTTCTGCAGGACTTCGCGGTAGACCCGCTTGGCCAGTTCCGGATCGAGGATCGGGAAACAGGTCTCGACCCGGCGCAGCAGGTTGCGTTCCAGCCAGTCGGCGCTGGCGCAGTACATCTCCGGCGCGCCGTCGTTGCCGAACCAGTAGACGCGGCTGTGTTCCAGGAAGCGGCCGACGATCGAGCGCACGCGGATGTTGTCCGAGATGCCCGGTACGCCCGGTCGCAGCGTGCAGGCGCCGCGGATGATCAGGTCGATCTGCACGCCGGCCTGCGACGCGGCGTACAGCGCGCGCACCACCTGCGGTTCGTTCAGTGCGTTCATCTTGGCGATGATCCGCGCCGGGCGGCCGGCGGCGGCGATGCGCGTCTCGCGCTCGATGCGGCCGAGGATCCCGGTGTGCAGGGTGAAGGGCGACTGCAGCAGGCGCTTGAGCTTCATCTTCGACGCCAGCCCGGACAGCTGCTGGAACAGCAGGTGCACGTCATTGCCGATGTCGGCATCGGCGGTGATCAGGCTGATGTCGGTATACGCGCGGGCGGTGCCGCTGTGGTAGTTGCCGGTACCCAGGTGCACGTAGCGGCGCAGCTTGCGGCCCTCGCGGCGCACGATCAGCAGCATCTTGGCGTGGGTCTTGTAGCCGACCACGCCGTACACCACCTGCACGCCGGCTTCCTGCAGGCGATCGGCCAGGCCGAGGTTGGCTTCTTCGTCGAAGCGGGCGCGCAGTTCGACCACCACGGTCACGTCCTTGCCGTTGCGCGCGGCCTGGATCAGCGCATCGACGATCAGTGAGTCCTTGCCGGTGCGGTACAGGGTCTGCTTGATTGCCAGCACGTTCGGATCGATTGCCGCCTGCCGGATCAGGTCCAGCACTGCGGTGAAGGCGTCGAACGGATGGTGCAGCAGCAGGTCCTGGCGCGCCACCGTCTCGAAGATGCCGTCACTGTCGCGCAGCGTGCGCGGGGTCATCGGCGGGTATTTCAGGTCCGGTTGCGCGATCAGGTCATACAGCTGGATGATACGGTTGAGGTTGACCGGGCCATCGATGCGGTACACCGCGTTCTCGGTCAGGCCGAAATTCTGCAGCAGGGTGCGCACGATCTCGCGCGGCATGTCGTGCGCGATCTCCAGCCGCACCGCCGGCCGGTAGCCGCGGTCGACCAGCTCGTCGCGCAGCGCCAGCGCCAGGTTCTCCACTTCCTCCTCGTCCACCACCAGCTCGGAATTGCGGGTGACGCGGAACTGGTAGGCACCCTGGACTTCCATGCCCGGGAACAGCTCATCGACGAAGGTGGACAGCACCGAGGACAGAAACACGAAGTTCTGCGATCCGCCCAGCTTCTCCGGCAGCTGGATGATGCGCGGCAGCGAGCGCGGCGCACGCACGATGGCCAGATGGCCGGCGCGGCCGAAGGCATCGGTGCCCTTCAGCACCACCACGATGTTCAGCGACTTGTTGAGGATCTTCGGGAACGGGTGCACCGGGTCCAGGCCCAGCGGCGACAGCACCGGCATGATCTCGTTGCGGAAGTAGGCGCGCAGCCAGCGCTTCTGGCGGTCGGTCCAGGAGTGGCGGCCGAGCACGCCGATGCCGGCCTCCATCAGCGCCGGCCGCAGCGTCTCGTTCCAGCAGCGGTACTGCTGGTCCACCAGTTCGGCGGCACGGTCATGGATGGCGCTGAGGATGGCCTGCGGGCTCATCCCGTCCGGTGCGGGTGGCAGGCCGAATTCCTGCGCGTGGCGCACGGCAGCGGCGCGGATCTCGAAGAACTCGTCGAGGTTGGTGCAGGAGATGCACATGAAGCGCAGGCGCTCCAGCAGCGGCACCTGCGGGTCCATCGCCTGGGCCAGCACGCGGAAGTTGAAATCCAGCTGTGACAGTTCGCGATTGATGTACAGCGCCGGGTCGCGCAACGGATCGTTGTCCGGGCTCACGGGGAGGGGGAGGGATCCGAGGCTGCTCATGGCGTCATTCTTCGATGGAGGTCAGGGGGGCGGACTCGCGCGGGCGCACGTGGTCGGCATCGAAATGGCAGGAGAACACCGAGCCCTTGCCGACTTCGCTTTCAATTTCCAGCCGTGCGTGGTGCAGGCCGAGGATGTGCTTGACGATGGACAGGCCCAAGCCGGTGCCACCGCTTTCGCGGGAGCGGCTGCTGGAGACACGGTAGAAGCGTTCGGTCAGGCGCGGCAGGTGGGTGGCCGGGATGCCGTAGCCGGAGTCGCGCACCGCCAGCACCGCACCGTCGCCCTCGCGGCGGAACTCCACCGCGATGCGGCCACCGGCCGGCGTATAGCGCACCGCATTGGTGACCAGGTTGGAGAATGCGCTGTGCAGTTCCTTGGTCGAGCCCTGAAGGTCAACGCCGGCCAGGTCGTCGATGCTGATCTGGTGGCGGCCCTGGCTGTGCGCCTCGGCCTCGCGGCGCAGGGTGGCCAGCATCGGCTGCATGGCCACGGTCTCTTCCTCGCTGTGCTCCTGCGATTCCAGCCGCGACAGGGTCAGCAGGTCTTCCACCAGCTGGGCCATGCGCTGGCTCTGCTTGCGCATTTCTTCCAGCATCGGTCCGGTTCCCGGGAAATCCTCCGGGTCCATCATGTCCAGGTAGCCGTGGACTACGGTGAGCGGCGTGCGCAGCTCGTGTGAAACGTTGGCGACGAAATCCCGCCGCACCTGCTCCAGGCGCAGCAGCTTGCTGACGTCACGCGCGATCAGCAGCCAATAGTCCGACGAATAGGGAATCAGGCGCAGGTTCAGGCGGATCGCCGGATCGACCGGCGAGGGTACGTCCAGGATGGGCTCGGCATTGCGGCCACCAGCCAGCCAGTGTGCCAGCGGCATTGGCTGCAGGCGCTCGACCAGGGCCTCGCCAAGGTCGCCGGGATGGTGCAGGCCGAGCAGGGCGGTAGCCGCTTCGTTGAACCACTGCACGCGCTGGCTGTTGCGATCCAGCACGACGACGGCATCAGGCAGCGCGGCGGCGGCAGCGCGGTAGCTGCGCAGCATGTCCAGCAGGCGGCGCTTGCGCACGCGCATTTCCACCTGGTTGCGGTACAGCAGGCGGTCCAGTTCGTTCCAGACGCCGGTGCCTTCTTCGGCGGTGTCCCAGCGCTGGCGAGCGGTCAGCCGGCGCAGAACGCTGCGCAGGCGCCAGTAATGCCAGGCAAGGGCCGCCAGCGCGCCCAGTGCGATGCACAACCACAGATGGCCCGTGAACCACCCCACCAGTCCGGCGAACAGCAGCACCGCGGCAACGGTGGCCAGGGTCTTCAACCAGGCAGAGCGGATGTGGCGGGGCATTGCGATCTCGTCGTTGAGGTGCGGCGGTTCACTGGGGTGAACCGAGGGTTATAGCAGAGTTGCCGGCACCGGCACCTGCAGGTGCGCGGTGCCGGCACGACGAGACTCAGGTGGCAGTGGAGAAGCGGTAGCCGGCGCCGCGCACGGTCTGCACCATGTTCTCGGCGTTGAACGGCTCCAGCGTCTTGCGCAGGCGGCGGATATGCACGTCGATGGTGCGCTCCTCCACGTAGACGCTGCCGCCCCACACATGGTCCAGCAGCTGCGCGCGGGTGTAGACGCGCTCCGGGTGGGTCATGAAGAAATGCAGCAGGCGGTATTCGGTCGGACCGATCGGCACCGGCTGGTCGTTGGCGAACACGCGATGGGCGGCGCCGTCGATACGGATCGGGCCGACGGCTACGCTGCCGTCCTCGTCATCTTCGCGGGCGCGGCGCATGACCGCACGGATGCGGGCCAGCAGTTCGCGCGCCGAGAACGGCTTGACCACATAGTCATCGACACCGGCCTCGAGGCCACCGACGCGATCGTTCTCTTCGCCGCGGGCGGTCAGCATGATGATCGGCACTTCGCGGGTCAGCGTTTCCTTGCGCCAGCGACGGGCCAGGTCCAGGCCGCTGGTGCCGGGCAGCATCCAGTCCAGCAGGATCAGGTCGGGAACGCGATCGGCGATCGCGGTCTGGGCCTCCCGGGCATCGCCGGCGTGGACCGGTTCGTAATCGCCCTTGCGAAGGGCGAAGGCGACCATTTCACGGATCGCGGGCTCGTCATCGACGATCAGGATGCGTTTCTGCACGAGGACACCGTAGGGCTCGGTTACTGGACTGGTGCCAGTAGACTACGGTTTGATGACATGTTTGTGACTACCCGGCCGGAACCGGCCCGGATTGCCATCGGCCGGTCATGCGGTGCTCAGCGGCGGTCCAGATCCGGGTCCTGCACGCCCTGCCGGCGCAGCTCCAGCACCGTCGGGGTGATCGATTCGATGCGCGCGTCAACCCGCGCGCGGCCGATGTAATCCAGCGCCGGGTTGCGCTTGAGCGCCTGCAGCTGCATCAGTGCCTGTTCTGGCCGCCCGCTGAGGAAGGCGGCCTCGGCATAGGCCTCGCTGGCGCGCACGCTGTCGCCAGCCAACTCGCTGGCGCGGGCGAAACGCTGCTGGAAGACCGGATCGTTACCACTTTGCGACAGCAGAGGGCGCAGCATCGCCTGCGCACGCTGGCCGGCCTCGCGGCTGCCTTGCTCGTTCAGGATCTCGGCATAGGTCAGTGCCACCGGGCGGCTGTTGGGGTGTTCGCGCAGCAGCTGCTCGAAGCGGCTGTTGGCCTGGGCCGCCTGGCCTGCGCGCGACTCCGCCTCGCCCAGGCCCAGCGCCAGCCACAGGTTGCCGGGGTGGCTCTGCAGCAGGCCGGCCAGGGTCTGCCGGGCCTGGCCGGCACCGGCACGGCCACCGCGCATCACCGCCAGCGCCTGGCCGTAACGCTGCGCATCGTTGAGGCCGTCCTTCTGCCGCTTGGCCAGGTCGGCGTACTCGCGCTCCAGCTCGGGGGTGGAGTCCGCGCTGAGCACGCGCAGGCGCTCACGCGCCCACTCGAAGTCACCGCTGGCGCCACGGTTGAGCTGGCCGATCGGCAGGCGCAGCACACTGCCGGGCAGCAGCGGGTTGTTGCCGCGCAGCAGCGGCTCGCCCAGGCTGGGATCGGCCGGGTCCACCCGCTCCTTGCGCTCGCCGGTGGGGGTGCTGGTGGTGAGCAGCACCGTATCCTTCTTCATCTGCTGGGCGCGGGACTTGGCCTCACTGATGCGGGTGATGTTGACCGGGTGGGTGCGCAGGAACTCGGGCACGCTGTAGCCGCCTTCGTTGCCGCGCATGGCTGCCGACATCCGCTCGAAGAAGCCGGCCATGGCATCCACGTCGTAGCCGCTGCGCGACAGGGTGCGGATGCCGAGGCGGTCGGCCTCGGACTCGTTGGAGCGGGTGTAGTTGATCTGCCGCTGCTGCATCAGGCCCATGCCCGAGCTGATCGCGGCCATCGTCGCGTTGCCGGACGACGTGCTGTTGCTGGCCTGGGCGGCCACTACCGCCGCCAGCATGCCCAGCAGGATCGGGATCTGGTCGCGCTGGGCGCGCTCGACACCGCGCAGCACGTGCTGCTGGGTGACATGGGCGATTTCGTGGGACAGCACGGCAGCAACTTCGTCCTCGCGCTCGGCGGTCAGCACCAGTCCGGCATTGACCCCGATGTAGCCGCCCAGCGTGGCGAACGCGTTGATCTGGCGGTCGTTCATCACGAAGAAGGTGTACGGCTGCCGCGGCTGGTCACTGTTGGAGCCGAGCCGGGCACCCATGGTCTGCAGCCAGTCGTTGACCAGCGGATCTTCCAACAGGTAGCCGTAGTTGCGCAGCTCGCGCAGCATCATCGCGCCGTACTCGGCCTGGCGGGCCGGGGTCAGCAGCTCGCCGGCCGAAGAGCCGATGTCGGGCAGCTTCTCCTGAGCCTGGGCCAGCGGCATGGCCAGGGCCAGGGTGGCGGCGGTAGTCAGCAGCAGGGCTCGCAAGCAGAAGGTCCTCGGGCGGGGCGCACCAAGCGTGGCAGGGCGGGGGGCAACCATTCGTTAATCCACAGTGTTGCGGCCGTGGCGTGGAAATTCCAGCGCACCGGTACCATATGTAGACCGTCGATCCATCGTGGAGTTTCCCGTGACAGCCCAGACCGCCGGCGGTGCCCCCGCCATCACCATCTATTCCACCGCCGTCTGCCCGTACTGCGTGGCCGCCAAGAACTTCCTGAAGAGCAAGGGCCAGCAGTGGACCGAGGTCCGCATCGACCTGGACCCGGCCGAGCGCGAGAAGATGATGGCGCTGACCCGCCGCACCAGCGTGCCGCAGATCTTCGTCGGCGATGTCCATGTCGGCGGCTACGACGACATGATGGCCCTGCACCGTGAAGGCAAGCTCGAGCCGCTGCTGGCCGGGCAGGGCCAGGCATGAGCGCGGCCGACGACGGCAGCAAGGACCGCATCGCCGAGTTCACCGAGTTCCGCAAGCGCATGAACGAGCGCATCCTGGGCGAACCGAACCAGGTGGTGCGTCGCTTCTTCGCGCTGGATACGCAGACCTACCAGGCCGGCGCGCTGGACGTGAAGACCAAGGAGCTGCTGGGCCTGGTGGCCTCGATGGTGCTGCGCTGCGACGACTGCATCAGCTACCACGTGGCCCAGTGCAAGGATGCCGGGGTGACCCGTGAGGAGTTCTTCGAGACCTTCTCGGTCGGCCTGGTGGTGGGCGGCTCCATCGTGATCCCGCACCTGCGCCGCGCGGTCGACTTCCTCGACCAGCTTGAAGGTGGCGCGGCCGCGCCAGCCGCGCACGAACACTGAGGGTAGTGCCGGCCGCTGGCCGGCATCGCCGGGGTTGCCGGCCAGCGGCCGGCACTACCGCACCCGCAAGGGGCCTCCCCGCGATCCGACAGCTCAGGAGCCCCCCTTGTTGTTCAAGGGGGCGCGCCGACAGGCGGGGGGATAAGGTGGGATGCGCGGGCAATTCTGCCTGAGCCGGGGACTGGGACCATGGTCTATTTGGGACCTCGGCCCCGGCTCAGGCATAATTGCCGGTGAAACTTCCTTTGCGCCGGCGTTTCCGGGCACGTCCGGACGGCGTTTTTCCCCCTGTTCGGAACATCGATCAATGACGCAGAAAATTACGGTCATCCGCGGCGACGGCATTGGCCCGGAAATCATGGACGCCACCCTGTTCGTGCTCGACCAGCTCAAGACTGGCCTGGAGTACGAAGACGCCGACGCCGGCCTGGTGGCCCTGGAAAAGCACGGCGACCTGATGCCGGCGGTGACCCTGGAATCGATCGCGCGCAACAAGGTCGCGCTGAAGAGCCCGCTGACCACCCCGGTCGGCGGTGGCTTCACCTCGATCAACGTCAGCCTGCGCCGTCACTTCGACCTGTACGCCAACGTGCGTCCGGCCCACACCTTCCCGAACACCAAGTCGCGTTTCGACAACGTCGACCTGATCACCGTCCGTGAGAACACCGAAGGTGCCTACCTGGCCGAAGGTCAGGAAGTGTCGGCCGATGGCGAGACCGCCTTCTCCGGCACCCGCATCACCCGCAAGGGCTCCGAGCGCATCGTGCGCTACGCCTTCGAGCTGGCCAAGAGCACCGGCCGCAAGAAGGTCACCGCCGTGCACAAGGCCAACATCATCAAGTCGACCTCGGGCCTGTTCCTGAATGTCGCCCGTGAAGTGGCCGCGCAGTACCCGGACATCGAGTTCCAGGAAATGATCGTCGACAACTGCTGCATGCAGTTGGTGATGCGTCCGGAACAGTTCGATGTGATCGTCACCACCAACCTGTTCGGCGACATCATCTCCGACCTGTGCGCCGGCCTGGTCGGCGGCCTCGGTCTGGCCCCGGGCGCCAACATCGGCAAGGACGCGGCGATCTTCGAAGCCGTGCACGGCACCGCGCCGGACATCGCCGGCCAGGGCAAAGCCAATCCGTGCGCGCTGCTGCTGGCGGCCGCGCAGATGCTGGACCACATCGGTCAGCCGGAAAACGCCGAGCGCCTGCGCAAGGCCATCGTGGCGACCATGGAAGCCAAGGATTCGCTGACCGGCGACCTGGGTGGCACCGGCACCACCATGAGCTTTGCCAAGGCCATTGCCAGCCGCCTGTAAGCGGCCGGCCGGCCTCGGTTGGATCCACAGCGGGGCGCCTTCGGGCGCCCCGTTGCGTTTTCCGCTTCTGTGGAGTCGAGCATGGCTCGACTCCACAGAAGCGGTCTGTGCTGATATCGCACAGATCATGTGCTGTTGCACGGCTGGTTCGTGCGCCATCCGCTCCGCATCCTGAGCCCACTTTCCATTGCACAGGAGTCGCCCCATGAATCTCGCCGCCTTCGGCCTGGCCAGCCTGTTCGGCATGACCGCCACCATCCCGGTTGCTGCTGCCGAGCCGGCCCATCCCACCATCCGTCATATGGCGGGTGCGCCGGTCGCGACCTCGCTGGACGCGGCGAAGACTGCCGTGCTGGTGATCGACTTCCAGAACGAGTACTTCGATGCCAAGGCCGTACCGGGCTTTGCGGGTGGCCGCATGGTCATTCCCGATGGAGTGGCCGCACTGCGCCAGGCCAGGCGGATAGTCGAATTCGCCGATGCCCACGGCATCCGCGTGATCCATGTCCAGCACGTGCTGCCGGCCGGCGCACCCCTGTTCGCGCAGGGCAGCGTCAATGCCGCCTTCCATCGCGACCTGCAGCCGCGCCAGGGCGAGACCGTGGTGCAGAAGGACAACGTCAGTGTGTTCGCCGGCGCGTCCGCCGCCGTGCTCGACCAGATGCTGAAGAACGCGGGCATCGACACCCTTATCGTCACCGGCCTGCAGACCCATGCCTGTGTGGCCGGTGCCGCGCGCGACGCAGCGGCCGCACCACGTGGCTACCGGGTGATCGTCTCGTCCGATGCCAGCGCCAGCCGCGACCTGGACCTGGCCGGTGGCCAGCGCATCGGCCATCGCGCGCTGCATGAGGCCTCGCTGGCGCAGATCGAAGACGCTTTCGGCGATGTCATGAGCACCGACGCGATCCTGGCGCTGCCGGTACGCAAGGCCGGCGACGGCGCTTGATAAGCTGGCGGAGCCCGCATGCCGCGGGCTCCGCCACGTGGAGCTGCCCGCCGATGGATCACTTCGCCGCCCTGCGTGCGCTGCGCGCCATCGTTGACGCGGGCAGTTTCACTGCGGCCGCCGAGCGCCTGGGGACCACCCACTCGGCGATGTCGCGGCAACTTCGGCAGCTGGAAGAGCACCTGCAGGTACGCCTGCTCGATCGCAACAGCCGTCGGCTGTCATTGACCGAGGCCGGGCGCGATTACCACCGCGAGGCGGCAACGCTGCTGGACCGCCTGCAGGAGGCGGATGATCGTGCTCGCGCCGGGCAGGCGCAGCCCAGCGGCAGCGTGCGGATCAGCGTGCCGCAGGTAGTGGCCAGCCAGGAGCTGCCCCACTGGCTGCCCTCGTTCCTGCAGCGTTACCCGCAGGTCACGCTGGATCTGTCGGCGGATGACCAGCAGGTCGATGTGGTGGGTGGTGGTTTCGACCTGGCGCTGCGCATTGCAGCTTCATTGCCGGACAGCCAACTGGTCGCGCGCGAGCTGGCCAGCTGCCCGCGCATCCTGGTCGCCGCACCGGCCTACCTGGCGCGCCATGGCCTGCCACGGCACGCACTGGATCTGGAGCAGCACACGCTGCTGGGTTTCAGTCCCACGCCGTCAATGCCGCCCTGGCGGTTGCAGGGACCGCGCGGCGCCAGCGTGAGCGTTGAAGCCGGGCAGCGCCTGCGCGTGGATGCCACGCCCGCGCTGTACGCTGCCACGCTGGCCGGAATGGGCATCAGCCTGTTCACCGCGCTGACCGTGCAGGAGGACCTGCGCGCCGGTCGCCTGATCCGCGTGCTGCCGGCCTGGCATGCCGGCCAGCGGCGCTACTTCGCGCTGTACCCGCATGCACGTGCGCTCGCGCCCAAGGTGCGAGCGCTGGTCGAGCACCTTGCGGCACACTACGCTGCACAGGCCGGCGTGACTGGCTAGCGGGGAAATGCGGCCACGCGTTACAAAGAGAAAAGGGCGCCCGAAGGCGCCCTTTGTCGTTTATGGCTTTGCCCGGTTCAGCGCTGCTGGATCTTCGACAGCAGGCGCAGGAACTCCACATACAGCCAGACCAGGGTCACCATCAGGCCGAATGCGCCATACCACTCCATGTACTTCGGCGCGCGCTGGGCCACGCCGGTCTCGATGAAATCGAAGTCCAGCACCAGGTTCAGCGCGGCCACGACCACCACGAACAGGCTGAAGGCAATGCCCAGCCAGCTGGAGTCGTGGATCACCGGCACGTTGATGTTGAAGAAGCCCAGCACGAACGAGGCGAGGTAGAGCAGCGCGATGCCGCCGGTGGCGGCGACCACGCCCATCTTGAAGTTCTCGGTGGCCTTGATCAGGCCGCTGCGGTATGCGAACAGCAGGGCGGCCAGGGTGCCGAAGGTCAGCAGCACCGCCTGGAACACGATGCCCGGGTACTTCATGTTGAACAGGGCCGACACGGCGCCCAGGAACAGGCCTTCGACCAGCGCGTACATCGGCGCGGTGACCGGCGACCATTCCTTCTTGAAGATGGTGATCAATGCCAGCACCAGGCCGCCAATCGCGCCACCGATGGCGTACAGGCTCGCGCTGCCGGAAATCTGGCCGTACTCGTCGACCGCCTGGCTCCAGGCGAACGCCGCGGTCAGCACGGTCAGCAGCAGCAGGATGCCGGTCTTGTTGGCGGTGCCGTTGAGGGTCATGGCCTGGTCGGGGCTGGTCACTACCGAGCCACTGGCGAGGTCGAGGAAGGTCGACTCGGAAAGAGCCGGGTTGCCGCTGCGCATGCGTGTTCTCCGTGCGAATGAAGGTCGGGACGGCCATCCGGCCGATGGGCGTGAGCATAGCCGATGACTGCTTTCGGCGTTGCGGCAGGCCCGGGATCTGTGCATCCTTCGTTGACAGTTCCCAACGCGCTTGGCGACAATGACCAACTCCCCGGGCCCAACCCGAGGGGATTGCAAGACCGGGGTATAGCGCAGTCTGGTAGCGCGCCTGCTTTGGGAGCAGGATGTCGGGGGTTCGAATCCCTCTACCCCGACCAATCCCACGCCACGTCGGATTGGACACCGTTCCGGTTCGGGCGCCCGTAGCTCAACTGGATAGAGCACCGGCCTTCTAAGCCGGCGGTTACAGGTTCGATTCCTGTCGGGCGCGCCATTGGCGGGCACCGGGATCGCATCGACGGATGTGAAGAAGTGCTTGCAAAAGCGCAAGGACTCCACCAGAATATCGGACTCGCTTCGGCGGACCGCAACTTCGGTGACAGTCCCCAGGCAATGTTCAAGGTTCCGGCGTCAGTGGTATCGGCGATGGAGCGAAAGTTTCAGTGGTGGCTGTAGCTCAGTTGGTTAGAGTACCGGATTGTGATTCCGGTGGTCGGGGGTTCGAATCCCCTCAGCCACCCCACTGATTCAACCGCATCGGCGCAGCCGAAACGGTATTGCAATAAACAGAAAGCACGCTACAATGTGCGTCTGAGTTTCACGGGCCGTTAGCTCAGTTGGTAGAGCAGTTGACTCTTAATCAATAGGTCCAAGGTTCGAATCCTTGACGGCCCACCAAGACAGAAGCCACCTGGTACGCCAGGTGGCTTTTTTCTTATAGGTGTGACTGCCATCGTTCCGATGGAACACGCGTTGCAGAACCCGCCCGGCGTGGATCTGCAGCAGGAGTGGGCCGCGCAGTGCTGGTTTCAACCACGTTGAAAAAAGTGCTTGCACCCACCGAGCGGATCGGGTCATAATTCGCGCCCCGATTTCGGGCTGTTAGCTCAGTTGGTAGAGCAGTTGACTCTTAATCAATAGGTCCAAGGTTCGAATCCTTGACAGCCCACCAGACGAAAGCCACTTGGTTCGCCAAGTGGCTTTTTTCTTGCCTGTTCGCTGAGGGGCATCTGCAGATGCCAGCGGTGCTGGCTGGAGCGGAGCCCCCTTGAGTCAAGGGGGCGCGGCGAAGCCGCGGGGATGTGGCGGCTGATGAAGTGGGGCCCGCGCTTTGCCGCGCAAAGCGTGGGGCTGCGGCGCGAATGCGCGGCAGCTTCCCACTTGGTTCGCCAAGTGGCTTTTTTCTTGCCTGTTCGCTGGGGGGCATGTCATCCACGCATGGCGTGGATCGACTGAAGCAATGCTGAAATCAGGGTCATACGCGTCATCAGTGATATCAATGCTGTGCACTGCTTCTCACCGCATCGCGTCCTGCATCGCACCCAATGGATCTTCCGCGCCGATGGCGCATGCATGAAGGACGATGTTGATGGTCGATATCAATCGATTGCACCGCACGCTGTGGGTTTCCTTCGCATTGCTGGCACTGGCGGCCTGCGCGCCCGCCGAAGATCCGGCGCAGACCGTCGAACGCGATGCTGGCACGGAGAGCGCTCCTGCGCGCCCGGTCGGTGGGGCCATGCAGATGCAGCCGGCTCAGCCGGCTGAGCGGGAGACCCTGCCCGATGCGGTGGACGTGCAGCGCAATGCGGATGGTTCGGTCGATGTGCGCAAGGCCACGCCGGAGCCGGTGGCCCTCCGGCGCACCGGCGACGGGGGCGTGGAGATCCGCAAGGTGGATCCTGCAGCCGGGCAGGGCGCCGGTACGGCGTCGGCCAAGGCCATGCCGCAGCAGTGAACCCCGCCACCCCGGATGAGCTTGCGCTCGCCGGGGTGGTTCAACGCGCGGGCTGCGCACAATTGCCATGTTCAGTTTTGTGCAGGCCTTCCGCTTCCCGTCATCGCCTGCGACAATGAACACCTGCGCCGGCCACGCGAAAGTGGCGGAATTGGTAGACGCCCTGGATTTAGGTTCCAGTGCCGCAAGGCGTGGGGGTTCGAGTCCCCCCTTTCGCACCAGTGCCGGCCTGTCCCCGCCCTGATCGGGCCATCTGCGCCCCCTTGACCGGCACGCGCTGGCAGTGCAAGCCGAATTGGGCGAAACTAAAGGGCTGCGGCAAGCAGGCGCGTCCCAGACGTCGCGTCCTTACAACCGTTTCATCCCAATCATCGAGCCGGGGGCCTGGGCCACCGGTGGCAGGAGTCAACATGCAAGCTTCGATCGAATCCACCGGCAACCTGGAACGCCGCCTGAGCTTCTCGCTGCCGGAAGAGCGTCTGCAGAGCCACATTGCCGGCCGCCTCGGCGAAATCGCCCGTACCACCCGCATCAAGGGTTTCCGCCCGGGCAAGGTGCCGGCCAAGGTGATCGAGCAGCGCTTCGGCGCGCAGGTCCGTGGCGAGGCACTGGACGGCCTGCTGCGCGAGACCTTCGACGCGGCCGTGCGCGAGCACGACCTGCGCGTCGTCGGCAGCCCGCGCATCGACAAGGGCGACGAGGGTGAGTTCTCCTTCGTGGCCACCGTGGAAGTGGTGCCGGACTTCGGCGACATCGACGTCAGCAAGCTGACCGTCGTGCGCCATACCGCCGAGATCACCGACGCCGACATCGACCAGATGATCGAGAACCTGCAGAACCAGCGTGGTACCTGGGCCCCGGTCAGCCGTGGCGCGCAGGACGGTGACCTGGTCGCGGTGGAAACCTGGTCGCAGGCCGGTGAAGAGCGCCTGCCGGCCGAAGGCACCGAGAAGGGTTCGATCGTGCTCGGCCAGGGCATGATGTTCGAAACCATTGAAAAGGGCCTGGTCGGCCTGGCCAAGGGCGAAGAGAAGACCCTGGACGTCGAGTTCCCGGCTGACTGGCGCGTGCCGGTACTGGCCGGCAAGACCGTGCAGGTCACCGTCAAGGTCACCGAGGTCTCCGAGCCGGTCGTGCCGGCGGTCGACGAAGCCTTCATCAAGAGCTTCGGCGTGAAGGGCGGCGACGTGGAGCAGTTCCGCAGCGACATCCGCGCCAACCTGGAGCGCGAACTGAAGGGTGCGTTGATGAACCGCCTGCGCCGCGAAGTGGGCGAGCAGCTGATCGCGGCCTACTCGTCGGTGGAAATGCCGCCGCGCCTGGTCGAGAACGAAGCCCGCGCCATGCTGGCCCAGCAGGTCGAGCAGCTGCGCCGCAACGGCCAGAACGTCGGCGAGATCCCGGCCGATGCCCACGAAGGCTTCAAGGATGCTGCCGCCAAGCGCGTGCTGGTCGGTCTGCTGGTCGGTGAAGTGGCCCGCATCAACGACCTGCGCCTGGAAGCCAAGCGCCTGAATGAAACGATGCGTCTGATCGCTTCGACCTACGAAGAGCCGGAGCAGGTCATTGAGATGTACCGCAACGACCCCCAGTTGATGTCTGGCCTGCAGAACCGTGTGATGGAAGAGCAGGTGATCGACTGGATCGCCGAGCGTGCCCAGCACACCGAAGAGAAGCTGTCGTTCCAGGACGCGATCCGCCAGTAAGCCCGGGCGGATCACCGGATGCCCCGCGCCTTTGCCGGCGCGGGGTTGTTGCCCCCCAAGATAGGTACCTCACGTAATGGACAACCGAACCAAAGCCCTGAACCTGGTTCCGATGGTGGTCGAGCAGACCAGCCGCGGCGAGCGTGCCTACGACATCTATTCGCGCCTGTTGAAGGAGCGCCTGATCTTCCTCGTGGGCCCGATCGACGATCACATGGCCAACGTGGTGGTGGCGCAGTTGCTGTTCCTGGAATCGGAGAACCCGGAAAAGGACATCAACATCTACATCAACTCGCCGGGTGGCGTGGTCACCGCCGGCATGGCGATCTACGACACCATGCAGTACATCAAGCCGAATGTGAGCACCACCTGCATCGGCCAGGCCGCCTCGATGGGCGCCCTGCTGCTGGCCGCGGGCGAAGCTGGCAAGCGCTATGCGCTGCCGAACTCGCGCGTGATGATCCATCAGCCGCTGGGTGGCTACCAGGGCCAGGCCACCGACATCGACATCCACGCGCGCGAGATCCTGACCCTGCGTTCGCGCCTGAACGAGGTGCTGGCCAAGCACACCGGCCAGTCGCTGGAGACGATCGCCCGTGATACCGAGCGCGACAACTTCAAGAGCGCCTTCGAGGCGCAGGCCTACGGTCTGGTCGACCAGGTCCTGGAGCGTCGTCCGGATGAGTCGATCCAGGCCGGCTGACCGGCCTTCACGGGGCCAGGGAGGCCTCGTTCCTGCAGGGTCGGGTGGGACTGGTGTCCCCTCGGCCCTGTGCTATTCTCGAATCGAACCCCCGTTCAGCGGGTGGGGTAACTGGGTAAGCGAAGCATGAGCGAAGACCGCCAAGGTCGTTCCACGGACACCGGCAAGATCCTCTACTGCTCTTTCTGCGGCAAGAGCCAGCATGAAGTGCGCAAGCTGATTGCGGGTCCGAGCGTGTTCATCTGCGATGAGTGCGTGGAGCTGTGCAACGACATCATCCGTGAGGAACTTGAGGAAAAGGCGCAGTCGGCGCGCAGTTCGCTGCCCAAGCCGCGCGAGATCCTCGAGGTCCTCGATCAGTACGTGATCGGCCAGAACCGTGCCAAGCGCACGCTGGCCGTGGCCGTGTACAACCACTACAAGCGCATCGAGAGCCGGCAGAAGAACGACGACGTCGAACTGGCGAAGTCGAACATCCTGCTGGTCGGCCCGACCGGTTCGGGCAAGACGCTGCTGGCCGAGACCCTGGCCCGCCTGCTCAACGTGCCGTTCACCATGGCCGACGCCACCACGCTGACCGAAGCCGGTTACGTGGGCGAGGACGTGGAGAACATCATCCAGAAGCTGCTGCAGAAGTGCGACTACGACGTCGAGAAGGCGCAGCAGGGCATCGTCTACATCGATGAAATCGACAAGATCTCGCGCAAGAGCGAGAACCCGTCGATCACCCGCGATGTGTCCGGCGAAGGCGTGCAGCAGGCCCTGCTGAAGCTGATCGAAGGTACCGTGGCGAGCGTTCCGCCGCAGGGCGGCCGCAAGCACCCGCAGCAGGAATTCCTGCAGGTGGACACCAAGAACATCCTGTTCATCTGCGGCGGCGCGTTCGCTGGGCTGGACAAGGTGATCCAGGCGCGTTCCACCGACGTCGGCAGCATTGGCTTCGGCGCCAAGGTGAAGAGCAGCGAGCGCAAGCAGGAAGTGGGCAAGGTGCTGGCCGAAGTCGAGCCGGAAGACCTGATCAAGTTCGGCCTGATTCCCGAGTTCGTCGGCCGCCTGCCGGTGGTCGCGACCCTGGAGGAGCTGGACGAGCCGGCCCTGATCAAGATCCTGACCGAGCCGAAGAACGCCATCACCAAGCAGTTCAAGAAGCTGTTCGAGATGGAGAACGTCGAGCTGGAGTTCCGTCCGGACGCGTTGTCGGCCATCGCCAGGAAGGCGCTCAAGCGCAAGACCGGCGCCCGTGGCCTGCGCACCATCGTCGAATCGGTCCTGCTGGACACCATGTATGACCTGCCGTCGCAGGAGAACGTCAGCAAGGTGGTCGTGGACGAGTCGGTGATCGAGCACAAGTCCGAGCCGTACCTGATCTACCAGACCCCGGCGGCCCCTGAACAGAAGGCCGCAGGCGCCGAGTGATCCTTCCAGGTTGTTGATTGGAAAGGATTTTAAAGGAATGCCTTGCATCTGAAAGCCGATGGCCCCATAACGGGGCCATCGGCTTTTTTTGTCTCCGGAAGATGCCCTCCCGGAGGCGGTTTTCCCCCTTCCCTGGAGCCCCCATGGCCCGTTCCCCAAGTGAAACCCTCGACCTGCCGGTCCTGCCGCTGCGCGACGTAGTGGTGTTCCCGCACATGGTCATCCCGCTGTTCGTCGGCCGTGACAAGTCCATGCACGCGCTCGAACAGGCAATGGAGGCGGACAAGCGCATCCTGCTGCTGGCGCAGAAGTCGGCTGAGACCGACGACCCGCATGCGGCCGACCTCTACCAGGTTGGTACGCTGGCGCAGGTGCTGCAGCTGCTGAAGCTGCCCGACGGCACCATCAAGGTGCTGGTTGAAGGCCTGTCGCGCGTGCAGGTCACCCACGTCGACGAGCGCGACGGCTCGCTGCATGGCCAGGCCTTGGAGATCGAGGCCACCGACGAGCGCGAGGCGCGCGAGGTCGAGGCGATCGCCCGCTCGCTGATGTCGCTGTTCGAGCAGTACGTGAAGACCAACCGCAAGCTGCCGCCGGAGCTGCTGCAGACGCTGTCGGGCATCGATGAGCCGGCGCGCCTGGCCGACACCATCGCTGCGCACATCAGCGTGCGCCTGGCCGACAAGCAGCGCCTGCTGGAAACGCTGGCCGTCGGTGACCGCCTGGAGATGCTGGTCGGCCTGGTCGACGGCGAGATCGACGTGCAGCAGATGGAGAAGCGCATCCGCGGCCGCGTGAAGTCGCAGATGGAGAAGAGCCAGCGCGAGTACTACCTCAACGAACAGATGAAGGCCATCCAGAAGGAACTGGGTGACCTGGACGACGCGCCGGGCGAGCTGGAAGAACTGGCCCGCAAGATTGCCGAGGCCGGCATGCCGAAGGCGGTTGAAGCCAAGGCGCGCAACGAACTGAACAAGCTCAAGCAGATGTCGCCGATGTCGGCCGAAGCCGCCGTCGTGCGCAACTACCTGGAGTGGCTGCTGGGCGTGCCGTGGAAGAAGCGCAGCAAGGTGCGCAAGGACCTGAAGGTCGCGCAGGATACGCTTGATGCCGACCACTACGGCCTGGAGAAGGTCAAGGAGCGCATCCTTGAATACCTGGCGGTGCAGTCGCGCGTGAAGCAGATGAAGGGCCCGATCCTGTGCCTGGTCGGGCCGCCGGGCGTGGGCAAGACCTCGCTGGGCCAGTCGATTGCCAAGGCCACCAACCGCAAGTTCGTGCGCATGTCGCTGGGCGGCGTGCGCGACGAGGCCGAGATCCGTGGCCACCGCCGTACCTACGTCGGTTCGATGCCGGGCCGCATCGTGCAGAACCTCAACAAGGTCGGCAGCAAGAACCCGCTGTTCGTGCTCGACGAGATCGACAAGATGTCGATGGACTTCCGTGGCGATCCGTCTTCGGCGCTGCTGGAAGTGCTCGATCCGGAGCAGAACAACGCATTCAACGACCACTATCTGGAAGTGGACCTGGACCTGTCCGAAGTGATGTTCGTGGCCACCTCGAACTCGCTCAACATTCCCGGCCCGCTGCTGGACCGCATGGAAGTGATCCGCATCCCCGGCTACACCGAGGACGAGAAGCTCAACATCGCGACCCGCTACCTGGTGCCGAAGCAGGTCAAGGCCAACGGCCTGCAGCCGGAAGAGCTGGAAATCGGCAGTGACGCCATCCAGGACATCGTGCGCTACTACACGCGCGAATCGGGCGTGCGCAACCTGGAACGCGAGATCGCCAAGATCTGCCGCAAGGTGGTGAAGGAGATCGCGCTGGCCGGCCCGCAGCCGGTGAAGGCAAAGAAGGGCGCGAAGAAAAAGGCGCTGGTGAGCGTGTCCAGCAAGAACCTGGACAAGTACCTGGGCGTGCGTCGCTTCGACTTCGGCCGTGCCGAGGAAGAGAATGAAATCGGCCTGGTCACCGGCCTGGCCTGGACCGAAGTTGGTGGCGACCTGCTGCAGATCGAATCGACGCTCGTGCCGGGCAAGGGCCAGCTGATCCTGACCGGCCAGCTCGGCAACGTGATGAAGGAATCGGCCTCGGCCGCGCTGTCGGTGGTGCGTTCGCGCGCCGTGGGCTTTGGCATCGACAGCGACTTCCTGCAGAAGCACGATGTGCACCTGCACGTGCCCGATGGCGCCACGCCGAAGGATGGCCCGAGTGCCGGCGCAGCGATGGTCACCTCGCTGGTGTCGATGCTGACCAGGGTGCCGGTGCGCGCCGACGTGGCGATGACCGGCGAGATCACCCTGCGTGGCCGCGTCACGGCCATCGGTGGACTGAAGGAGAAGCTGCTGGCCGCACTGCGTGGCGGCATCCGCACGGTCATCATCCCGGAAGAGAACCGCAAGGACCTGGCCGACATCCCGGCCAACGTCACCCGCGATCTGAAGATCGTGCCGGTGAAGTACATCGAAGAAGTCCTGGATCTGGCGCTGGAGCGTCCGTTGGCACCGAAGAAGGCGCGCAAGAGTGCGCAGCGCGTCACGGTGCGCAGCAAGGCCAAACCGAGTGGAAACGCGCGCGTCAAGCATTGACGCGCGCTGTCCAATGGCCCGAAACCCGCGTCGTTGCTGGCTTTCCAGCTTGCGTGGGGGTAGGGCCACTGGTATAAAAGCAGCACTCGCGAATGAGTGATCGCAGTCTGGTGATCGCTGGATTCGGCGAACCGTTTCCACATGGCGGCCGCATGCAGATGGCGTGCGGTTGCTTCCCTGTCGAATAAGCGGAACCCACCGCCAAAGGAGTTGTAGAGAATGAACAAGACCGAATTGATCGATGCCGTTGCTGAAGCTGCCGACCTGACCAAGGCAGAGTCCAGCCGCGCTGTCGATGCCGTCGTTGCTGCCATCACCAAGGCGCTGAAGGACGGCGATGCGGTCACCCTGGTTGGCTTCGGTACCTTCCAGGTCCGCGACCGTGCTGCCCGCACCGGCCGCAACCCGAAGACCGGCGACACCATCAAGATCGCTGCTTCGAAGAATCCGTCGTTCAAGGCTGGCAAGGCCCTGAAGGATGCTGTAAACTAAGCGGCTCGCTGGGGTGCTTAGCTCAGCGGTAGAGCGTCTCCTTTACACGGAGAGGGTCGGGGGTTCGAAACCCTCAGCACCCACCACAGCACCGCGGTAAAAGTTTGAGTGTGGAGCGGTAGTTCAGCTGGTTAGAATGCTGGCCTGTCACGCCGGAGGTCGCGGGTTCGAGTCCCGTCCGCTCCGCCATTCAACGAGGCCTCCGGCCAAAAGCTGGAGGCTTTGTTTTCTCCCTGGTCCAGGCCGGCTGAAAGCAAAAAAGGTAACAACGCGGAGCGGTAGTTCAGCTGGTTAGAATGCTGGCCTGTCACGCCGGAGGTCGCGGGTTCGAGTCCCGTCCGCTCCGCCATTACATCCAGGCCCCCGGTTCAAGGCCGGGGGCCTTGTCTTCTCACCGAGAGGTTCGGGAGGAAGGCGAGAAGGTTTTTGCAAGAACGGAGCGGTAGTTCAGCTGGTTAGAATGCTGGCCTGTCACGCCGGAGGTCGCGGGTTCGAGTCCCGTCCGCTCCGCCATTGCAGAATTCTTAAGTCCCTGTGAAAAAACTTTGAAAAAAGTGTTCATCGGGCTGGGTTTCCAGAGAGTCTTCGGATATACTGGGCACCTGCAAAGTTCAAGCGCGGAGCGGTAGTTCAGCTGGTTAGAATGCTGGCCTGTCACGCCGGAGGTCGCGGGTTCGAGTCCCGTCCGCTCCGCCAACTCTAAAAGCCCTCGGCGCAAGCCGGGGGCTTTTTCTTTGCGCCAGGATGGAGTTGGCCGATGCACTGATGGTGCGTGCCTGCGCAAGTGGGCGCAGGCCGCGTCGGTGCTGCTTTTGGTCCCTGCGGCGAAGCGGGTTACACTGCCGGGCTCGCCAATCAGGCCTTGTGATTCCTCACCATGCTGCAGAAACTCCGCGACAAGACCTCAGGCTGGATCGTCACCGTGATCCTGGGGCTGCTGATGATTCCGTTCCTGTTCGTGATCGACAACAGCTACCTCGGTGGCGTTGGCGCACAGAACGTGGCCAAGGTTTCCGCGCCGCCCACCTGGTGGCGTTCGGCGCCGTCGTGGTGGCCGGTGCGCATGCTGTGGCAGCACCATGAGATCAGCTCGCAGGATTTCCGCACGCGTTTCGAGCAGGAGCGCATGCGTGAGCGCCAGCAGCAGGGCGACAATTTCGACCCGCGCGCGTTCGAGAGCACCGAGAACAAGATGGCCGTGCTCGATCAGCTGATCGACGAACAGGTCGTGCGCCTGGTTGGTGAACAGGCGGGCGTGGTGATCGGCGACGGCGCGGTGCGCGAGTACATCGCGACCATGCCGGCGTTCCTCGATTCGAACGGCAAGTTCAACGAGAACAACTACCGCCTGGCATTGGCCGGTGGCAATCCGCCGCGTACCCCGACCCAGTTCCAGGAACTGGTGCGTGAGAGCCTGCAGCAGTCGGTGATCCCATCGGGCCTGCAGAGCTCCGGCTTCGTCACCCAGGCCGAGACCGAGCGCCTGTTGAAGCTGCTGGGCGAAACCCGCGACGTCGAGCTGGCCGCGTTGCCGCCCGTACCGGCCGATACCGCGCCGGTCACCGATGATCAGATCAAGAAGTGGTACGACAGCCACGGCAAGGATTTCCGCCAGGCCGAGAGCGTGTCGCTGGAGTACGTCGAGATCAACGGTGCGAACCTGCCGGCACCGACCCCGGCCGACGAAGCGACCCTGCGCAAGCGCTATGAAGAGGAAAAGGCAAAGTTCACCTCGCCGGAGCAGCGCCAGGCCTCGCACATCCTGATCACCGGTGACGGCGCCGAAGCCAAGGCGAACAAGATCGCTGCCGATGCCAAGGCGGCCGGTGCCGACTTCGCTGCGCTGGCCAAGGCCAATTCGGAAGATCCGGGCTCCAAGGACCAGGGCGGTGACCTGGGCTGGGTCGAGCGCGGTGCGATGGTGAAGCCGTTCGAGGACGCGCTGTTTGCGGCCAAGGCTGGTGACGTGATCGGCCCGGTGAAGACCGAGTTCGGTTACCACATCATCAAGGTGGCCGCTGTGCGCGGTGGCCAGGGCAAGTCGTTCGAGGAAGTGCGTGACACGCTGGCTGCCGAGCAGCTGAAGGCCGACGGCGAGCGCGGCTTCAACGAACTGGCCGGTCGCCTGGTCGATGCCATCAACAAGAGCCCGAGCGACCTGGCCGCTGCGGCCAAGGAAGTGAACCTGCCGCTGCAGACGCTGGGCCCGATCACCCGCGCGACCGCCAGCGGCATCGCCGCTGACCCGGCCGTGCTGCGTGCCGCCTTCTCCGACGTGCTGGTGCAGGACGGTACCGCCAGTGACCCGATCGCGCTGGGCGGCGCGACCAACCACAGCGTGGTCATCCGTGTGGCTGCACACACCCCGGAACAGGCCCTGCCGCTGGACAAGGCCCGCGAACAGGTGATCGCTGCGATCCGTGCTGATCGCCAGCGCCAGGCCAGCGACAAGGCGGCCGAGGCCATCCTGGCCAAGCTGAAGGCGGGCGCCACCCTGCAGTCGCTGGCCGCCAGCGAGAAGCTGCAGCTGAGCCCGATGCCGGGCCTGCCGCGCAGCCAGCCGGTGCCGACCCCGGAAATCAACCGCGCGATCTTCAGCGCGCCGGTGCCGGCCGAAGGCAAGCCGAGCTATGGCAAGGTCGACGTCAACGGCCACGCGCTGCTGTTCGCGGTGAACAAGGTCAATCCGGGCGACATCAAGGAAGTGACTGCAGAGCAGCAGAAGCAGCTGAAGGAACAGCTGAGCCAGATCGACGGCATGGCCGCGGCCAAGGCCTACATCGAGGCGATGCGCAAGAAGTTCATGATCCAGACCACCGAAGCGAACCTGTAAGCCTTGCGGCGAGCAGATCGAAGAAGGCCCGGCATTGCCGGGCCTTTTTTTGTGCGGGCGCTGCTGGAAATCGAATTGTAGAGCCGAGCCCGTGCTCGGCTGGTCATGAACCCCGACAAGTCGCAGGCAAGAAAAAAGCCGAGCATGGGCTTGTATGTTCCTCCCGGCTCCTACGCGGTATGTAGGAGCCAGGGTGGAGGGACCGTCAACATGATATCTGCGGATAGCAGCCGACAGACGAGCCGAGCGATCCCCATCCCGCA